>JAAVHB010000029.1 GCA_014799955.1 Butyrivibrio sp. | reverse complement strand
AGTCTACGATAAACAATGTTCCTAATCTGATCTGGTATAAGGATAAAAACGGCATTCACGAAAAGGTGAACGACAGCTTCTGCAAAACGGTAAATAAAACCAAGGCTCAGGTTGAAGGACAGGGACACGCCTACATATGGGACGTGGAATTTGACGACCCCGCCTGTATCGAGTCCGAACGCCTTGTAATGGAAAAACAGGAAACTCTCGTTTCCGGGGAAGCGATTCAGACCAAAGAGGGAACAATGCTTCTTACGACTTATAAATCACCGTTGTATGACGTTGACGGCAGTGTTATGGGAACGGTCGGCGTCGGTATAGACGTCACAAAGGAGCGCGCTTACGCACAGGAGCTTATACAGAAAAACCAGACCTTAGAAAAGCTTTTCACAACCATGGACTGCGGTGTTATGAGCCATACCCTTGACGGCAGCATCATAAGCATCAATCGGGCGGCTCTCAAAATTCTGGGATACGAATCGCGGGATAAGCTGATGTCGGGCGGCTTTAATATGATTGCGCCATCCGTAATCGATGAGGACAGGGAAAAGCTTCTGGAATGCATCAATAAGCTTAAAGCCCCCGGCGATAACATAAGCGTTGATTACCGCGTTCAGCACAATAACGGTGAAATTATTTATGTAATGGGCAATATCAGGCTCATGGAGGAAAACGGCGAACGGTTTTATCAGAGGTATCTTTTAGACTGCACCGCGCGGCGGCTGCAGGAGGAAATGATACAGTCCGAAAACAAAAGACATCAGATGGAGCTTATACACGCGCTCAGCGTCGAATACAGTCTGGTATGCTTTTTTGACTTAAATACGGGCAAGGGCAATGTCCTTCAGATTAACGAGTGCAAAAACAATATACTCGCCCCTATTTTTAACGGAGACTTGACGCTTGAGGATTGCATGGAGCGCTACATAGACGCCGGAGTTTACGAGGAGGATAAGGAACCGTTCCGTAAAGCCGTCTCCAGGGACGCACTCCAAAAGGAGCTTTCGCAAAAGCTTTTGTACCATATCAATTACCGCACAACCTGCTGCGGAGAAATCCGCTATTTCCAGGTAAAAGCGGCGCGCGCAGGAAGCTGGGAGAAAAACCGCGGCATCGTACTCGGATTTCGCAGCATAGATGAAGAAACGCGCGACGAAAGAGAGAAAAAGGCTCTGCTTGAGGACGCGCTTGCTCAGGCAAATCTCGCCAACAAAGCAAAGAGTACATTCCTCTCCAATATGTCGCACGACATCCGTACCCCGATGAACGCAATCATCGGCTTCACCGCTCTTGCCATCACCCATATCGAGCGCAAGGAGCAGGTTGAGGAATACCTCAAAAAAATAATGACATCGGGCAATCATCTTCTGAGCCTGATTAACGACATATTGGATATGAGCCGTATTGAAAACGGCAAAATGCATCTGGAGGAACAGCCGTGCCGCCTTCCCGATATTCTACACGGGCTGAGGAATATACTTCAGGCGGACATACAGGCAAAACGGCTTGATTTATTTATGGATGCCGTTGACGTCCAGAACGAAGACATTTTCTGCGACAGACTGCGGCTGAATCAGGTGCTGCTGAATCTTTTGAGCAACGCCGTTAAATATACCGGCGCGGACGGTATGGTAAGCATAACGGTTACCGAAAAGCCTTGCGCTTTGGAGGGCTGCGCTAATTTTGAGTTTCGTATCAAGGATAACGGTATCGGAATGAGCGAAGAATTTATCGCCCATATCTTTGAGCCGTTTGAACGCGAACGCAATTCCACCATCAGCGGTATTCAGGGAACAGGCCTCGGAATGGCAATCACCAAAAGCATCGTGGATATGATGAACGGCACTATCGGGATAAAAAGCAAGCAGGGTGTCGGAACGGAATGTACGGTTTGCTTTACCTTCCGCCTGAACAGCGGCAAAAACGAGCCTAAGGTTATACCCAAGCTGGAAGGCCTCAGAGCTTTGGTGGTTGACGACGATTTCAACACCTGCGACAGCGTATCCTGGATGCTTCACCAGATAGGGCTTCGGGCGGAATGGACGCTTTCGGGAAAAGAAGCCGTTTTACGCACACGTCAGGCAATCACCAGAGACGACCGCTATTCCGTCTATATTATAGACTGGCTTCTTCCCGATATGAACGGAATTGAAATAGCGCGCAGAATACGTCAGGAAATGGGAAATGATGTGCCGATAATCATTCTGACCGCATATGACTGGTCCGATATTGAGGACGAGGCAAAGGAGGCAGGCGTAACCGCCTTCTGCGGCAAGCCGCTTTTCCTGTCGGAGCTCAGGGGCTGCCTGAACTCCATCGTAGACAAGGACAGCGCCGACAAATCGGAGGACAAAAGCTGGAAAACCGTTCATACCGGACGGCTGCTGTTAGCGGACGACAACGAGCTTAACAGGGAAATCGCCGCCGCTATTTTGGAGGAGGCGGGCTTCTCAATAGAAACCGCCGAAAACGGGCAGATTGCCGTGGATATGCTCAGAACCTCAGAGCCGGGTTACTACCAGCTTGTATTAATGGATGTTCAGATGCCGGTAATGAACGGCTATGAAGCTACACAGGAAATACGAAAGCTTGATGATAAGGCCCTGTCTTCCATCCCTATTCTCGCCATGACGGCAAACGCCTTTGAGGAGGATAAGCGCGAAGCCCTGCGCTGCGGAATGGACGGTCATATCGCCAAACCAATCGATATAAAGAATCTTTTGGAAACCCTGGACGAAATTCTCGGTAAAAGAGGACAGAATCCGTCGCATGATTAGAGCACAAAACAACAGAATCCACGCTACTCGGAAATTCTGCTGTCATAAATAAAAAGATTCGTGTTTTACGGCACGCCCGCAAAGCACGAATCTTTTTTATATTTTTAATTAAGTCAGGTTCAGGTCATAAACAGCTTTATTATTTCCTTTGCCCATGAAAGCCAGCCCGGGACTACGGAATCCAGCACTCCTTTAACCGAATCCCATTCCTGCGCGCTCATCTCTCCGAGCTTCTGATATACGCTGCCCGACGCCTCCGTGATACCTATGGCAATCATACCTCTGGCGTTATCGCCGTACGCAAAATATTTGCCGATTGCCAAGGCTCCTACGGAAAAATCGCCCACCGCGATTGCTCCGACCGATACAATTCCTAAGCTGATCGCGCCAAACGAAAATATTCCGATTGAAAAGGTTCCGAATGAAAGAAGCCCCAACGAAAATAAAGCCAGAGAAAATAATCCGAGCGAAACCAACCCAAACGAAAACACGCCCATGGACAGCAGTCCCAAAGATATAATTCCTCTTGCCTTCATTCCGATTGCCACAATTCCTCGGGCATTCATACCGATAGCCACAACACCTCTTGCGTTTTTACCGATATGATAAAGCGGCAGTCCCATAAAAATTTTTTTGCTTTTTTTCTCGCGGCGTTTTCCGTCGGAAACAGAACCGATATTTTCGGGCTGCACTGCGCCCTCCGTCTCAATTTCCTCCCTGAACAGGTAATCCAGTGAGCAGCCAAACAATCCGCTTATCCTTATTACCTTCTCGGTTTCGGGATACGCAGTGTTACTTTCCCATTTACTGATTGCCTGTCTGGAAACCCCAAGTATATCCGCAAGCTGCTCCTGTGTGTAATTTTTCTCCTTACGTAATTTTGATAGCTTATCTCCGAATGTCATAACATGTCCTCCGTTTCTTTTTTTCACACTAATAATATCAACGGCATCCCAGACTGACCACCATTTTACAGTTTCTAAATGTAAGCTTCAGGTTGCGCCGCCAATAAAAGCGTGAAAATCCGGCTCTTTCACACCA
Source organism: Butyrivibrio sp. (assembly GCA_014799955.1). GTDB lineage: Bacteria > Bacillota > Clostridia > Lachnospirales > Lachnospiraceae > Eshraghiella. The sequence goes on along the minus strand of JAAVHB010000029.1, from coordinate 20,836 downwards.
TATCCGGAAATTTTCTTTTACCGTCAAAAATATGTATACGGAAAATATCCGTGGCATAGCTCAGATTTTCGCTTATATCATGCTCCATGATAAAGCGATACTCTTCGCCCGTAATCGGCACCAGCCACAGCAGGTTGATTTTTTCTCCCATACAGTCTTTATAGTCCGGTGCTTCCAGTCCCGGAACCATTCGCGGATTAACAAAAAGCACAGCCTCATAGCCGCCTATAAACTGAACCGGAACGGTATGTCCGTGCGCCAGAAAGGTTTCCTCCCTCCACGGAAACGCCGACAAGCCCGACATAAACGAAAACATCGGATTCGTCAGCTCCTCATGCTCTGCCGTAACCGCAAAGCCTAACTCCATTCTCCGGTATTCCCTGAAATCGTCTCCGTAGCTCTGCTCAACATTCGGCATCGGAATAAGGCTCACGCCCGCTGTTATTCCGTAAATGACACCGCCCCTTGAGCCCCTAATAAGCGCCTTGGGCGGGAACTTTCCTCCGTCTATGGCGTAATATTTTTCATGCTGTCCGTAAAATTTTTCCAGCGCCTCCATATGCTGTGCCTGCGCGCCGCCCCAGAAATCACGCTCAAAGCCTTCCCAGAAAATCCTGCTTTGCTCAACCCGTTTTCCGATAACCTCCGCCGCCTCCGAAAGTCCCCACGCAAGCGGTGTAGTTCCCTTGGCGTATTTTGCGTATCCTTCAAAGCCGTTATATCCGCTCCATGGCGGAATCACACTGATTATTTCGCCCCCGTAAAGCAGTGCGGCAGCGTTTCCCTCCTCAAACCAAATAACACTCAATTCATCAGGATTAAGCTCCATTCCGCAAACGTCATGCAGCACATACTGCTTCGGCATCGCAGGCGCAAGACCCTGTTCCATATTCTCAACATCAAGCTCCTCCGGCGCCTCCCCGGCATTGCATATCCAGCAGCTTTTCACGACTGCGTCGTCGTTCTGCGGATTTATCCACAGATAAAAATAATAACAGGTATCGCTTTTTTCCACAAACGCGTTAATATTGCAGACAGGCGACCAATCCTCAAATATAACCTCGGGCTCACTCATATCCGTATGCTCCTCTCTGATTTATATAAGCGGATTTTTTTTGCTGCTTTATATTCCTTAGAGCCGCCGATAAATACCACTCCGTTTTCACAGACACGGTAGCCCTGTAGACGGTACGGCTTTATTCCTTTATGTATGTCCCGCAAAACCAGTATGTCCTGCTGCCAGTCGAAATTATTTTCCGTCTTGCAAAAGCAAAAAATTGCGACGTGCATTTTCTGCTTGCTAAAATCGTACTCGTCAAGAACCGTTTCAAAAGAATACTGATTAAACAGCTTCGTTTTTTCGTCCACGTATTTTTCGGTATTCTCGTTGCTCAGTATAAGTCCCAGCATGATAAGCGTAGAGCACACAATCTCCACCAGGGTTTCCGGCATGATAATCTGCACCGCAGAGGTGAGCGCGTATATCGGAACGGCAAGCACTATTGCCATTCTTTTTTCACCGTCCATAATCTCCCAGCAGCGTATACAGTAATACAAAATCAGAATCAGATATATGACAATGCTCACATACAGGGCGTACGCTTTAGGTCCCAACGAATAATCCGTAGCCTTGCCTTGGACATATGTAATCGGCAGCACCAGTATTCCCACGGTGGACGCAATAAACGGCAGACTTTGCAGCATCCTTAAATGCCCGCTGAATTTGAGGCTCGCTTCAAGAAAGCTTCTCATATACAAAAACAGAACATAAATAAATCCCAGTATCGACATCAAGTAAATAATATGCGCGATTAAATTGCCCGTATCGGGAATCACATCCCTGTTATTAACCGTATAAATCGTTATAAGGTCAAATAACGCATTCAGAAACGCCACTCCCGTAAGAACCTCAAAAATTTTGGTGGATTTAATCGGGATATGGGGCTTCCGATAGTAAAATCCAATCATATATACGATAAATAAAAGACATACTATCGACGTCTTCACCAACAGCATATGAATGTTCCGCCTTTCGTAATGGTTGGGGGAGGTCAAGACGCCCGGAATCAAACATGGTATTACATAAATTGTATCTAATATATGGGAAAAAAGCAAACGGTTTTTAGGTTTTGTCCTCCTTTTGAGAAAATAAATTTTTTCGCGTAACTGCCTGATTAAACCCTATCGACCGCCGCTGTGCGCAGTATAAAAAATGCAAAAAAGGTTCACCGGTAAAATCCGATGAACCTCTGAATGCTCAGAAAGCTTTTTCCATCTTCTCCGCAACCTCTTCAATCGACCTTGCAACTGTCTTTGATTCTTCTGTTACTCCTCCATCCTCTGTTAAAATCGGAGTATCAAGAACGGCTTTTACGGATACCGCAAGTGAAGCAGCCGCAGCTATAACCCTCCTGCTTTCAATCGAATATTTTGAGTAATCCGTTCCTTCGTTTTTAATAATTCCGTCCATCTTGAATATCAATGAAACAAAATAAGAATCCAATCTGGCAAGCAGATTGTAAAACATATAGGTTCGTCTTCTAATTGCTATACACTGATCCGCTCCGGCGTCAAACTCTTCGCAAAGCTCTTTTGCCTTAGCCTCATTTACATACGCATTTTCAAGATTTTTACCGGCTTTCGCTCCTACTATTATCCCCATAGTCAATAATGCCGGTCCGGCAACAAGACCTCCGAGAACAGCCGTTCCGCCAGCCATGCCCATTCCTCCGGCTGCCAAAGAGCCGCCTCCGAACCACGCTAAAGTTGCATTGGTAGCCGCCGCTCCGCTAAGCGTCGAAATAGCAGTTCCTGTTGAAGCCGATGCAAACATCATAGCCCCGCTATATGCCCCAAATGCTGTCAAAGCACCGCCTGTAGCTCCGGCAACTGCACCCTGTGACAATGATGCCGCAAAATTAGTCATCACATTCAAATCGGTAAATTCCTTCTGATCGATATGCAGTTTACCAAATTCCATAAATTCTGTTGATTCTTGAAAATCCACATTTTTAATTTGCTCAAACCTATTCAAGAAATCCCGGATGCTACCGTTAAGCACAAATACCTTTTCTTCGCCTAACGATTGCAGAGCCTCTGCACATTCAGCTCGGAGGTACTCCAGTCTCTCGGCTGTTGCTTTTACTAATTCATCGGAAACGGTATTGATATTTTTTGCTTTATTTTGAACAAATCCTGCTTTAATTGTTTTTCCGATTCCGGTGGCACCTGTCACGGCAGCTATGCCAATAAAAATAATAGGAATTGCCATGACCTAATCCTCCTTCTTATTTCCAAACCTGTTCTTTAATCCATTAAAAAGTTCTTTGCTTTTTGTACCAACAGTTCCTACAGCTTCTTTAGTTTTTTCCCCTACCATACCGGCAACCGCTTTGGTCTTATCTACAATCTGATCCCTCGCTTCTTCAAATTTAGTTGGTTCTTTTTTCATTTCTTCAATCGGCTCGGGAAAGAGAATTTCGTCCTCAATTAATGCCTTCGCACTTTTTTGAATATTCAGTCTTCTCTTTGCGATTTCATCAACTAACGGGCGGATTTCACTGTATGGCCTTTCTGAAGCATTTAGCCATTCCAATTCACTCTCAACGGCTTTTGCGGTTCTGATCATAGATTCCATTTCAAGAAAAACACTATTGTTCAAATTTGTAAGCCGTACAATATGCCTAATCAGCCTTCTTTCAATCTCACTGTAATTTGAATCCGCATATGAAATCGCAAGCATATTCCATACAACAAGTCTGGTCGGAACACTCTGTTGCCGATCATCAGATGACTCTTGTATTGCTTTGTATATGCCTTCCTGAATAACATCATAATAGTCTTCTGCATCTATAACCGTTCCAATATGAGAATCACATTCTTCAATTAAAGCATTTCTATATTCCTTGAAATTCTCTTCATCAATCTGCATCGCTATTTCATCAAATTTCTGAAGTTCAATAGGTGATATTTCACCGTCAGCCGCAATCAGATAATAAAATGTTTTGATTGCTGATTTTTTATCAAAATACATATATCATCCTCCAATTCATTACAATTTGAACGAAATATCCGATCCCATCAGGTCATCTAATTCCTTTTGATTACTGAATTGACTTTCCCTATTCAACGATTCCTGAATCACATTATTTCCCGATATAAAGCCGTCAATGTCATTTTCCTTTACCGCCTTATCCATCTGAATAAATCCGTCTTCAAAAGCATTCAAGTAATTGCAGAGATAATCCTCAAGAACATGTCCCATTTCATTACGATAATCCTGAATTTTTTCTATTTGCTCTGCGCATTCCTTTTCAATTCTAATACGTTCTTCTTTTGCAAGCTTAAGGTCATCTAAAGATGCTTTTAACGTTTCTAAAACATTCGTATATGAAACATATTCCCTTATCTTTTCCTCAAAAAACAAAATCTTTTGTTTCTCTTCTTGCGATAATCTGCCAAATATTTTCTCAAAAAAAGGATCGTCAGCATCCGATAAAGCAAAACCCGCCCTGATTATCACTTCTTTAATTGCCAAGGTTGCAAGTCTGGTCCAACCAACCAGATTTAAATGACAGATAGCAGTAACCCAGCTTTTTGAGGAAATGCCTCTTACAGCAGCATCAATACCGTCCACCAGACACAATGTTCCGTTTCCGACAAGAAGCATTACTCTTAAATCAGAATGTTTAGATGTTGGCATACATTCATTCCATGGTTTCTTTCGCATAAACTTTTGCCGAATAATCCATATGCACCGAACCATAAGTTCCTGAAAAACAACCGGAACAGACATCACGGCTCCGAAACGCAAATCATACCCTTCCTCATATACCTTAGTCATTGTCTCTGCAAAGGTATTTCCATTGAAATCGCCGAAATCACACATAAGAAATAATTCATAAAACGGAATCGGCACCCCCATTCCCCGTCCGGTCTTTTCTTTTTTTCTCGTAGAACTTGAGCCTGCAATATCCGAAATCAAATGACCAATCCAATTAACAAATCCGCAAAAAATCATAGAAGGAAAATTATGTCCCTGCATATACGGAACAGACTTACTTGTCTTTGCCGGAGTCGCCGTAATCACTTTTCCATGATCTATAAATGTTCCGCTCCCTGTAAACTGAGAAATGATAGAAACAATTAATCCAATAGGGTCTGTACTATGGCCTAATGACTGCAAATGATGATTTTTAGGGGTCATTCCATTCAAAATGCCCTCTTTAACTTTAAGATCTTTTGCATTTCGCGCATCATAATTGACAGGAAACGCTTGTTCCAGATAACTGATGCATTGCTCCAATGTCTGCGGACATTTTTTAGGTCTTCCTGTTGTACGGGTGTCTTTCGCATAAAATACTTCCGCCGCCTTCTTAACAAATTTATCAGCCATTTCATCAGAAAACTCTGTCAGTTTGCTCGTAGCCGGATCTTTCACAAAAATAATATCAACTAAACCTGCCAATCCCCCGCAAGCTGCCGCAGCCAAATAGTCATACTTATCGCATTTAGCATTTATCCATTCTTTGGAAGTTAATTTATCCATATCTTTATCACCTGTAGCTTTTAGTTCATTACTTATCTCGGACTGAGAAAATCCTTATCATAATAGATTATTATTATCATACCATAAATAAGAGATTTATAAAAGACATAATTTGATTTTAGTTTTATTATAAACAAACCTAACATAACAAAAAGAATCCTGCCAAATCTCTCGATTTGACAGGATTCTGTCACTCTAAATTATTTAATTCACTAATTCAGTTTATCAAACAATAATTAGATTCCTATTTATCGTTAATCGCTGCCTGTGCTGCCGCAAGTCTTGCAATCGGCACACGGAAAGGTGAGCATGATACATAATCAAGACCGATCTTGTGGCAGAACTCAACCGATGAAGGATCTCCGCCGTGCTCGCCGCAGATACCTACATGAAGGCTGGGATTAACCGGCTTGCCGAGCTTGATTGCCATTTCCATAAGCTTGCCTACGCCTGTCTGATCGAGCTTTGCGAACGGGTCGTTCTCGAAAATCTTGGTGTCGTAGTAAGCGTTGAGGAACTTGCCTGCGTCGTCACGTGAGAAGCCGAAGGTCATCTGTGTAAGGTCGTTTGTACCGAAGCAGAAGAAGTCAGCTTCTTTTGCGATATCGTCAGCGGTAAGCGCAGCTCTCGGAATCTCAATCATGGTTCCTACCTCGTACTCAAGCTTAACGCCTGCAGCCTCGATTTCAGCGTCAGCGGTCTCAACAACCACGTTCTTAACGAACTTAAGCTCCTTGATTTCGCAAACAAGCGGAATCATGATTTCGGGCTTAACCGACCAGTCGGGATGAGCCTTCTGAACATTGATAGCGGCGCGGATAACAGCCTTTGTCTGCATCTTTGCAATCTCGGGATAGGTTACAGCAAGACGGCATCCTCTGTGTCCCATCATCGGGTTAAACTCATGGAGTGAATCGATGAGAGTCTTGATATCCTCTACAGACTTGCCCTGAGCGTCCGCAAGCTTCTTGATGTCATCCTCCTCGGTGGGAACGAACTCATGAAGCGGGGGATCAAGGAATCTGATTGTAACGGGACATCCCTCAAGAGCCTCGTAAAGCTTCTCAAAGTCTCCCTGCTGATAAGGAAGAATCTTATCGAGAGCAGCCTCTCTCTCCTCAACGGTGTCTGCACAAATCATCTCTCTGAACGCTGCGATTCTTGATTCCTCAAAGAACATATGCTCTGTACGGCAAAGACCGATACCCTCTGCTCCGAGCTCGCGAGCCTTCTTAGCGTCAGCGGGAGTGTCGGCGTTGGTTCTTACCTTAAGCTTTCTGTACTTGTCCGCCCAAGCCATGATTCTTCCGAACTCGCCTGCGATTGTAGCGTCAACGGTGGGAATGATTCCGTCGTAGATGTTACCGGTAGAACCGTCGATGGAGATTGCATCTCCCTCATGGTACTCCTTGCCTGCAAGCGTGAATTTCTTGTTAGCCTCGTCCATTGCGATGTCGCCGCAACCGGATACACAGCAGGTTCCCATACCGCGGGCAACAACGGCAGCGTGAGAGGTCATACCGCCGCGGACGGTAAGGATACCCTGAGCAGCTTTCATACCGGTAATGTCCTCGGGTGAAGTCTCAAGACGTACAAGAACAACCTTCTCGCCTCTTGCAGCCCACTCAACTGCGTCGTCAGCCGTAAATACGATCTTACCGCATGCAGCTCCGGGAGAAGCTCCGAGAGCCTTTGCTACGGGTGCGCTCTCCTTAAGTGCCTTTGCGTCGAACTGAGGATGAAGAAGAGTATCAAGGTTACGGGGGTCGATCATTGCAACCGCCTCTTCCTCGGTTCTCATTCCCTCATCTACAAGGTCGCAGGCAATCTTAAGAGCCGCCTGAGCCGTTCTCTTGCCGTTACGTGTCTGAAGCATATAAAGCTTCTTATTTTCAACCGTGAACTCCATATCCTGCATATCGCGGTAATGGTCTTCAAGGGTCTTGCATACCTGTTCAAACTGAGCGAAAGCCTCGGGGAACTTCTCTGCCATCTGAGCGATGGGCATAGGTGTACGAACACCTGCAACAACGTCCTCGCCCTGAGCGTTGGTAAGGAACTCGCCCATAAGCTTCTTCTCGCCGGTAGCGGGATCACGTGTAAACGCAACGCCTGTTCCGCAGTCATCACCCATGTTACCGAAAGCCATGCTCTGTACGTTTACAGCGGTACCCCATGAATAAGGGATGTCGTTGTCACGACGGTATACGTTGGCACGGGGGTTGTCCCATGAACGGAAAACAGCCTTGATAGCGCCCATAAGCTGCTCCTTGGGATCGTTGGGGAAATCGGAACCGATTTTAGCCTTGTACTCGGCCTTGAACTGTCCCGCAAGCTCCTTAAGGTCGTCAGCGGTAAGCTCAACGTCCTGCTTAACGCCTCTCTTTTCCTTCATCTCATCGATAAGCTCTTCAAAATATTTCTTGCCGACCTCCATAACAACGTCGGAATACATCTGTATAAATCTTCTGTAGCAGTCCCAGGCCCAACGGGGATTGCCGGACTTCTTTGCGATAACGTCAACAACCTGCTCGTTAAGACCGAGGTTAAGGATTGTGTCCATCATACCGGGCATTGAAGCTCTTGCGCCGGAACGAACCGATACAAGAAGAGGGTTCTCGAGGTCGCCGAACTTCTTGCCTGTGATTCCTTCCATTTTAACAATATACTCGTTAATCTCAGCCTGAATCTCAGGATTAATCTGACGACCGTCCTCGTAATACTGTGTACAAGCTTCCGTTGTGATAGTGAAGCCCTGGGGAACGGGAAGACCGATGTTGGTCATCTCGGCGAGATTAGCACCCTTGCCGCCAAGGAGCTCTCTCATGTTGGCGTTACCCTCGGAAAAAAGATAACAAAACTTTTTTGCCATTTGTAGTATCCTCCTAAAAAATAAATTACTGTTCAGCCATGCTGCCACATAGGCTTTTGCCGAAGGTCCCTGACGGGAACCGTCCGCAAAAACCCAAGGGCGCACATCGCCTTATTCATTATAACATAAAGCCTAATAATTTCAAGTAAGATTATTGGATTATTCTGTAAAAAAAAGATATTCTGCGTAACCGATATTTTCAATGCCGCTGCCGTCCTTATACACACAGTATGCCGTTTTGTCATCGGCTCTGAAATATATCTTGTTCCGTGAAAAAACAACTCTGTCAAAGCTTTCAATTCCCTCCGAAAGCGTCACGGCATTTTCACCGTATGCCCTGTACATAAGCCGTCCGTCCAGACAGTACGCTACGCCTCCGTCATTTTCAACCGCCGACACCCGGGACGCTCCCTGACCAAGCCGCTTCTGCGACGCGCCAAGCTCCCACAGGGTTCCGTCCGAAGCAACCGCAAAAAGACATTTCCCCCGAGTGTAATAAAACAGGCTGTCCGCGCTTTGCGGCGTACAGACGGGCTCCGGCGCTCCGCCGCTTCCCACATCGGCAACATGATATATTATTCCCGTATCGCGGTAATATAAAAAATTCTGCGAATAATCAAAATAAAATTCCGGCGACACGCATTCCGCGTCAAAAAGATAGCGTATTTTTGTGCCACTGCCGCCGAGATAAAAGCCGTTGTCCTTGCGGTATATGATTCCGCCCTGAGTATCGTAAACTGCGTTGCCGCAAAGCGCGGAAACCTCTCCGTCAATCAAAACGGGATTAACCTCGTTTATTCCCCACCGATAAAGCTCTCCGCTTCCCGTCAGGCAGTAGACCTTTTCGTTTGTCCCGTCATATCTCAGTCCGGATATATCCTCGATAAGCGTCCTGACACTGTCGCTTTCATTTTCCCATACGGAAAGTGTTCTCCCGTTTATTATGCCGTAATCAGCAGTCGCCATATCGGAAAAAACAAGCCTTCCGTCGTCGCCAAGCCTTATAATTTCCTTTTCGTTGTAATCGCGCATTATTTCACGAAGAGCGCCGTTTTTGTCTCCGAAATACAAGGTATATTCGCCGGGCGTAAAATCGTCGCCGCCCTCGCAGTTCGTAACAACAAAATATCCGCCCGAATCGCTTACCGCGCATGCGTCCGTGAAATCTCCTCTTTTGTACAGCTCAATCTCCTTATCGTATTCATCCGTCAGAATACGCGTACTTTCGCCCGATTCGTATATAATAAGGTTCATGGCCTCGTTATAGGCTATTATACGCGGAGATTTTGTTTCCGTTTTCCTCACTTTTCCGTCCGCGCACACATATATCGCGCCGTCTTCATATGCGATAAAAGAATTTCCGCCTACTGCCTCAGCCTCAAGCCTGCCGCTTACGCCCTCAATCAGAGCTTCCCCGTCGTCCGCAAAAAAACCGCTTTTTCCGTCATATATAAAAACCCTGCTTTTATCGGCATTCTTATCTTTAGTCAGTCCGAAAATGACAATTGCTCCCGCCGCCAGCAGAACCGCTGCAACAGCCGCTGCCGCTATGAATGCGGGCTTCACGCGTTTTTGGGAGCGGCGGCGTATTTTTACAAGCTCCGTGTCGTCGTAATTTTCCTGCTCCCCGTCCGCGTTAAAATTAATCTCGCGGATTACGGGATTGTCGGCGCCGCGGCGTCTCTTCCGTCTGTCAAAAAATCCGGCAATCCTGCCGCGCGTTTTTTTTACCCACTCCTTGATATCATCAAAAGGAAGGCCTGCATCCTCATGCCTGCCTTCCTCGTTCTGTCTGCTCATGCGCTCGCTGCCTGTTACCGTGTCCCGGCCTCTTTTCCGGTCATAATCCTCCCTTGTGGAGTATGTTATGCCGGGCAGCGAACCGCCCTGCTGTCCCTTTTTCTGTGCTTCCTCCCATTCCTTTTTACGCCTGAGATAATCCTCGTTGACATAAACCACACGGGCTCCGCACTTAGGACATACCGACCTGCTGTTATGTTCAAAACCGCATTTGTCACATTTCATAGCAAAAGTTCCCAATCAGCTCCGCTCAGAGCTTTGCAAGCCCTGACGGTATTAGAATTAGAATGTGAATTTATCGGCAAAATATGAATCCAAATCGGCGATTGCGATTCTTTCCTGCTCCATTGAATCCCTGTCGCGCACAGTCACGCAGCCGTCATTTTCCGACTCAAAATCGTAGGTAACGCAGAAAGGCGTTCCGATTTCGTCCTGACGTCTGTATCTCTTGCCGATATTTCCCCTGTCGTCAAACTCGCAGTTGTATTTTTTGCAAAGCTCAGTATAAATCTTCTCCGCGCCCTCGTTAAGCTTCTTTGAAAGCGGCAGCACGCCTATCTTCACGGGAGCAATCGCCGGATGGAAATGAAGCACCGTCCTCATATCGCCTCCCTCAAGCTCCTCCTCGTCATACGCCGAGCAAAGGAAAGCAAGCGTCACGCGGTCCGCGCCGAGCGAGGGCTCGATAACATACGGAATATACTTGCTTGAATCCTCGTCGTCAAAATAAGACATATCCTCGCCGGAGGTATTCTGATGCTGAGTAAGGTCGTAATCCGTCCTGTCCGCGATTCCCCAAAGCTCGCCCCAGCCGAACGGGAAAAGAAATTCAAGGTCCGTGGTTCCCTTGGAATAAAAGCAAAGCTCCTCGGGCGAATGGTCCCTGGCGCGAAGCTCCTCATCCTTCATTCCGAGAGCCTTAAGCCAGTTGATACAGAATTCTCTCCAATACTTAAACCACTCAAGGTCGGTTCCGGGCTTGCAGAAAAATTCAAGCTCCATCTGCTCAAACTCCCTTGTTCTGAATGTAAAATTACCCGGAGTTATCTCGTTTCTGAAGGATTTTCCGATTTGCGCAATACCAAAGGGAAGCTTTTTGCGGGAAGTCCTCTGTACGTTTTTAAAATTAACAAAAATACCCTGAGCCGTCTCGGGGCGCAGATACACCGTGTTCTTAGCGTCCTCGGTAACACCCTGAAAGGTCTTGAACATCAGGTTGAACTGTCTTATTTCGGTAAAATTATGCTTTCCGCAGGACGGGCAGGCGATATTTTTGTCAGCGACAAAATTCTCCATATCCTCCTTGCTCCATGCGTCAACCGAGCCTTCTATCGTAAAACCGTTCTCAGCCGCCCAGTCCTCTATAAGCTTGTCGGCGCGGAATCTTTCCTTGCACTCCTTGCAGTCCATAAGGGGGTCTGCAAAGCCGCCGAGATGTCCCGAAGCCACCCATGTCTGCGGATTCATAAGGATTGCACAGTCAACGCCGACATTGTAGGGACTTTCCTGAACGAATTTCTGCCACCACGCTTTTTTTACATTGTTCTTAAGCTCAACGCCGAGATTTCCGTAATCCCATGTATTCGCAAGACCTCCGTATATCTCCGAGCCGGGATATACAAAGCCTCTCGATTTTGCCAGAGCAACGATTTTGTCCATTGTCTTTTCCATAAATCTTACCTCACAATCTTTTACGGTACGCCGGATGCGTCCCGCTTTTGAAACATTGTATCTTTTCTTTACTGTTTTTTCAAGTATTATTTCAGGACGGAAGCAATCCGTCAAGAATATCCAGAGAATTCATATGCCTGTCCACATAAGCGTCCATACAGCGGCGCAGCACCATGCGAAGCTCCGTAAGGACCTCAGGCGACACCGTGAACGAAAAAAGTTTTCCGATTTCGGTGCATACGATATACTGAAGCGTGTAGAGCGTCGAGCCGCAGATATCAATCACGTCCTTTGCCGTATTACGGCATCCGGAGCAAAAAACTCCGTTTCCGGCTATCGAAAAGCCGTTAAGCTCCTCGTTTGCGCCGCAGCTTCTGCACGCAAAAAAATCGGGATACTCGCCGTTTAACACCAGAAGCTTAAGCTCAAACACACAGCGCACGAGCGCAAGCTCAATCCTGCCGCCCAGCATCGCTTTAAACGCCGCGTAAATCAAGTTAAGAAACTGGGAGCCGTCCTGATTTTCCACCGCAAAATATCCCGCAAGCTCCACAAAATAATACGCGGTGTATGTCATCGCGACATCGCCCGCAAGCTCGCGGAAATAATTGCTTATCTCGGCGTTTACAACGGTGTAGGAATCCCGTCCCGCAATCAGATAAAACGCTCCGAACGCAAAGCTGTCGCTTGCCGCCATAAGCCTGTTGCCCGGACGTCTCGCGCCCCTGGCAAACGCACTTATTTTGCCCTTTTCCTTGGTCAGGAGCACTATTCTTTTATCGTTTTCACCGATGGGCGAGGAGGAAATCACCATACCCATAACCTTAATCTGGTCAGCCATTTAATCTTCTCTGTATCCGAAATTTTTCATCATAAGCTCGGAATCGCGCCATTCCCTGCGCACCTTTACCCAAAGCTTCAAATTAACCTTCTGCTCAAGCTGCTTTTCGATTTCAAAGCGTGCCGCGGAACCGATTTTCTTGAGCATTGCTCCGCCCTTTCCGATGATAATCCCCTTGTGGCTGTCGCGCTCGCAGATTATGTTAGCTTCGATATCCCACATTGAGCCGTCGGGACGCTCCTTCATCTGCTCAACCGTCACGGCGATGCCGTGGGGCACCTCGTCCGAAAGACACCGAAGCGCCTTTTCCCTTATAAGCTCCGCCGTAATCTGGCGCATGGGCTGGTCGGTCACAGTATCCTCGTCATAATACATGGGACCGAAGGGCAGGTACTTGAAAATCGTATCCGTCAAATCGTCCGTATTCGTGCCCTTAAGCGCCGATACCGGAAGAATTTCCGCAAAATCCATTTCCTTACGGTATGTATCGATAAACTTAAGGATTTCCTCCTTCGCCACCGTATCGACCTTATTTATCACAAGAAGCACCGGTTTTTTGCAGTTTTTAAGCTGCGCGATTATATGTTTTTCTCCCGCCCCTATAAAGGTGGACGGCTCCACAAGCCACAGCACGACATCCACATCCGCAAGCGTTTTTTCGGCGATGTTTACCATATACTCGCCTAGCTTGTTTTTCGCCTTGTGGATTCCCGGAGTGTCCAGAAAAACAATCTGCCCTCTTTCGTCCGTATAGACGGTCTGAATCCTGTTTCTCGTTGTCTGCGGCTTATTCGACGTTATGGCAATCTTCTGCCCGATAAGCCTGTTCATCAAGGTTGATTTTCCTACGTTCGGACGCCCTATAAGTGCCGCAAAGCCTGATTTAGTATCCAAAATATTTTTCTCCCGTTTTCCTTACATAACGCCGCCGGAGCGCAAAACGCGCCCCGGTGCCGTCCGTTTAACATTTTATGAAAATTAAGATTAGTACAGATTCTTAACCTCGTCGAATATAGCGCTGCTTTCCTCAATCCTGTCGCCGTTTCCGACTACGCAAAGATAACCCTCGTCCAGAACCGCCTTAACGGTATCGGCAAGCTTGTTGATATCTTCCTTTGAGGTTTCAAGAACTCCGAGCCTGTCTTTTTTGTAGTACTCCTCATCGGCTCCGCGCATATACGCATCAAATGACCTTCCGCCCTTTCCGGAAGGGGTCAGCGGTATGTCCATCTCGCTGAAGGTTCCGATGATGTACTTGGTCATCTCACGCTCGTCCGCGTCAAATTCCCTGACATACTCCTCGATTCCGTCATAGATTCTGTCGGTCTCAACCACATTGGGGTCCCTGTAGGAGCAGAAGAAGCTTGTTCCCGAAAGTCCGTAGCCGTTCATACAGCCGTACGCTCCGCCCTTTACTCTCACGTTGAGCCAAAGATAATCGTAGCCCAGTATGGTCTTTAAAACCTTGAGTGACGGGGAATATTTTATTCCCGCCTTTGTAAAGTCTCCGCAGCGCGCAACGTAGTTGACCTGCGACGCCGTCTTATAGCCTATGCGCTTCTTTTCAAAGGAAAAATTCCTTACGGCGGGCTCAAATCCGCCGTCGGGCAGCGAGCCGATAAACGCCTCAAGCTCCGGCTTAACCTTGCCGTAAACCTCGTCGTCTCCGGTGAAGGACACTATAAGTCTGTCCTTTACAAAAATCCGCTCCGTCATACGCTCAAGCCCGGCTGTTATCTCATCTTTGTGCTCCTCGAAATTATCATAAAGCTCAGCGATAAAATTATAATACGGAACGCCGGAGGTCAGTACGCTGTAGCGTGTTATCGGACTGAACTGCGCGCAGCACTCGTTGACCGCGGTAGAATGTCCGTTTGAAACCATCTTTGACTGGAGCCTCAGCTTAACCTCGGCGAGGATTTCCTTAAGCCTCTTGCCGTCGCTGTATCTGGACTCAAACATCATTTCCTTTATAAGCTCAAACGCTGTTTTGTATTCATCGGAAAGAGCCTTGCATTTTATGGAAAATCTGGCGTTGACATCGTCAAAATCGTTTATTTTCTGATAGGTTCCGAAATCGGGGGAAATTCCGCCCGTGTGCTTGTCTATCTCATTTGAAAGCTCGTCAAACGAATGCTTATCCGTGCTTATATATCCGATTACTTCTCCGAGCAGTCCCACATATGAAAGATCCTCGTCCTTCACATTCGAGATGTCAAAGGAAAGGTTCATATATCCGATACCGTTGGTATAGATATTGTGTCGGTCAAGCGTAACCCCGTTCACGGTCTGTATATCGTTGTAAAGAGGCTGCACCTCCTTGCTTATATCCTCCCTCGAAAGCAGCGGAATTGTCTTAAGCTCCTCCTCAGTCGAGGGCTCGGACTGGTATTCCTTAAGCGCGTTGGTCTTATTTACAAGAGCCTCAAGCTCTTCGGCAGAAAGCGAAGCCTTGTACGCCGCAAGCTTTGACGCTACCTCGGCCTCCGTGCGCGCGGTAAGATTTTCAACCGGATGAAGCACAACAACGGACGCGTGATTATTTTCAAGGAAATACTTTTTGACAAGTCCTTCAAAATATCCCGTGTCAATGTTATTTTTAAGGAATTCAAACGACGCGTTCTGGGCAAGCCTGTCAAACGGTCTTTCCTCGTCGTAAATCCATGTTCCCATAAGGCTCAGTCCGTACATAAGTCCCTTGGGGAAACGTCCGAAGTCCGCCTCTCTGTAGCTGAATTCCATTGAGTTGATTCCGGCAAGAAGCGCGTCCTTGTTGATTCCGTTTTGGGCAAGCCCCGAAAGCGTATCCTTTATTATCGCAAGGAACTGTTCTTCCTTGTCCGCGTCCGTATTTTTGGCTGCTATGGTGTACATGGGCTGTCTTAAATCGCTCTCATAGTAGCACATAATATCCTCGCCGATTCCCGCGTCAATCAGCGCCTGCTTGACCGGAGCGCCCGGCGCCGAAAACAGCGCGTAATCGAGAACTCTCGCCGCAAGATAAAGCTCCTTGTCCTCGAAGCTTCCGACAGACACATTGTAGGCAAGATAGGTCTTGCCGTCGCAGCCCTCGTCAGCCGTAACGGAATACTCCGCCTCTCTCTTTACCATCGTGTCAAAGGGCTTCTGAACGGCTATTTCGGAATCAACCGAAATCGCATCGTATTTTGACAGATATTCCCTGTCAAGATACTCAAGCCTCTCCTCCATGTCGCAGTCACCGTAAATATAGATGTATCCGTTGGACGGATGGTAAAGCTTCTTATGGAAGCCTACAAAATCCTCATAGCTCAAATCGGGAATACAGGCCGGGTCTCCTCCCGACTCCACGCTGTAGCTCGTATCCGGATAAAGAGAATTAAGGCACTGCCTTGTAAGCACCTCGTCCGGAGACGAAAAGGCCCCCTTCATCTCATTGTAAACAACACCGTTGTACTGTAACGGCGCGTCAACGCTCTCAAGCTCGTAATGCCAGCCCTCCTGTCTGAAAATCTCCTCACGCGTATAAATATTGGGGTGCAAAACAGCGTCCATATACACATCCGTAAGATTCTTGAAATCCGCGTCGTTGCAGCTCGCAACCGGATATACGGTCTTATCGGGATAGGTCATCGCGTTGAGGAAAGTATTCAACGAGCCCTTCGCAAGCTCGACAAAAGGATCCTTTGCCGGATATTTTGCGGAGCCGCACAGTACCGAATGCTCAAGTATATGGGGCACTCCCGTGCTGTCCGGCGGCGGTGTCCGAAATCCAATGCAGAATACCTTATTATCGTCGTCATTGGACATAATAACCACTCTGGCGCCCGACTTGCGGTGCCCGAACAAAAATCCGTCGGATTTAAGCTCCTCGATTCTTTCCTGTTTAATCAATTCATACTTGCCTGAATCAAATTTCATAATTCTCGCCTTTCTTTGTTCCTGCGCCTTTTACAGCGCATAATTGTATACCAACTTTAAAACCTCTGTCTCATATTCTACTATGAAACAGAGGTTTTAATCAATATATTTTATATGTTTTTCTTGAGAATCGGTCTCAGCGGATGATAAATCAGCATCGTGACCAGCGACACCGCCAGTCCTTTAATCAGATTCATCGGAGCGACGCATGTGATCACAAAGGTCGTGACATTGTTTATGCCCTTATGTATGTCCGTACCCGCCGCGATAATCGCCTCCATCGGCATTCCGTACAGCTCTGCAAATTTGGGCAGCAGATAGACGGCATTGAACAGCGTTCCCACCGCCGCTATCATCACGGTTCCCGCTATGCATCCTAAAAGCGCCGTTTTCTTGGACTTTCTGATATGATAGATAATCGTCGCGGGCAGCACAAAGCTGCATCCGACTACAAAGTTTGCCAAATCCCCGACAAATGCCGTTGATGTTCCTTTCAGCAAAAGCTTTACAAGAATCTTGACTGCCTCCGCCATAACTCCCGCCACCGGACCGAAGGCAAATCCGCACACCAGCACCGGTATCTCGGAAAAATCCAGCTCATAAAACGGGGGCGCGATAAATGGCAGCGGAAATTCAAAATACATCAGAATGCCCGCAATCGCCGCCATAATACCGGTTACGGCTATGCTTCTGGTCGAAAAGATTTTTTCTTTGTCAGCGCGCTTTTTACGGATTAACTTCTCCGCGATGTACGCGATAATAAAAATCGCCGCGATGACTCCCAAAAACTGTAGCAGGAAAATAACATTGGAACTGATTTTGTCCCAGAGCTCAGAAAAATGCGATAAAAATTTACTCATGGTTCATTCCTCCTTCTTCCATCCAGACTGTACTGTCGGTACCGGAATCGCACCGGTTCGTGCCGTATGGCAAATTTGATACTCATACGGCTCGCGGACTTAAGGCTTCCGAAAAAACCTCACACCGCCGGTCGGGAATCTGTCCGGTTTCAGATACCGGACATCACCCTGCCCTGAAGATTAAATATTTATCAACGTATATATAGTAGTACATGAAAAACAAAATGTCAAGAAGCGTATCAAGCCGGATTTTTCCCCAATATTTCGTCAAGCTTCTCCTGTATACGCGCCTTTACAAGCTCGCAAAACTCTCCGCGCTTCATATCCTTATACTCCTCATATTGAATGGGCGGAAGATAATGCATCTGCGTCGTAACCTTTTTGAGACTGTTGCCGTTCATCGCTTTATACGCGTCAATCAGCACAACCGGAACCACGGTACAGTGAGAATCATACGCGCATTTGAACACGCCCGTGTGCCATTCTCTCATGGTGTTTTTGTTATCCTCATAGCCTCCCTCGGGAAAAATAAGATAGCGCCTGCCTCTTTTTAAGTCCTCCGTGACGCTCTTGAGCGTTTCAATCTGCTGGCGCGGGTCGTGCAAATCCAGCGCGCGCCCCTCCACGAGAGGCATCATCCAGCGCGCGACAATCATATCCGCTTTTTTCTTTTCCATAATTATCGTCATAGGCTTATCGTGATAGCATACGACACTCAGTCCGTCGTATTTGCCCTGATGGTTCGCAAACATTATATACGGACCGTTCTCCGGCAGATTTTCCTCGCCGTACACAAGCGTTTTTGTCCGGGAACGCTTGCGGAGAAAATTCACAATATTCTGGACATGGCGGTATTTCGCAAGCTCGTCGTATTTTTCGGGATGCTTATTCATATGCACGCATTTTATCATCGCCCACGGCATATACCAAATTGACCTGATTACCATAACTATAAATCTTAACATATCTTTTCTCCGGTAAAAATAATATGAATGCCAAAGCAAATCCGCATTTCTGCATTCTAAAATATAGGATACCACATTTTAATCAAAATAGGCACTATTTTTTTCATATTCCGCAGGAATTAAAACTAAAATATAATATACTCTTTTTGAAGGTACGTTCTAAATGAAACGAATTCTTTTCTTTTTCATGTCCCTCATCATCACGGTATCCGCTTTGAACGCTGCCGTTTACGCAGACGAACCGGATATACAGGCTCCCTCCGCCATACTTATAGAAGCCTCCACCGGTCAGGTTATCTATGAAAAAAATGCCGACGAAAGCCTCCATCCCGCAAGTATAACCAAAATAATGACATTAATTCTTATTTTCGACGCGATATCCTCGGGACAGATATCGCTTGACGAAGATGTAACGGTTTCCGAACACGCCGCGTCAATGGGCGGCAGTCAGGTTTTCCTTGAAGCCGGCGAAAAACAGACCGTGGAAACAATGATTAAATGCATCGCCATCGCAAGCGCAAACGATGCCTGTGTTGCAATGTCCGAACATATCTGCGGCTCGGAGGAGGTATTCGTAAGCAAAATGAACGAACGTGCGGCGGGGCTTGGCATGAACAATACCCATTTTGTAAATTGCTGCGGTCTTGATGCGGACGGACATATGACCACGGCCCGCGACGTGGCGCTTATGTCGCAGGAGCTGATTAATAAATATCCGCAGATACACAGCTATTCCACAATCTGGATGGATACAATCACCCATGTAACAAGGCGGGGTGAATCCGAATTCACTCTCACCAACACCAACAAACTTATAAAGCAGTACGAATGGGCTACCGGTCTTAAAACAGGCTCCACGAGCCTCGCAAAATTCTGTCTTTCCGCAACGGCAAGCCGCAACGGAATTGAGCTTATTTCCGTGGTTATGGCGTCTCCCGACGGCAAAACACGAGTATCCGACTCCGTCTCGCTTCTTAACTACGGCTACGGTATGTGCAGCCTTTATAAGGATTCCGAAATGCCACCGCTCGACGGTGTCGAGATAAAAAACGGCATAAAGAATTTTATAGACTGCCATTACGCAGACAGTTTCACCCATTTATTCCTGTCATCGTTTGACAGCTCACTGATAACGCGTGAAGCCGAATACCTTGATTCCCTTTCGGCTCCCATATCCGAAGGAGATGTTTTGGGTCAGTTGATTTACAAATACGATGGCTCTCCCATCGGCACGGTGGATATTCTTGCCTCGGAATCCGTAAAGAAAGCTGACTACGGCGATTACATCAAGATGCTCTGGCGCGGACTTCTTGGAGCATAGCTCATTAAGGTGAATGCCTTCCTGACCTCTGCACATAAAAACCCCGGATATACTTTCCGTATATCCGGGGTTTGATTTTGTCTTATTTGTAAACGCCCTTAGTTGAAAATTGCTACCCAGTAGTAATCTCCGAACGAATCCTGTGCTACTCCGATTCCAACCTGTGTGTAGTTGGCGCTGAGAAGCAATGCGTTGTGTGAAGATGAACCCTGCCATGCCGCTATTATCTCGGCGGGTGTGTTGAAAATTCTTCCGAAGTTCTCTCCGAAGTTTCCGCTGATTCCGTATTCATCCGCAATCGTGCTTGCCCTCTCGAAATTCGGTCTGATATGTCTCTTTGAACCGTTCTCCATTGCGGTCATGTTCCAGTCGGCATATGCGTTCTCCGCAGCCCTGTGCATTGCAGCGCTTGCAGCCTTATCGCTGTAAGTAAGCGCTCCGAGTCCGTTTGCAGCTCTGTACTCGTTAATCCTGTTGAGTGTCTCCTGCGCAAATGCCGCATAGGTGGTTTTGTTCGCCTGTGCCGCAGCCCTTGCCTCGGCATCAGTGAGCGTAGCAACCTTAACTGCCGCTTTTGCCTCTTCAATTGTATTGTATTTGGATTCGTTATTGTATGCGTCCTTGTATACAACGGATGTCAGCGCCGAAGCCGCCTGCTGTACGGGAGCCTCAGTCGGTGCCTGTGCAGCTGCTTCCGTGGGAGCGGGAGCCTCGACAGGTGCCTGCGTGGGAGCAGGTGTTTCAACCTCAACAGGTGCGGGTGCCTCTGTCTCGGGCTGGGAAGCTTCCTTGGCAGCCTCTGTTGCTGCTTCGGTCTCATCGGCAGCTTCTTCAGTCTCCTCGGTCTCTTCCGTTTCCTCTTCGTCGTCCTCATCGGCATCAGCCGTTGTCTTGTCTGCGGTTTCCTCCGCCTTCTGTTCCTTGTCTGCGGCATCCTCCGTCTCGGTCTTTATAACCTCATCCACAATCTTGGGTGATTCGTTGGCGGATTCGGTACCCGGCTTCATAACGTCCTCGACAACTATCGTGTAGCGTCCGCTGTCAGCGGCTACCGACTT
>JAAVHB010000028.1 GCA_014799955.1 Butyrivibrio sp. | reverse complement strand
GCAGCACCTTCAATAACCAGACATGGCGTGGTAAATTCTGTCTGACAAACGGCAGCGACGAGGAAGATTGCGCTGAGAACACCGAATATATCACGCTCACCGTAGACGATGATTATTCGCATTATGTCGAGCAGAAAATCAGAAAAACCCTGGACCGAAACGACACATATCTAATCAATATTTTTGATTCCCAAACCGATTTGACAGCCTTTAAAACAGAACTGAAAAAATACTGCCTGAACAGACTTGTCTCCTTTGAATCCGCTTACCAGTCAATTCTGGATGTTTTAACCGAAACCGACTGCGCCAACCCCGCGGCATATGACGATATGTATCACGATTTATACGTGCCCTACTATGATAAGCACGATGCCATTGATCAGGAAATAAAGCTTCGTTCGGCCGAAATAGGAGCCGTAAAAAGCCGTCTTGACAGACTGGAAAAATCGCGTTCCGAAATCACGGACCGTTTAGACCTTGAAAATTACCTCGGCGATATTCTCTGGAAGGAGCTGTGCTCGTTCAGGCGTGAGGATTCCTTTGAAAACGGCAATTATATTTCTGACGGACTTGGCAACAGCGAAGTTCTCGCGAAAGCGCGGGAATTATTTGACAGAGCAAGACTTGAAGCCGTCACCGCCTCCACTCTGCAGATGTCTTTGTCCGCCACAATGTACAATCTCCTTGCGCTTCCCGAATTCAGGAAGCTCACGGGAATGTTTGAGGGAGGCAACTGGATAAGGATTAAGGCGGACGATAAAATATACAGACTGAGGCTCATACATTATAAAATAGATTTCTCCGATATTCAGAATATCGAGGTTGAATTCTCCGAGGCAACACAGACAGCCAACGGATTAAGCGATACCAAAAGCCTTATGGACGCCGTCGGCTCCATGGCGTCAAGCTTCGGCTATTTCGCCCATCAGGCAAAGCAGGGCTCACAAAGCTTTGCCGAGCTTGACAAAATCAGAAACGACGGTCTGAACGCCGCTCTGTACAGTATATCGAGCTCTGTCAATCAGGAATTCGTTATTGACGGACACGGAATCACGGGCAGAAAATGGGACGACATAACCGGAGGCTACCTGCCCGAACAGGTTAAATTCACGAACAACTGCCTGGTATACACTGACGATTACTGGCAGACCGCAAAGGCGGCGCTCGGCAAAATCACCTATTACAACCCCATTCTCAAGGAAAAAAAGGAGAAATACGGTCTACTCGCCGACGCGGTAGTCGCCGGAATCCTTATGGGAAACGACATCATAGGAGGCAGCATTTACTCCGAAAACTACTCTTCCGATTCGGGAACATGTATAAATCTGAGCGACGGAACCTTCAGCTTCGCCGGAGGAAATCTCACCTATGACGGAAATGTATTAAGCTTAAACGGCAGCATCACTACAGGCGACATCACAGCCACAGGCGGCACTGTCGGCGGCTTCACCATCGGCGATTCCGCTGTTTATAAGGGCACAACCGGTCTGTCCTCTACGACTTCGGGCGTATATATCGGAACTGACGGCATAAGGCTCTACTCTTCTTCAAGCGCCTATGTAAATATAAAAAACGGCGAGCTTTCCGCCGTCGGCGCAAACATAAGCGGTTCCTTAACCACCTCGGACATTACCGCCACCGGCGGCAAAATAGGCGGCTGGACGATTACGGCATCAAAGATATACGGCGGCAATGCCGAAACCGGAGTTGCCGCAATACAATATCCTCAGGATTCAATCACATGGGTCTTTGCCGCGGGCGGCAGTTCTCATGAAAAATACGAAAAATGCCCTTTCAGAGTATCAAAATCAGGCGAGCTGCATGCCAATAACGCCTACATCACCGGCTCCATAACAACGGAATCGGGAAGCATCGGCGGCTTTACAATCGGCAGCAACGCAATCTATAACGGAACAACATCCTTATCCTCCTCTGCTTCCGGAATTTATCTCGGAACTGACGGAATAAGGCTCTACTCTTCTCCCTCTGCATATGTGAACATGGCAAACGGCGTTCTCACCGCCAAGGGCGCAAGCATAACGGGAACAATAACGACCTCCGACATCACAGCGACAGGCGGTACTATCGGCGGCATCGCGATAGGCGACGGAGGTCTGTATTATTCCGGCGACTCCGTTTCTGACGGTTTCGGCTTCTGGAAAAACGGCAAACATCCTTCCAACGGAAGCAGCGTTATTATGCACGCGGGAGCCAACAATACTAATATAGGCGGCGCAGCCTTCCGGGTTTACCAGAACGGCGCTTTGTACTGCAATAATGTGAATATCACGGGCGGAAGCTTCAGTGTCGGCGGGAATTTCAGCGTGGATTCAACCGGCGTGCTTAACGCCAAAAATGTTTCGATTGAAGGAGAAATTAGCGCCACAGGAGGAAATATCGGCAACTGGATAATTGATTCCGAAACCGGAAGTCTTGAAGGCAAAGGAGCTTCCCACCGGATACGCCTGTATCCGAAAGGATGCGACTATTACGGTTATACATATTATTTGGTAATATATAAGAACGGAGGCTCCGTACCCGCGGGCGGTCTGACTGCGGAAGGTTGGCGGACAATATCATAATTTTATAAAACGCAAAAAGAAAGAGGAGTGATTATGACTTTAGATAAATTTAATGAGATAAAAAAGAATTACAAAGTTCTTGAAATCGCCGTTGATTTCATAAACCCTTCTTACAATATTTCGCGCGCAAAGCGTCTGGACAATTCCAGATATATTGTCTGCACCCTGACGGAAAACGGCGTTCCGCGGGGAATCAAGACGAATGAGGTTGCGCGCATCAGGCTGCAAAAGCCCGACAAAACCTATGTGTACAACGACTGTGAGCTTCTCGAAGACGGACGCGTTCTCATTACCCTCACCGAGCAGATTCTTGCCGCCGAGGGAAACGCAGTCTGCGATATTCAGCTTACAAACGAGGACACGGGAATTATTTATTCCACCAAAAATTTTATCATAAACATCGACAGGACCGCGGTAGACAACGGCGTTATAGAAAGCTCCGACGAGTTTGATGCTCTGAACAATCTGATTGCCACGAATAAAAAATTGAACGATGAGATAAAAGCGGACGAAAATCTCAGGCAGTCAAACGAGGTCGCCAGACAGCAAAACGAAACTGACAGAGAAAATGCCGAAACGGAGCGTTCCGAAGCCGAAGCCGTAAGAACCTCAAATGAAAACGAGCGTATTATTTCCGAAAATGTCAGAAAACAAAACGAGGCGAACAGGCAGTCAAATATCGCCTCCGCCGTCACAAATGCGGAAACCGCCGCGCAGAAAGCCAACGCTGCCGCAGACGCTTTACAGGATAAGCTTAACGCGCATCATTTTGTTTTGACGGAGGATAAGGGCGCGGCAGGCGGAGTTGCAAAGCTGGACGAGAACTCGAAGATTCCGATAACGGAATTATATGCTGCCACAGTCTCAGACAAGGGGATTACCCAATTAACGGACAGCATTACCAGCACATCCACCACTACCGCCGCAACCGCAAACAGCGTAAAAACCGCTTACGAAGAATCAAAATCATATACGGACAGCAAAATCACGGATTTAGTCAACGGCGGGAATCTCGGCTCAATAGATATATCTGAGCAGCTTGCAAACAAAGTAGACAAGGACGGAGGCATTACAGCCGCCAACAGCTTGCAGGTAGCGGCTCTGGCGGGCGGCGCGTCAATCGCCGAGGGTACCGACCTTGACACCCTTACCGTTCCCGGCACCTACGCGGCGGCAAATGCAGCCGTGGCGGCAACGCTTTTACACTGCCCGATAAGCGCCTCCGGCTTTGTTATGTACACATTTCTGACATATCCGTATAACGGAGGTACCTCTTACAGGACGCAGATAATCATATGCGGCGCAGATACGCCGTCATCCTTCTGGATAAGAAACTTTAACGGCTCCAAAAAATGGTGCGACTGGGTACGGATGAAATACACGGACCCGACGAATATAGCAGGAAATGCGGCGACGGCAACGAAATTAGCGACAGCCCGCATCATAAACGGAATGTACTTTGACGGAAACGCAGACAGGACAAATTATGCCGTATGCGGAACCGCCGGCGCGACAGCCGAAAAAACAGTTACCTGTGCCGGATTTACCCCGTCGCTCGGTGCGGAAATCGTCGTGTATTTCCAGAATGCAAATACAGCCGATAATCCGACGTTAAACGTCAGCGGTACAGGAGCAAAGCCCATATATTATCACGGAAAAGCAATTCCGGCAGGCTATATCAAAGCTGCGAGAATTATTGCTCTCAGAAGTACCGGGAGCGCCTACAGCGTGGTCGGGGACATAGATACTGATACGACCTACAGCAACATGGTAGGGGCAACGGCTTCGGCAGCGGGAAAAGCCGGGCTTGTACCGGCTCCAGCAGTTTCCGCCGTTAAATATGCTCTGTATAGCAATGGAGCATGGTTAAGACCATATGTTTTATTGCATGGAGAGGTAAGGGGCAACTCAAAGGCTTTTACTCCTCCGTATACCAGTACGCCGTTTGACATATTATTCATACTGAGTTCTTATTTAACATTTGCTTCCACGGGAAGTTTTTATGGAGCGGTTTCTTTTTATTTGCCCAATGTTTCGACAAGTATGGATGCCGTATCGGACACGATGATTGCCGGAAGCTCAACTGGCAACTGGAAATATAGTGTTACCGCTAGCGGAGTTATTACAATTACCGCCCCTCATACTCCGTGGCAGTATTCCGTGCTATGCATGCCACGCTGAAAGGAGGTTTAACTATGATAATTTATCAAAACGGAGATTATGAGCAATGCTCCGCTTTCCCCGACACGCTTTATGACAAAAACGCGGCTTATTGCATTCCCGACGGCTCGGAGCTTGCGGCAAAATACCTCGCATTATATCCGCGGGCGCAGCTTGTGACCGATGATTCCGGCAATATCGTCGACGTCGTAGAGATACCCAAAACATACGAAGAAACAGCCGCCGAAAAGCGCGCGGCATACGAAGCCGCAAGCGTAGCCTACATACGCGAACGCTACTCACAGGATGATGAGAATAAAGTTATCCGTGAGTATCTTGCAAATCCGGCTGATAAGGCTGAATTTGACGAGTATAACAGATATGTCATAGAATGTAAGGAAAAAGCCAAGGCGAATATTTATGCGCAATAATTACGTCTTGATGCTTACAAAATAAACCGGACAGGGATACATATTAACTATATGTATCCCTGTTTTTTACGCTTTTATTTATTTTGGTTATTCGTTCTCCATGTAGCGCTTCCTGAGCTGACCGCAGGCACCGTCTATGTCCCTGCCCATTTCCCTTCTTACGGTCACGTTTATATGTTTTTTCTCCAGTATGCTTTTGAATCTGTTTACAGCGGCAAGCTCCGACTGGCGAAAATCCCTTTCTTTTATGGGATTTACGGGAATCAGGTTGATATGGCAGTTCAAGCCCCTTACAAGGTCGGCAAGCTCCATGGCGCAGCTTTCGCTGTCGTTTTCGCCGCTTACAAGGCTGTACTCAAATGTAACTCGGCGTCCGGTTTTGCATATATAATAAAGGCATGCCTCAATAAGCTCGGCGACAGAATATTTGTTGGCTATGGGCATAAGGCGTCGGCGCATTTCGTCGTTGGGCGCGTGGAGCGATATTGCCAGCGTAAGCTGAAGCTGCATATCCGCAAGCCTGTATATATTCGGAACAAGCCCGCAGGTTGAAACGGTCAGATTCCTTGCGCTGATATTCAGTCCGTTCTCATCCGTCAGAAGCTTTTCAAATTTTATGAGATTGTCAAAATTGTCGAATGGCTCGCCCGAGCCCATGACGACCACGTTTGATACTCTTTCACCGGAGCTTTTCTGTATTCTGTAAATCTGGTCGAGCATTTCGGAGGGGCTTAGGCTCCTCTCAAGTCCGCCGAGCGTGGAGGCACAGAAGCGGCAGCCCATACGGCAGCCCGCCTGCGAGGATATGCATACGGAATTTCCGTGGTGATAATGCATCAGCACGCTTTCAATCAGATTACCGTCGCAAAGCCTGAAAAGATATTTGGAGGTGCCGTCCTCCTTTGAGGTCTGCACCCTCACGGTTTCCAACGCGGTGTAATCCGTATTTTCCTTGAGAAAATCACGAAGAGCTGCGGGAATATTGCTCATCTCGTCATATGAGCCCGCAAGCTTTATATGCATCCATTCATAAAGCTGTTTCGCGCGGAACGCAGGCTGTCCCAGTCCCTTTACATACTCCGTCAGCTCATCAAAATCCATTGATTTTATGTCTGTCTTATCCATATTCCGTTACGAATCCTACCGTGCCTTCCTTCTGAATTTGGCTATGAAAAAACCGTCGAAGCCCTGACCCGTCACTCCCGGCAAAAGCTCCGCGTAGCCCCTGACTGCCGTATCGGGACAAATTTCCTTCGGAAAATATTCCTCAAACGGTTCCGGCTCAAAATCAAAGTTCTCGGCAAACCAGCGGGCATTCTCGGTATTTTCCTGAGAGTTCAGCGTACAGGTGCTGTATATCATAACCCCGCCCGGCTTTACATACTCCGAAGCAACGCCCAGTATCTCCCTTTGCAGAGCCGCGAGCGCGGCGCAACCCTCTTCTGAGGCATTGTATTTTATATCCGGCTTTCTGCCTATTATTCCGAGACCGGAGCATGGCAAATCTGCCAGAACGATATCTGCTTTCTCAATAAGCGCGCTGTCCCTGACCGTCGCATCGGCAACTGACGCTTTTATATTAGCGAGCTTTAGTCTTGAAATATTTTCCTCTATCAGCGAAACCTTTGCCTGCGTCAAATCCCTCGCCTCAACCAGTCCGCTGCCGTCAAGAAGCTCGGCAATATGAAGGCTTTTACCTCCGGGCGCGGCGCACACGTCCAGCACAAAGTCGCCTTTCTGAGGCGCGGTTATACGCCCCACAAGCATTGAGCTTAAATCCTGAACAGAAAACAGGCCCTCCCGGAACTCTTCTATTTTATCAAGATAATCGTAATTTTCAATCGTAAGCGCTTCTGGCAGATACCCCGACTCACTCACCTTGACGCCATGCGAGCGAAGCCTTTCTGCAAGCTCCTCAGACGGTATTGCTGCGCTGTTGCAGCGGATTGTAAGAGGTCTCTCCTCGTACTGAGCCGCCAGTATTTTCTCGGTGTTTTCCTCTCCGTAGGAGAGCAGCCACTTGTCAACTATCCACTCGGGAGTTGAATATTTTACCGAAAAAAATAAGCTGATATTGCTTTTATCCGGCATGGGAAGGCTGTTTTTCTGTCTGGCTATGTTCCTTAAAACGCCGTTTACAAAGCCTTTAAGACTCCCGAAACCGCGCTTTGCGGCAAGCTTTACCGCCTCGCTGCAGGCGGCGAAGTCCTCGACTCCCTCCATATAAACAAGCTGATATGTGCTCATGCGCAGGATATTGCGTATTACCGGCTTCATTTTGCGCGTCGGCACCTTTGAAAAGCTGTCGGCTATGTAATCAAGTGTCAACCTCCGCTCAACGCTTCCCATGACAACCCTCGAAATAAAGGCTCTGTCCGCGTGAGAAAGATACTGGTATTTGCCAAGCGCCGCTCCAAGCACCTTATCGGAAAAGGCGCCTTTTTCATTGATTTCAATCAGAATATCCAAAATAACGCTTCTTGTGTTAATCTGTGCGCCCATGCCTTCCTCTCCGCTAAGCCGATGCCGCTACTTTTTAAGTCTACCCGAGCACGGTGCCGGGATTTATTCTGCTGCCTCTTAAAAAGCTTTCGGTATCCATTCTTTTTTTGCCCTCAAGCTGCAGCTCCTTTATAATAATGCCGCCCTCTCCCGCG
>JAAVHB010000027.1 GCA_014799955.1 Butyrivibrio sp. | reverse complement strand
GGTATTTATTTACGCTCCGAAAAAATTCAAAATACAGCGTGTCATGGAGGTTTACGGGGACAGCCGTGAAGCCGCCGAAAAAAATATCCGCCGTTCCGACGAGGCGCGCGCGGCTTACTACAAAAACATCTCCGGCTGTAACTGGGGCAGCCGCGAAAATTACGAGCTGCTTCTGGACAGCTCTGTCGGACTTGAATCCTGCGCCGATGTTTTATGCGCCTACATCGGCTCTTCGGGCAAAAATTAAATTGCAATTAAATATTTCTTACCCCACAGAATACCCAAAATACAGCAAAGGAGGAGCCGCATATAACAGCGGCTTCTTCTTTTTTGTTTTATCCGCGCTTCTTCACACCAACTCCACATATATATGATAAAATACTCCGAAATAACATAATAAGGAGAAGGCTGTATGTACCGCATATTAGTAGTTGAAGACGAGCCGAATACCAATCAGGTAATTTGCGAATTTCTAAAAAACGCGGATTATGATGTTATCGCCGCATATGACGGAGAGGAAGCCGTAACAAGATTTTACGAAACGCAATGCGATTTGGTTATTCTGGATATTATGCTTCCGAAGAAAAACGGCATGGAGGTTCTGAAGGAAATCCGTGCTTTTGTAAACATTCCCGTCATTATGCTGACTGCTTTGGGAGATGAATATACGCAGATTAAGAGCTTTGATTTGCAGGCGGACGAATACGTTACCAAACCATTCTCTCCTGTGGTGCTTGTAAAAAGAGTGTCCGCCCTTTTGCATCGAAGCCGTCCCATTGACAAGACGACTGTCTGCTTCGACGACATTTCCGCAGATTTTTCAGCATACACCGTAACCCGAAACGGAAAAGACATTCCGATGACGACAAAGGAAATGGATATTTTGAAGGTATTGATTGAACATCAGGGAAACGTGCTTTCCCGTACACAGATTTTAGATGCGGCATGGGGCTTTGACAGCGACATATCCGACCGCATTGTTGACACTCACATAAAGAATCTGCGAAAAAAACTGAACACTGACGCAATAAGGACGGTCAAGGGTATAGGCTATAAATTCGAGGTGGCAAAATGAAAAATATGAAACTTTTTCCCAAAACATTTATCCATTGCCTGACACTGATAATTTCAGTTTTACTGACTGCGCTTCTGCTGCTTTACATTTTTCTGCCGACTTTTTACAGGCAGTATAAACAAAAGAAAATTTCAGAGGATACGTCATGGCTTGCGTCAGAATTAGGCGGTATATCCGTATCCGACCTCCCCTCCGCTTTATCCGGCTATGCCATAAACAAAGGCTACGGCTACACCGCCGAATATGAAAACGGGGATATTATCTGTAATGTAAGCGCCGGCATAGGCTTTGCTTTTTCCGAAATCGACACAGGCGATGATTTTTCTGTAAATGTAGACATGGAACTTGCCGAGAGCCGGGCGGCTTTTCATACAGCGGACGGCAAAACGGTTATTCTGATAATGAATACATCCCTACAGCCGATTGACGACGCCGTTTCCGTACTGCTGTTGCTTATACCGCCCCTTCTCCTGATATGTATCATTCTATCGGCATTGGTTTCGTGGATTTACGCACGCTCAATTGTAAAACCTGTCAAAGCCATTACTGACGCAACAGTTCAAATGACGTCCTTGTCCCCTGATATTTCCTGTAATGTCACAGGCAGAGACGAAATCGGCATTTTATCTCAAAATATCAACGAAATGTACAAAAGGCTGCTTTTTGCCATATCCGATTTGGAGCGCCAGATTGACGCAGTCGGCAGGGCGGAGCAGGAAAAGCTGGATTTTCTCTTGCTTGCGTCACATGAACTGAAAACCCCGGTAACTGCCGTGCGCGGAATGGTGGACGGTATGCTCTACAATGTTGGCGTATATAAAGACAGGGATCGCTATTTACTGGAATGCCAGAGAGAGCTTGAGCATCTTACTGATTTGCTCTGCCGTATTCTGGAAAGCTCAAAAATGGACATATCCGCCGCGGCAAGAAACACAAGCGTCACGGATATAGGCGATTTGCTCAAAAGGGTTTCAATGCCATATCTTGCAATCGCTCAAAGCCGCGAAATCCGCATAACCGTAAATACGGAAAATACCTTATTTGCGGTAATTCCCGCTGAGCTTATTGAGAAGGTTTTTTCAAATATTTTTTCAAACGCCGTTAAGTATACAGACTCGGGAAAAAGCATCTGCATTTATATTGAAAATAACACGGTTATTATTGAAAACGAATGTGCCCCCTTGACGGCTGAGGAGCTATCGCATATAGGGGAGCCCTTTTACCGCCCTTCAAACACTGAAGAAAAACACAATGACGGCACAGGGCTCGGTCTTTATTTTACGGATAAGCTTCTCAGCGCATGCGGGCTGTCATATTCCTTTTCGCCTTATGAAAAAGGTATGCGATTTATTCTGAATTTCTGAAAAAATCGTACATCTCCATACATACTCCATTTTGTAATTCTATAATGAACCCGAAAAGGAGGTACGGTATATGTACATATTTAAAAATTCATGCAAAAATCTTTTGCGTAACAAGGGGCGGAATATAATTATTTTTCTGATTGCCCTGCTTACGCTCACGTCCGTAACGCTGTCGGCTTCAATTCATACACTGTCCGACTGCTCCATTCAGCGTTACAGGGACAGCTTCCATGTTGACGCAACTATTGACTACGATTGGGAAAAACTCCAAAAAGATTTTCCCCCCAAGGTAACCGTAAACGAGGACGGCAGTATTCACGAGGAGTCCAGTTATGAGCTGCCAGAAATCAGCTTAGAGGATTACATGAGGTATGCGTCTTCGGAATATGTTGCAAAAACTAATTATTCTGTATCTACTCAATTTGCTTCCGACAAACTTACCGCCGTTCCCGACAATCTTAACGAGAATGAGGAACTCATAGTCTTGGACGGTATGACGCTTGACGAGCTGAAAAAATTCTTCAACGTAACGACGGAAGCCGAGGTTGCCGAAAATCTGGGCGGGCCGAAGGCTCTGGAACAGGTTATGGATATGAAAAACAACTGCGTGGGAATATTACAGGGCTATACCGAACTGTCGCTTCTGGATAATTTTTCAAACGGAGAAAACAAACTGGAAACGGGCAGATTCCCCGAAAAAGACAACGAGTGTATTGTCAGCAGTAAATACGCAGAACACAATAATCTGAAAATAGGCGACATTATTGAAATATCAGGTTCAAGTAAATCCGACACAGATACAATTCCTCTTACGATAAGCGGAATTTACAGTGCGAACCGTTCCGAAGCAAGCGCTATTGCATTCGGTTATGAATACGGCTGGGTTTATACAACCTTTGATACGGTTATAAACAGCGGTTTTCACTGGATTGACGTTGATACGGCTGTTTTTGAGCTGAAAGACCCTGATTCAGCCAAGCTGTTTGAAACGGAGCTTCACGAAAAGGGGTTGAGCGAATACAGCATCCTTTCCTGCTCCGATTCAAGCAACGAATATGTGAAAAACACACAGCCCCTCAAAAATATTTCCCGCATTGCGGAAATATTTACGCTTTGCGCATGCGTTATCGGTGCCGGCATCATACTTTTAATTTCTTTTATCGGCATAAGAGAACGCAAATACGAAATAGGGGTGCTCAGAGCCATAGGTATGAAAAAATCGCATGTATCCGTAGGCATAATTTACGAAACGCTGATAATCATGCTCCTGAGCTTCGGTATCGGTATTACGGCTTCGTCTCTTTTAACAAAACCAATCGGCACATTTCTGATTGGTGATTTAAACGGTATCGGCACAACTCTTTCAACCCATTCCGTTTTGCTCTGTGCCGGAATGGCATTTGTTTTAAGCATCGTTTCGGGACTGTGCGCCGTTCTTGCGGTTATGCGCCACGAACCGATGAGAATTCTCTCGGAAAGGAATTAATAAAAATGGAACTTTTGAAATTGGAAAATATTCATTATAAATATGTAAAAACAGACAAATCCGTTATAAAAGGCATTTCTTATTCATTCAATGAAGGAAAACTTTATTGCATTACAGGTGAGTCAGGCGCGGGAAAAAGCACCCTGCTATCATTGATTGCCGGACTTGATATGCCGACCTCGGGTTCAATCCTTTATGAGGGCAAGGATATTGCCCAAATGAACCGCGATTTGTATCGTTCTCAGAAAATCGGCGTTATTTTTCAGCACTACAATCTCCTGCAAAATGTTTCCGCCGCCGAAAATATCAGACTTTCCATGAATATATCGGGGCGGGATACAAAAACAAACCCGCGTATCGCTTATACTTTGCTTTCAGACGTCGGAATTGATGAAGAAAAAGCCGATAGAAAAATTCTGAAGCTTTCAGGCGGCGAACAGCAGCGCGTGGCAATTGCAAGAGCCGTCGCAAACGGAGCGCCGATTCTGATTGCGGATGAGCCCACCGGCAATCTCGACAGCGATAACGAAGCGAACATTATGAAAATTTTTCATCGTATCGCCCACAAGGAAAATAAATGCGTGATTATCGTTACCCATTCGCAGAAAGCAGCCGCCGATGCCGACATTGTAATCAGAATGCAGGACGGATATTTTCGTGGTTCCGGCGAAAGCCAAATTGTCACGTCTTTCCCTCAGAACTAAAAACAATCTCCCTGACCTATATTCACAAGAACGCAAAAAAATGCTATAATGATGGTCTAAAATTTATTTTCAAGGAGAAAAAACAATGAGAAAATCCAGACTATCACTGGCAGTATGCCTATGTACGGCCGCGGCTCTGATTTTTGTAAGCTGTGGCAAATCTACGGCGTCATCGCCGGATAAAAACACGGGCGCGGAATCATCTTCGGCACAAGTCACGGATTCCACTTCGGAGTATTCCGGACAAACCTCTGCACCGGAACAAACCTCTGCGCCGGCTTCCGACACGCCGTCCGCAAACAGGCTTTCCAATCCCAATGCCGACGAGATCACCTCAAAAGTCTATGACTATATATGTGAGAATTTCGGCAATAAGATTTTGTCCTGTCAGCAGGAGTCCACATGGATGGGCAGCCCCGATTACGAAATGGACTATATACTTGAAACAACGGGTAAGCTTCCTGCCATGCGCGGACTTGACTACATGAACAACGATTTTAAGGGCGTGAACAGGCGCGCAATCGAATGGTGGAACAAGGGCGGGCTTGTAACAATATGCTGGCATACCGGAGTAAACGGAAGCGGCTATCAGGAATCCCTTGACGATAATCCGGACTTCGACAAGCTGCTGACTGAGGGCACGGCCGAATACAACGCAATGATGAAAAGCTGGGACGAGGCGGCAACTGCCCTCACCGAGCTCCGTGACGCAGGGGTACCCGTACTGTGGAGACCGTTCCACGAGTTTGACGGAAAATGGTTTTGGTGGGGCAAGGGCGATTCCGAAAACTTCGTAAAGCTATGGCGGCTGATGTACGACAAATTTACCAACGAATACGGTCTTACGAATCTAATCTGGGTACTGGGATACAGCGGCGATGTCAAAACAGGCTGGTATGTAGGCGACGAATACTGCGACATCATAGGCTCCGACACCTACGTCAATTCGACCAATCTGAAAGCATGGAAAAGGCTTGACGCTCTTAACACAAACAAACCCATGGCATTCCACGAATGCGGCAATGTTCCGAGCGTAGACAAATTCGTACAGGACGGCTGCATATGGTCGTGGTTCATGATCTGGCATACGGACCACATCAAAAACAATAATGCTGAGAATCTTAATAAGGTATATAACGACGATATGGTGATAACGCTTGACGAGCTTCCGGAATTCCGCTAGAAAATGAACATACAATAATAAAACGGCAGACGCATTATTTTTGATGCACCTGCCGTTTTTATTGTCCATTTTTATTAATCTCTATTGATGAACTTACCCGGATCAACCGCCATAACCTTGACATAGCAGGTTACAGTTTTTCCCTGCACCGTAGCGGTAATTACACATTCACCCGGCATTCTTCCGGTAACCACTCCGTTCTGTGTAACGGTAGCGATTCTGGGATTGGAGGTTCTCCACGATACTGCCTCGGGATTACCGTCCACATACAGATTGAAGGTGTCGTACTGCTCTATTCTTATATCGGTAAAGTGCATTGCCACCGAATGAATTATACACGAATCTTCAACCGTTCCCGCGGAGCTGTATGCGATAACCTCACAGGTTCCGGCGCCCACCGTAATGATATTGCCGTTTTCGTCAACCTGAACTATCGAGGTATCGGTGGAGAGCCATTTCACATGCTCGTTCGTGTTGGTCGGATAAAGCCTTGCAATCAGCTTTCTGGTCTTGCCCTTAAGCATTGTGACTTCCGTCGAATTTATGGAAACGGACGATGCCTTGATAATTTCCTTTACAATTACCGTACATCTTGCGACAATCTCGTTGCCGTCCGTTGACTTGGCGTAAACCACTGTACGTCCGGGTGCGATACCCACAACGTCTCCGTCCGAATATACCTTTGCGATGCTCTCGTCGTCGGAATACCACTCAAGCTCTTTTATCGTAGCGTTTGCGGGGTTGACCGTCGCCTGAATATTCACAGTATCTCCCACATACATCGTTATTTTCGACTTATCTAAAGTAATCGAGGTAACAGGATTGATAACCCTGATTATTACCGAGTCGCTCACTCCGCCGCCGTCTGCCGCAGTAGCGGTTATAACCACATTGCCGGGCGAATGTCCGGTAACCTTACCGTTCTGGTCAACCGTCGCTATGTTAGGATTGCTGCTAGTCCAGAGTACCGCCTTGTTGGACGCGGTAGCCGTTCCCACCGTCGCAACAAGAGTTACCGAATCTCCGACATTAAGCCTATCCGGATTTCCGGATATTTCTATGGATTCAACATATTCCTTGACGCTGATTGTACAGGTTGCTTTCAGATTGCTTTCAACGGTAGTTACGATTATCTCGCAGGTTCCGCCGACAAGCGCCGTAATCACTCCGTTTCCGTCAACGGTGGCAACCTCGGGGTCGCTGGAAACAAAGGTTACGTCCTTATTGGGCGCGTCTATCGGAAGTACCGTCGGAAGTAATACAAATTTGGTTCCCGCAACCATTTCCTGATAGTATGTATTAAGCGTGAGTCCAGTTACCGGCTCTGTAATTTCAACCACGCAGTAAGCAACAGTTCCGTTGTCCTCACTGACACAGGAAATCGTTACCGTACCAACGGCAAGCGTCGTTACCTTTCCGTCTGCGTCAACCGTAGCAAGCGAAGTATCGGAGGATGACCATGTGACCTTCTTGTTGTCTGCGGTGTCAGGAGATATTGTCGCGTTGAGCCAGAAAACAGTTCCTTTTTTTACGGACATTTCCGTCTGTGAAAGAGTTATCGACGAAACGGGCTGAAGCACCGTGACATTGGTCATATCAATGTATCCGCCGTCATCCGTCTGAACGATTATCGTCGCGCTTCCGCTGCTTACCGCCTTAATCATTCCGTTATCGTCAACCGTCACAACATTCGGATTGCTTGATGACCATGTAACTTTCTTATTGGTAGCGTTGTCGGGTTTTATAACGGCTGTAAGCCTGTATTCGTCGCCGACGCTTAACGTCACCTTGTCAAAGTCCATTTTAATCTGTTCAACCTGCTGCGTTATAAGGAATTTGCAGTAGGCGACCTTAGTCGTATCCGCATTGGAGGTGGCGCTTACATATGTTTCGCCGGGTCCCACGAAGGTTACAAGACCGTTCTGGTCTACGGTGAGTACACTCGGGTCAAGGCTCGCCCATGTAACCGAGGTATCAACGCCGTCTATTGAGGGATGCACAGTGGCTGTCAGCTGGAATTTCTGCAGCGCCATCTGAGCGGTCACGTTGGTAGTGTCAAGCTCTATGCTTGTAACGCCCTCAGTCACATAAAAATCCGCCGTAGCTATGTAAAGACCGTCCTCAGAAACAACGGTAATCGTAGCGTTGCCGCCCTTCACGCCGCTTACAAGACAAAGCTGCTGCTGTCCCGAATCAGTAACCGGACTTACGGTAAGTATATCGGGGTCGGAGGAAATCCAGCTCAATTTTGTATTGTCCGGCACCACCGAATCTCCGAAGTTAAGGAAAGCGGTAATGTATACACCGTTCCCTCTTTGTATCGAAATCGTATCCTTTATCTCATTTCCGTTATATAAAAGAGTCAGGCTCTTAACGGGATGGAGTACATATATCTCACAGGTCGCTGTCTTTACGACACCGTTGATTACCTGTGTGGCAATAAGCGTTGTTGAAGCCGTTGCTCCGGTTGCCAATGCCGTTACTGTGGCGGAAAGCCCGTCCTCGGAAACCGAAAGCTCAACCATCGAAGGATCCGCAACCTTCCATGAAACCGGCTCGTCGGTGTTTGATACTATTGCCTTTATCGTATCGCTCGTGCCTATATTAAGCGCAGTGGACGTATTCGAAAGCGAAAGTCCGTCTATTACAGTAACTTTAACTGTCTCGACATTGCCGTTCCACGTCACGGTCAACTCTGCGGTTCCCGTGGTATGTGCCGTAAACATTCCCGTTTTGGAATCATATGAAATTACATTATTGTTGCTCGAAGAATAGTTTACCTCGGAAGGATTCGCCGTGTTGGGAATCGTAATGCTGTCGCCTACAAGTACCGTGTTGGCGGGCGGCATTATCCTGTAAGGAACCGTTACCGTAAACCAGTCACCCGCATTATTGGTTGCGTCACCGTCTATACAGCTCGCATATACCGTAGTTGAGCCGGCATAAACACCGGTTATAACACCGTTTGCAACGGTAGCAACATTTTCGTTGTCCGACCACCAGTAAACGTCCGCGACAGAATTGCTGTTGGTGGTCACGACCTTTGTCTCTCCCTGTTCTACTACTATCTCGTCCTCGTCAACGGTTACGCCCACCGTTACCGTAAAGGAATATGAAAGCCCGTCCTCCGGTATACTGGCGGTAATCGTCGTCGTTCCTCCGCTGATAGCCTTTATTGAAGCGTCCCTGTTTCCCGTAGGTGTCACGGTTGCTATATTGCTGTTTTGCGAAGTCCATACCACATTCCTGGTAGGCGACGCATTACAGCTTACCGCGCCCTCGTTTCCGGGCTGCATTATCATTTTGACCGCATCGTAGTATACGACGAGCGGCACGGTT
This sequence comes from Butyrivibrio sp., assembly GCA_014799955.1. GTDB lineage: Bacteria > Bacillota > Clostridia > Lachnospirales > Lachnospiraceae > Eshraghiella. Next base: position 5,877 of record JAAVHB010000027.1, on the reverse strand, counting down.
ACCGGAATGGTTTTTGTCTCGTGGATATCGTCCAGAAGATACCCGACGGTAAGCATGGTCTTTCCCGCCGCTCTTGCGGATACGGTTCCGATACCCTCGTTATAGCTTACGTCAGCTATCTGCTGATCCGCCATTCCCCATGTAAAAACACCTGTACCTCCGGTCGAATTTATTATGCTCACGGTAGCGGTGACCGTCACGACCTCAGAATCGGAACTGAAGTTGATTATCGGTCTGTCAATATTCAGCGTCACCGTAGCCGCCCTTACAGCTACGACTCCGACGGTTGTCGCAACCGCTATGGCAAAAATCGCTGCCGCCGCTTTCCAGTGTTTTTTTATAAATTTAGCGAATTTCATAAATGACCTCCACCTATGATAGACATACTTACAGTTATACCTGTTTTATCGGAAAAAACCGCAGATAAATTAACGTCTTTTTCCGAAAAAAATTAATTTTTTACAAAAAAGCCGTAAATTCCCGCCGATACGGGTACTTCGTCAGAATAAGCCTCACGTTATTCCGTCCTCAGCCGCTTCAGAATCTTGTTGAAAACCCTTACTATGCCGGGGTCGTAATACGTTCCGCTCGCGGCGTTTATTGCCTTTACGCTTTCCTCAACCGGATTCTGACCGCCGCCGTATTTTCTGCCGAGCAGCAAATCAAAATCGTTGATGAGTGCCGTAATCCTCGCGGCAAGCGGTATCTGTTCTCCCGAAACATTCTCGGGACAGCCCGTACCGTCCCATTTTGCGTGATGGTACCCGGCAATCACTATCGCCATGTCAAGGAAATGGCTGTCAATTCCGCCTTCGCTTATTTCCTTAAGAATCTGCGCGCCCTCCGCGGTGTGCTTCATCTGAAATTCCCTGGTGTTCTCACCGGATATGTTTTCATCCTCAACCGGATTGTCGGGCGTGACAATTCTGCCTATGTCGTGAAGCCTCGCGGCGATACCTATCGTCTCGACGAAATCGTCGGTAACCTGCATTTCGTACTCAGGGACAAGCTGGAGGCTTTGAGCAAGGACGCGGCAGTTTTCGCCTATCCTCTCCATATTGCGCGCGCCGTGTACGCTCCTTTTCTCGATAACGCCTGCCAGCGCCAGAAGAATATTCTGTCTTTCCTTATCCATATGCTTCTTCTGCTCGGAAACCATTTTATGCATCATCCGGTTGTAATCTTCCATCTCCTGCCTGATCCGGAAGCTGTTGAGCTGGTTGTTCACTCTCATGATTACCTCAACCGGCTCAAATGGCTTCGGTATGAAATCCACCGCCCCCGCCATAAACGCTGCCTTTTTGTCCTCTCTGGAATCCGCCACCGTAATGAAAATAAACGGGATTTTCCTCGTCCTCGGATTGCTTTTCAACAGTCTGCAAAACTCCAGACCGTTCATTCCCGGCATCGAATAATCGGACAAAATAAGATCCGGCATGGTTTCGTCCATTATACCGAGCGCCTCCTGAACGCTCAGGGCGCAGAGCGATTCGTAACCCTCCGCCTGTATTATATTTTCAAGAATCCCGACGTTAATACTGATGTCGTCCACAATCAGTATCTTGGGCGGGCTTTTTCTTTTTGCGTCATTTTCCATACTGCTACCTCTCATTTGTTCCTGCGGCACAGCCGTCAGTTTTCAAGCTTTTCCTTCAAAATATCCTTAAGCTGCTCATAGGCAGCCATGCTTTTGTCATAGTTTTCTTTTCTGATACCCATTTCAAGCCTGAGTATCGGTCTTTTCATATCCTCTCCGGCTCCCTGAGTCAGCGCTTTAATTGTTTCGGCAAGCATTTCCGCCTTTTCCCACGAGCCAAGCTCTATGGAAAGCACAAGCTTTTCCATGCGCTTCTTAAGCTCAATGCGGTTGTTCTCCGATCCGAATTCCATGAAATTCTCCTGTGATTCGTCGGATGCCTCCCCGGTAATGCCGCTCCATTTGCTGTATGCGCTGCCAATCTCGCTGCTCTCGTATTCGTTCTGGCTTGTGTGAAGCTTTATGCTGAAAGAAAAACAGCTTCCCTTGCCCTTTTCGCTGTCCACATGAATTGTTCCGTTCATCATTTCGACAAGCTGCTTTGTTATCGACAGCCCGAGTCCCGTTCCGCCGAAACGTCTCGTAATCGAAGCGTCAACCTGCTTGAAGCTCTGGAAAAGCTTATCCTGCTCCTCCTTGGAGATACCTATGCCGCTGTCCCTGACCATAAAGAACAGCTCCACCGCGTCGTTAAGCTGCATTGTTTTGCTGACATCCACGCTTATCTGCCCGACAAGCGTAAACTTTATCGCGTTTGAAAGCAAATTGTTAAGTATCTGGTTGATGCGCAGCGCATCGCCTATCAGAAACTGCGGAATGCTCTTGTCTATGTATACGCTTATTCCCAGTTCTTTTCTGTTTATTTCCGCCATATGCGTCGCAATGACCTGGTCCATCATCTTGTAAAAATCAAATTCGGCTTTTTCCAGAGTAAACTTGCCCGCCTCCAGCTTGGAAAAGTCAAGGATATTGTTTATAATCGCAGACATATTGTCGCAGCAGAAAAGTATGACCTCAAGAATTTTTCTCTGCTCCTCATCCTGTATCTGCTCAAGCAGATTGTTTACATGTCCCTTTATTCCGTTTACGGGAGTCCGCAGCTCATGCGTAACATTTGCGGTGAACTCGTTGCGCACCCTGCTGTTTTCCTCCTCCTCCTCCTTAAGCTGCCTGATTCTGACATCCATGTCGTTGCGCCAGCTTATATCCTCGGCGAGCAGGCATTCCGTTTCACCGTCCATGTCAAAAAAACGCACCTGCACCGGAAAGCATGAGCTGTTCTTGCGGTACATCGCGGTCTCGCTTTTATCGGCAAACTTTTCCTTGTCAAAGGATAAATACTCCCCGTTTTCGTCCTGAAATTCTCTCCGGAAGATATTGCTGACGGAAAGCCCCAAAAGCTCCTCTTCCTTATAGCCCAGCTTCTGAAGCGCCGTGCCGTTCACGGTCAGTATTTTGCCGTCGCCGCCGTAAACAATCACAATCTCTTTGGTTTCCTCAAATATAGTCGAATTAATCCGGTTATTTTCCGTCATCCTTTTCACCTCATCCGTTTCCTGAGTACCCCGGTTATCTGCTTTAAATCAATCGTCTTCTTTTTTTGTCCCTCGCGTCGTATACAGCTTAAAACAAAAATGAGCACCTCTTCCCCATACAGAAAAAAGACGCTGCTTACGGGCATTTTTCTATATACAAAGTATACCAAGCGTACCTGTTTATGTCAATCACAAGCAAAGACGCATTTATAGAATTTGTATATTTTTAAGTATACAAAAAAGGCTTCCGGCGCATATCCGCACCCGCCGAAAGCCTTTTTCCATACATAAAACTGTCCGTCCTTATTTAATCAGTCTGTCCGCCGACGGATTTTTCCGCTGTAATCAGCTGCTCGCTTTTCTTGAAAACCTAGTCCGTGTCCGGCGTAATTCTGAATTCAATTGCTTCCAGACGGGTTTCCCAAAAATGTTTAAAGTATGTCTCATATTCCGCCAGATCTACCCAATGCCCTTTGACATAATATTCGTAGCTTCCGTCTGTCTGAGGCGCGGCAAATACAATATGTTTTTCAATAATATTTTCAGTATCAAAACTGTATCTGGACAATCCCTGCGCAGTTAAATCCGCTCCGGCGGAGCGTAAAACATCTCCGTTTTCGCTTACACTTTCTCTGGTACCGGGATGCCTGTAAGCATACACTTTCCCGTCTGTATGTTCATGAAAGATAACTCTCTCATAAAAACTGTTTTGAGACTTAACATCATAGAACAGTTCTTTTTTACCGTCGCCATCAAAATCAACGGCAGTATAACGAATCCATTCCTCAATCTTATCCGACCTCGTCCAATCAAAAATTATTTCATATAGTTTATACTCGGACAGTTTCATTTCCGTTTGCGTTACGGTATCGACAAATACTCCGTCCGACAGGAATATGTTTTTTATCGAATCGGGAATATCAGATTCCGCAAATTTTTTCTTTGCCGCCTCTGCGTTGTATTCATCCGTACGCTCCGCGGTCGTATTTTCAACAAAGGTATCGGTCTTCGTCTCCTCTGTCGGCTTCTCCGTGGTTTCTTCTTCTGTCATTTGAATCGCGGTCAACTCCTCCGTGAACAGATTTTCGGTAGACTTCTCCACTACAGCGTTTGTTTCGGCAGATGTAAAAGCAGTTTCCGACGGCTTATTTACGACGTCGGAGGTTGAGCTTCCTTTTGTACAGCCTGTAAATGTAAGCATTAAAACAATTCCTATGATAATTAATGATGACTTCTTCATTTTACAAATCCCCCCTGTTACAATTTATACATAAGCTGATAAACCTGATTGGCATATTCTCTGCGTTTTTCTTTACTATTCGCTGCTTCTTCTTCACTGGGCATTTCAATATAGTTAAGAAAATAATCTGTAGCGCTGACTAATGTTTTTATTGCATTGAAATTAGTCCATTCTCTTTTGCAATACATATCCGAGGTCATTTCCGTCCTGAAATAAGCCAGCTGAGCATTCAGGTCTCCCGGCTTCAGCCCCATTGCGTCTGCCTCGTCCAACAGTCCTTGCTTCCTCGGTGGATATGTCCACTGCATTATCCCATATCCTTTTCCGTCATCCGTTTTATACTTATAACCTGGATCGTGATGTTTTTTATTTCCGTTTTCATCCTGCAGATTATTTGATGAGAACCATGACTCTGCCTTAATATTTCCCATAATCGCCGAGGCGTGCATCGCGTCGACTTTCATTTCCAGACGCAGGAAGGTCCATATATTCGCGAAATTTTTTCTTTCAACCGGATTCAAGTCCTTGATTACATCCGTCCCTTGATTTTCGCTCACAATGCTTGCCGCTCTGTTTCTGAAGCTGTCTACCAAATCAAGCTTTGACTTCGTACTTTGGTCCATAACTCCGTTCTTTGTAAGACCGTAAACCGTCTGAAAATTCCCAATCGCTTTCTTCATTGACGCGGAAGTAAGATTCCCGTCAATATCGCCGGTATAAAAACCTAAATTCATCAGAGCAATCTGAATGCTTCGGTCAGATGACGATGCGCTTGCGGGACTGACTCCGCTCACTGTCCCGTCTGCATTATATGTCTTATACTTAAGCTCATTTAAATCTGATTTCTCATATATTACGCCTGTCTGATCGCACCCGCTTTCTGTCCCCGCTTCATTTCCCGATACATTCATATTTTTGTCAGATTCAGGTGTTTTTTCCGTATTCCGTATCACTTCGGTATTTCCCTGTATTTTCATCTTTATGCACAAATCATCCTTAACTATTTTATTTATTTCAAGTGGGTGTTGTATCATTCATAATATTTACCAATCCCTATTTTTATTATAAGTATTTACAGTAAAAAAGTCAATACATCTTCGTCTGTCGGTATTTTTCAACAAACAAAGATGTATTGACTCATCATATAATTAATATTAACTGTATTACTTATGGGAATTTCCGATATTGTTTATCAGAGAATGGCGGCTTATCCTGTCTTTTTCCTTCACTGTGAGGGCTGTTTCTATGGAAATACCATGAACTGTCAGGATTTTCAAATGCCTTATTTGTCTGCTGACAGGTAATATATCCTTCCAGATTTGCCAGACGCATCTTAAAAGCCTCATCCAATCCCGCCAAATCCTCATCAAGTGTCAGTGACCTTTTCCCTGTAAGCTCATAAGCAACCTCGCGGTCTCCGTTCTCATGTTCTTTTACAATTTCGTTATAACGGGCTTCGTATGCTTCCATTATTGATTGCATTATGTCTTCAGCATTATAATTTCCGTCTTTTAATGACTTACTGCTTAAGCCCCGCATTGCAGTATAATGTTCCCACGCAACCT
>JAAVHB010000026.1 GCA_014799955.1 Butyrivibrio sp. | reverse complement strand
TTTCGGCAGAAACGGAGAAAAAAGCTTCAAGAAACCCGAGAAAATAACCAAGGCTCCCGATATGTGGCAAAGGTTCGGATACGGGAATGTTAAGGAGGGAGACTGATGGGCTGGACCGACGAACAGCAGAGAGCTATAGATTTCAGAAACGGGAACCTGCTTGTCAGCGCGGCGGCGGGTTCCGGCAAAACGGCGGTTCTGGTGGAGCGCATAATAAAGCGTGTCACCGATTCCGAAAATCCCATAGGGGTGGATTCCATTGTCGTCGTTACATTTACAAGGGCGGCTGCCGAGGAAATGAAAACGAGGCTCGGACGGGAGCTTGAAAAGCTTGCGGAATCAAATCCCGACAACAGGCATCTCATAAAGCAGCTTTCATTGATTGACAGCGCCAAAATAACGACGATTGACAGCTTTTGTACATATATCCTGCGAAATTATTACAATACAATCGGATTTGACCCCGCGTTCAGGGTGGCGGACAGCGGAGAGCTGAGCCTTCTTAAAAGCGACGTCTTCAAAAAGGTGGCGGAGGCGGGATTTGCGTCCGGGGATGAAGGCTTCAGGAATTTTGTCGAGTGCTTTGCCCCGGGGAAGGGAATCGACAGGCTTGAGGAGCTGGTATTCGGACTGTACGATTTTGCGCAAAGCAATCCGTGGCCCGATGAATGGCTTGACGAATGCCTTTCGGTATATCGGGTGTGCTCTGCGGACGAATACGAGAGTCTTCCGATTGTAAAGGATACCGTGGAATATATACGGGCGATATGCCTTGAGTGCGCGAAAGAGTATGAGGCGATACTCAGGCTGTGCGACGAGCCCTCGGGTCCCGCCTGCTATAAGGATTCGTTTTATGCCGAGAAGGAGCTTTTTCTTGCCGCGGCAAAGGCGGATTCGCTTCATGGACTTGAAAGGGCGCTTTCCTTTGATTTCGGACGGCTGCCCGCCGCGAGAGGCGCCTGCGCCGAGCTTAAGGAGAGAGTAAAAAACATACGGGACGCGATTAAGAAACGCCACGCCTCAATATGTGAAAAATATCTTGCCGATACTTCAAGCCAGTACGAAAAGCTCTGCGCCTGCGCCGGACACGCGGAGGTTATAGTTGCGCTTACAAAGGCGTTTGCGGCGGCGTACAGGGACGCCAAAACGGAAAAAAACATTGTGGATTTCGCGGACATCGAGCATTACGCGCTGGACATACTGATTGAGCGTAAGGACGGAAAAATATTCTATACCGAAACCGCGGACGAGCTTTCTTCGGAGTACGACGAAATTTATATAGATGAGTATCAGGACAGCAATCTTGTTCAGGAATATATTTTAGGCGCCGTGTCAAAGGAGCGCTTCGGCAGCCCGGACACCTTCATGGTCGGCGACGTAAAGCAGAGCATTTACAAATTCCGCATGGCAAGACCTGAGCTTTTTATGGAAAAATACGATACCTACAGCCCCGACGGGGGAAGCCTGGCGAGAGTTGAACTTCATCGGAATTTCAGAAGCCGCGCCAATGTGCTCGACTGTATAAACGATGTTTTTTTTATGGCGATGAAAAAGGGCGTGGGAGGCATTGAATATACTAAAGATGTGCAGCTCAATTACGGAGGGGATTCTGAGGAGGAGCTTGACGACGTTACGGAGCTGATGATTGCGGACAAGGCGGAGCTTGACGAAGCCGGCGCGCAGGCGGGCGAGGTATACGCTCATATGGCGGCGGACAGGATAAAGAGCCTTATGGAGGAAAACGGCGGACTTAAATACAGGGATATTGTGATACTTCTGCGAAGCGATAAAAAATCCGGTCCCGTATACGCGTCGGTTTTAAAAAGCTATGACATTCCGTGCGTTTACGAGTCCTCCACGGGTTATTTTGACGCGTATGAGGTGAAATGCGTGATGGATTTGCTTAGGATTATTGACAATCCGAGGCAGGAAATCGCGCTTGCGGGAGTAATGCGCTCGTATTTTGCCTATTTTTCGGCGGAGGAGCTTGCGCTTATAAAGGGAAGGCGCAGGAGAACGGAATTTTATGACTGTGTTCTGCTTTATGCAGAGGGGGAGAGCGAGCTTGCCGCAAAATGCCGCGGTTTTATCGAATGGCTTTCGGAATACCGAGAAAAATCGAGAATCACGGCTATCAGGGATTTGATATCGCAGCTTATATACGGCACGGGTTATTACGACTATGTGGGAACCATGGGAGCCGCCGCGCTTCGGCGCGCCAATCTGGATATGCTTGTGCAGAAGGCGAAGGAGTTTGAGCAGACCAGCTATTCGGGACTTTTCAATTTCCTCAGGTATGTGGAAAAAATACAGAAATACGATGTGGATTACGGCGAAGCCCACACGGTATCCGAAGCGGACGACGTCGTGCGCATAATGAGCATACATAAGAGCAAGGGTCTGGAATTTCCGGTTGTCATAATCGGAGACGCGGCACAGAAATACAATCTCCGCGACGTGAGCGACAGCCTGATTTACGACAGCGCCTTCGGCATAGGAATGTCGTCGGTTGATTTAAAGCGTCGTGTGAGGGAGGAAATTCCGTATAAGCATATGCTTGCCCGAAGAATGACCTGCGACAGCATCGGAGAGGAGCTGCGCATACTTTACGTCGCCATGACAAGAGCCGCGCGAAAGCTTATCCTTCTGGGAATCACAGGCTTAAAGACTGCGGGCGCCCGGTGGGAAAGGGTATGCGGCACGGGGCATATGAACATGGCGTACATAACCGAAAACAAATCCTATCTGGACATAGTTATGCCGTGTACCTTGCAGCCCGTGAAGAACGGACGCTTTGCCGTAAATTACATTCCGCTCGACAGGCTTACGGAAAACGCCGCAAATCCCGTCGGAGAGCGCGCCGTCTCGTTCGGAGAAGCGCTCGGCGAGTTTATGAGGGTGAAGCCGGACGAAGCCGTGTACGGTAAAGTGAGAAAAATTCTTGAGTACCGTTATCCGTACGCAAACGTGCTTTCGCTGCGCACCAAGTATTCGGTTTCTGATTTAAAGCATCAGGCGATGGAGGAAAACGAAAGCCTTGAGGCAAAGGTGGTTCCGCCGGACAGCGTAAAGCCTGTTCCGCGATTTATCGAGGAGCCGCAGGGCGCGGGCGGAACCTTAAGGGGCAACGCCTACCACAAGGTTTTTGAGCTTCTTGATTACGGCAGGACAAATGACGCCTCATCAGTCGGCGCGCAGCTTGAGGAGTGGAGGCGCAACGGGCGCATCGGAGAGGAATATTTTAACCTGATTGACTGCCGGAAATTTGAAACCTTCATCAACTCGCCTTTAGGTACGGCAATGAAGGCGGCGGCGGCAAGGGGAGAGCTTTACAGGGAACAGCCCTTTGCGATGGAGGTCGGAGCGGACGCGATAGACAAAAGCTGCCCGCATGACGAAACCGTGCTTGTGCAGGGTATCATTGACGCCTTTTATTTTGAAGGCGACAGCGTGTTTGTCGTCGATTACAAGACGGACAGAGTGCCTCGCGGCGCGGACGGCGAAAATGTGTTAATCGGGCGCTACCGCAAGCAGCTTGAGCTTTATTGCGACGCTATAAAGAAGGTTACGGGGAAAAAAATCGGAGGCTGTTATATATATTCGGTAAGCCTCGGGAAAGCGCTCGCGGTGTGAGAAGTCTGTAATTAATACGTGCTTTGCGGCATATAATTAACCAAACATTATCCCGGCATTGTATACGATGACCGGGATATTTTGCGCGGTGAAAAAATGGACCAGAAAATAGAAAATCAGCTTAATCTTGCGCTTGGGCTTACCGAGGATGAGCGTTCGCGGACCAGTGACCTTAATACGGGTTTTGACGAGAAAACAAGAAAATGGGAACTTATAATACGTTACTGCGGCGACATAGAGGCGGCGGCGCAAAGCTTCGGCGCCGAGCTGAAAATCCTGTCGGGAGGATACGCTCTTGCGTATGTTGAGGAAAGCAGGATTGAGGAGTTTTCGCGTCTTATGGAGGTAATTTACATAGAGAAGCCCAAAAAGCTTTTCTATGAGCTTGACTACAGTGTCGATATATCCTGTATCGACTCGGTTCAGCGTGGCGCCGAGGGACTGAGCGGGGAGGGGGTAATCGTGGCGGTAATCGACAGCGGTATCGATTACGCGCATCCCGATTTTATCAATGAGGACGGCAGCACAAGGATAATCGAGATATTTGACGAGGCGGCGGATAAGGTTTACGGCAGAGCAGTTATAAACGAGGCGCTCGGCAAATCGGGCAGGCAGGAAAGACTGGAGTTAGTTCCGGTGACGGACGCGAGCGGGCACGGCACGCATGTAGCGGGTATTGCCGCGGGCAACGGCAGAGCATCGGGCGGACGTTACAGAGGGGTTGCGTATAAATCGGAGCTTCTGATAGTAAAGCTCGGCGGCGACGAGTATTTCAGCACGGCACGTCTTATGGAGGCTGTGAATTACGTTATAAGGAAAGCGGCTTCGCTCGGCAGACCGATAGCGGTAAATTTAAGCTTCGGGAACAATTACGGCTCCCACAACGGAACGTCGCTTCTGGAAACCTATCTCAACGAAATCAGCGAAATGTGGAAGAACGTCATTGTTGTCGGTTCGGGAAACGAGGCGGCAAAGGGCGTTCATGTCGGCGGCGTGCTGGCTGAGCGGACGGTAACCGAGGAGCTTGTCATAGGACAGTTTGAGCCGTCCGTTGATGTTCAGCTCTGGAAAAGCTATTCCGACGATTTTCTTGTCACGTTAATAGCTCCGGACGGGAGAAGAATCGGACCCATATACAACGAAAACGGGATACTGCACTATTTTGCGGGAAATACGAGAATTTATGTTTATTACGGCGAGTCCGCGCCGTACAGCACAAGCCAGGAGATTTTCATACAGCTTGCGGCGGACAAAAGCAGTAATTATATCATGCCGGGAATATGGAGATTTGAATTTCAGCCCATGCGTATAAGGGACGGCAGATACGATATGTGGCTTCCGGCGGGAAGCTTTGTCAGCACGGACACAAGATTTACAAGAACGATGCCGGAGGTGACACTGACGATTCCCTCGACGGCATATAAGGTCATAACCGTCGGCGCGTACGACGCGCGACTCCAGGCGTACGCGGATTTTTCGGGAAGGGGCTATACGAGGAACGTGATGACGATAAAGCCGGATCTGGTCGCGCCCGGCGTCGGCATAACGGCGCCGTCTCCGGGAGGAGGCTATACGGCAAGAACCGGAACCTCGATGGCGACGCCGTTTGTCACGGGAAGCGCCGCGCTTCTGATGGAATGGGGAATAATAAAGGGAAACGATATGTATCTGTACGGCGAAAAAGTCAAGGCTTATCTTATAAGAGGCGCAAGGCCGCTGCCCGGAGAGGAACTGCCGTCGAGAAAAACCGGATGGGGAGCACTCTGTCTGAGAGACAGTATTCCGAGTTAAAATATCAAAATCACAGTCAATTTGAGCCTTCAAAAAGGTTGACAAAGATACGCAAAAGCGTTATCATTGAAAAAGGTGTATAATTACATAATTAGTCTTTTATTACATTGTAGATAGACTCATGGAAATAAAAGAAAACAGTGCCATGATGTCTGAGGAGGCATAAGGATGAACGACAATGAATTTAGACGTATTGTGGCGTACATGAAGAAGAATTACGGAATAGACCTGAGTCAGAAAAGAGTTCTTGTAAGCGGAAGATTGGAGAACTATATCATACGGAACGGCTACTCCGGATATGATGATTATATGTCCAAGGTTGAGGCAAACCCCAACAGCCCAGAGGCAACCGATATAGTGAATGTACTTACCACAAACCACACTTATTTTATGAGGGAGAGTGAGCATTTCGACTTTATGACGCGCGTTGCTCTTCCGTGGGCGAAGGCGAAGGCGGCAAGGGACAGGGATTTGCGTATATTGTCCGGAGCATCTTCCACCGGAGAGGAGCCGTACACGCTTGCGATGGTGCTGCTTGATTTTTTCGGAATCGAGCACAAATCATGGGATACGAGGGTGCTTGCAACCGACGTATCGACAAGAGTTCTTGAGCACGCTACAAAGGGTGTCTATCTTAAAGAAGATATAGAGCCGCTTCCGGCTAAATGGAAACAGCGTTATTTCAAAAAAGTGAGCGCTGAGGAGTATGAGGTTAAGGATGAGCTGAAAAAGGAGCTTATTTTCAGGCAGTTTAATCTGATGAGTCCGTTTCCCTTCAAAAGAAAATTTCACATTGTTTTTCTGCGCAATGTGATGATATATTTTCAGGACGATGTAAAATATCAGCTTATCAAAAAAATATACGATTTTATGGAGCCGGGCGGTTTCCTTTTTATAGGGACAACCGAAAGCCTTGACCGGCATAAAACACAGTTTCAGTATGTACAACCATCAATTTATAGAAAGCAGGGGACTTGAAATGAGACCGATTAGAGTGTTAGTAGTTGACGACTCTGTGATGTTCCGCAATATGCTTGTCAAAGGGCTTAATTCCGACCCCAATATTGAGGTCGTTGCTCAGGCGCAGGACGCCTATGAGGCGAGAGACGCTATTATCAAGTATAAGCCCGACGTTATGACGCTTGACGTTGAAATGCCGAGGATGAGCGGAATAGAGTTCGTGAAAAGACTTATGCCGCAGTACCCGCTTCCGGTCGTTATGATAAGCTCTCTGAGCGATAAGGTGTTTGACGCTCTTGAGGCAGGCGCGGTCGATTTCGTTAATAAGCCTGACAGCCTGAACAGGGAACAGCTCAATATTTTCCTTACGCAGGAGCTTGCCGTCAAGGTGAAAATCGCTTCCACCGCAAAGGTTGGAAAATTAAAGCGCGTTGAAGTCAACTCCATATCCGAGCATATCACCGTAGGGAAGGACCGCCTTGTTGCAATAGGTGCTTCGACGGGAGGCACGGAGGCAATTTATGAGGTGGTAAGAAGGTTCAAAAGAGACATTCCGGGAGTTGTCATCGTACAGCATATGCCCCCGGGCTTTACCAAGATGTATGCGGACCGTCTTAACAACCAGTGCGAGGTTGCCGTGAAGGAGGCGGAAACCGGAGATAAGGTTCTTCCGGGACAGGTGCTTATCGCACCGGGCGACAGGCATATGAAGCTTGTCAAGGTCGGAGGAATTTATCAGGTGGAATGCAGCGGTACCGAAAGAGTGAGCGGTCACTGTCCATCCGTGGATGTACTGTTCAGTTCGGTTGCCAAGGTTGCGGGAAAAAGCGCGGTAGGCGTTATCCTTACCGGTATGGGCGGCGACGGCGCCAAGGGACTTCTGGAAATGCGCAATGCGGGCGCCCAGACAATCGGTCAGGACGAGGCAAGCTGTGTTGTCTACGGAATGCCAAAGGTCGCTTTTGACATAGGCGCGGTGCAGAACCGTATGCCGCTTTCGGCGATTGCAGGAAAGGTATACAGCCTGTTAAGCAAATAGATAACATCAAAGGAGAAAGGAGCAGGGTTTTAATGAAGATTTTATTGGCAGAAGATGACTTCGCCAGCCGTAAATTCATGGACAATATGCTGTCACGCTACGGAGAATGCGACGTGATGGTTGACGGTGAAGAAGCGGTGGATGCCTTTATGATGGCGCATGAGGACGGAGAACCTTACGATTTGGCATGTCTTGATGTTATGATGCCTGTCATGGACGGATATCAGGTCCTTAAAGCAATCCGCGGAATTGAAGCGCAGAAGGGTATTCCTAAGGAAGAACGCGTTAAGGTCATTATGACCACGGCGTTAAACGATGAACGTAATGTAAAGATGGCGTTCGAGCTTGGGTGTGAAGCCTATGCGGGAAAACCGATAGATGTTGAAAAATTTGAAAAAGTACTCAAAAAACTTGAGCTGATTTAAAGGCGGAGTATGAGAAAATTCTGAAGATTGGAGGAAGTATGGCAGAAGAATTTAATACAGACAGTATGCTTGCCATGTTTTTGTACGAAAGCGGTCAGCTTCTCGAAAAACTTGAAGGCATAATATTAGAGAAACAAGATGCAGAATGCTTCGACGATGCCGATATCAATGAGATTTTCCGTTGTATGCACACCATTAAGGGCTCATCGGGAGTTTTGATGTATGAAAACCTCACCAAAGTCTCCCATAAACTTGAGGATGTTTTTTATTACTTAAGAGAATCGCATCCTGAGAATGTACCCCATCTTGAATTGGTGGAAAAAGTGCTTGCCGTATCGGATTTTATTAACGGTGAGCTGGATAAAATCAAAAACGGAGATTCGCCGGACGGAGACGAAAGTCAGCTTGTCAAGGATTTGGATGAATTCCTTAGCCGTATCAAGGGAGAAATAAAGAAACAGGGAATCAGGCTTCCCAAGGCCAATAAGAAAGAGGAGCCGACCCAGTTCTATGTTGCGCCCGTGGCAGAGGCGGACAGTCATTTTTACAAGATTGTCATTCATTACAGAAACGATACGCAGATGAGCAACATCCGCGCATATTCTGCTACATACGCGCTCAAAGAGGTTGCGGAGGACCTTCTGTACACCCCGGAGGATATTCTTTCCAATGAGGCCAGCGGAGATACGATTCTTGCGGAAGGCTTCTATATGCTGCTGCAGACCAAGAGCAGCAAGGAAGAGATTCTTGAGCTGATTGACAGCGCCGAGGCAGAGCATATAGATTTTGAAGAGATTAACTCGGAGCAGTACGGAAAAGCCCTTGTGGAGCTTGGACGCGAAAGCGCGCCGATTGTCATTAATCTGGATGACGAGAAAAAGCCCGATAAGAGCGACGGACAGCAGCCAATGCCCGGTGATTACGTCGTAAAGACAAAGGAAACCGGAAAGGGAAAGACATTAGCGAAGAATCAGCCGAAGCAGCAGATCATCAGCGTAAATGTCGAAAAAATGGACGCTCTTATGGATTTAATCGGAGAGCTTGTAATTGCCGAGGCTACGGTTTTGCAGAATCCCGACTTAAAAGTGCCGGGGCTTGACCTCAGTAATTTTTCTAAGGCTGCGGCCCAGCTTTCCAAGAATACCACGGAGCTTCAGGACATTATAATGTCCATGCGAATGATGCCGCTGACAAATACCTTCCAGAAGATGAAGCGTATTGTCTTTGACGTTTCGAGAAAGCTCGGCAAGGATATCGAACTTGAAGTAATCGGTGAGAATACCGAGGTTGATAAGAATATTATCGAGCATATCACGGACCCGCTTATGCACCTTGTGCGTAACTCTGTGGACCACGGTATAGAAGACAATCCCGAGGTGCGTACCGCAAACGGTAAGTCCGCCAAAGGAAAAATTACCCTTGAAGCCAAGAATGAGGGCGGAAAGGTTTATATCAGCGTAAAGGATGACGGCAAAGGCCTTAATAAGGAAAAGCTGTACGACAAAGCGCTGTCAAAGGGTCTTATTGAGAATAAGCCCATAAGCGAATTTAAAGAAAAAGAAATTTTCAGATTTATTACGTTGCCCGGATTTTCCACCAAGGAGGAGGTTACCGAGTATTCGGGACGAGGCGTCGGTATGGACGTTGTTGTCAAGAATATTCAATCCATCGGTGGCAGACTTGATATAGAGAGCGTGGAAAACGAGGGTTCGGAGATGACTCTTGTTATACCGCTGACATTGGCTATTATAAATGGTATAGTGGTACAGGTAGGAAACTCTTCGTTTGTGATTGAAACAGCTGCAATCAAACAGTTTGTCAGAATGGGAGAGGATTCACTCATACAGGAGCCGAGCGGAGAAGAATACATTGTTCTTCGCGGAGAATGCTATCCGTTTATACGCCTGAATGAGAAGTACGACCTGCCGGGCTCGGTATGCAATATTGAGGACGGAATCGTCGTGGTTCTTGAACATGAGGGCGAGCAGATATGTATTTTGATTGACAAGCTGCTCCAGGAACAGGAGATAGTAGTCAAGCCGATACCTTCTTACGTCAAGAAGGTTAGAGGGCTTTCCGGCTGTACGCAGCTTGGCGACGGCAGTATCGCGTTGATTCTGGACATTGCCGGACTGATTCTTGACGAGGAAAGGAGATAGTACATGGCCGAAGAACTGATTGAAGAACTGGTCGAGGAAGGCGAAGACGCGCAGACAGGAAAGTTCATGACCTTCCAGACAGGAAAGGAATACTTCGGTATCAGCATCAGTTATGTAAAGGAAATAATTCCCATGCAGCCTATAACTGCAATCCCTGAGGTAGAAGATTACATAAAAGGTCTGATAAACCTCCGAGGTAAAATCATTCCCGTAATTGATGTCCGCGTCAGATTCAAGATGGATCCGACAGAGTATACCGACCGAACGTGCATTATCGTGATTGACGTAAAATCAACGGTGCTTGGTCTGATAGTCGAGAGAATCGCGGAAGTAGACACAATACTGGATGACGACATTGTTCCTCCGCCGGCTTTAGGCAAGAAGGATAATGAACAAAGGAAATATGTATACGGATTGGCAAGAACGGGTGATACGGTGAAACTGCTGTTGGACCCGGATAAGCTGATTAAGCAAGATGCTTTAGATGCAATTGAAGACAATCAAGAGAAAGAACAATCATAAAAAGGAGAGTTTACTGTTATGAAGAAAAAATTTTCAATTAAGAATATGACCGTAAGGGTAAAAATTACGACATTCAGCGCTATAATGCTGGTATTGCTGGTAATTGTAGCGGCTGTCGGTCTGGTTTCATCGAGCCGCATCAATAAGAGCCGCACCAGTCTTTATGAGAATTACGCAAGAGGCGAGTTCTATCTGATGGGAGCGTTCAGCGAGTTCACCAATGTAAGAGTACATATCAGAAACATTCTGTTTATGTATCCCGATGACCCTGCTAGTATTAAAGAGCAGGAGAGCGCAATTTCAGCATATGAGGCCGGTATCCGCAGTTATCTTGATTTGTTTGAGAACAGAATGGGTGTATTTGAGTCTGATGTAGTTACTCAGTATCAGGTGGTTGAGGACACCATAAACGAATGGATGGACTCAATGGAATCTGAGATTGAGATGGTTGAAGCCGGTAAGGTTCAGGAAGCGATTGAGGACATGAACGGCAGAGGAGGAGAAATAGCCAGCAAGGCCGAAGTTGCTTTGGAGGATTTGATAAAGCTCATAGAGGAGGACGTACAGAGCCGCAATGACAGTATCAAATTGGAAAATACCATTCTTACCGGCGTACTTATCGGTATAGCGGTAGTGGCATTCATTATAACAATTATGTATGCCGCTGTATTAATCAGAGCAATCACGGCACCCGTATTGAAGCTCTCTGCTGCAGCTAAGAAGCTTGCTGTCGGAGATGTTGATGTTGACTGTCAGAAGATTAACGACGATGACCTCGGCGAGTTGATGGATGAGTTCAGCGTTATGGTCAGCGCAACCAAGGAGCAGGCGAGAATTGCCGATGTTATTGCAAAGGGCGATTTGAGTATGGAGGTTACTCCGAGAGGAGACAGAGACCTTCTCGGCAAGGCAATTCAGAGGATGATTGCGGACCAGAACGCAACTCTCGGCAATATCAGAGAGGCGGGCGCTCAGATTACGGTAGGTTCCGAGCAGGTTGCAAATGCGAGCCAGGCTCTCGCACAGGGTTCAACAGAGCAGGCAAGCGCGCTCCAGCAGGTTACCGCGTCTATGGATGAGGTTACACAGCGTACTAAGGAGAACGCTACGGAGGCAAGCAAGGCTAACGTATTGGTAAACAATGTTAAGGAAATGGCTACTTCCGGCAACGAGCAGATGAAGTCCATGATTCAGGCTATGGACAGCATCAACGAGTCCTCCGAAACAATTTCCAAAATTATTAAGACTATTAACGATATTTCGTTCCAGACAAATATTCTTGCTCTTAACGCAGCGGTTGAGGCAGCAAGAGCAGGCGTTCACGGCAAGGGCTTCGCGGTAGTTGCCGAGGAAGTAAGAAGTCTTGCCGCAAAGAGTGCTTCGGCAGCAGGTGAGACGGCTGAGATAATTGAGGATTCAATCCACAAGGTTGCAAACGGTACAAAGATTGCCGAAGAAACCGCAAAGTCTCTTGATGAAATCGTAAGGTCCATCGATGAAATCGTAGCGTTAATCAGCAACATTGCGGTATCCTCCAACGACCAGTCAACGGCAATCTCCCAGATTGACCAGGCTATTGCTCAGGTTTCGACGGTTGTACAGACAAATGCGGCTACCAGCGAGCAGTGTGCTGCTGCCAGTGAGGAGCTTTCAAATCAGGCTAATACGCTTAAGAGCCTTATCGGTCAGTACAAACTGCTTTCGGGTGCAGGTAAGGGCAACTCCTTTATGGATAACGGACCCAGCTACAGCAGCGAGCCCGTAATCTCATTGGACGGAGATTTCAGCAAGTATTAAAATAATTTCTGCGGTAACAAAGCGGATATTAACATTCAAAAGGGCGGTTTACCCAAACCGCCTTTTTGTTTTGCGCGCAGGAGCGCAAAATGCATATTACCGCTTTGCAAACAGAGGAGCCGTTTAACAAATTATCGGAAGTGAGACCGTTATAAGCAATGAATAAAAAATTCCGGATTGCAGAAAACTGATTTTATAAAACATTAACGGGGAGATGTTCTGATGAAATCGGTTTGGTCGGATACGGTAAAGCTTCCTAAGCGGGAGCCGTTAAAAGGAGATTTACACACCGAGGTTCTTATTATCGGTGGAGGAATGGCGGGGATTTTGTGCGCCCTGCGCCTTGCGCAGGCGGAGGTGCCGTACATTCTGGTCGAAGCCGATACGGTATGCAGCGGCGTAACGAAGAATACAACCGCCAAAATAACCTCGCAGCACGGCTTGATATACAGCAGTCTGCTCAGGCGCTTCGGCGCGGAATACGCGAAGCTGTATCTTGAGGCAAATGAGGCGGCGCTCAAAGAGTTCCGTAGGCTTTGCGACGAAATCGACTGTGATTTTGAGGAAAAGGAATCCGCTGTATATTCGTTATATAACCGCAAAAAAATCGAAAAGGAGCTGGCGGCTCTTCATAAAATAGGCTATCCGGCGAAATTTTTGGACGAACTTCCCCTGCCGTTTCCCATTGCCGGAGCGGTCAGGTTTTCAAGACAGGCACAGTTTAATCCCCTGAAATTCGTAAAAGCGGTTTCGGAAGAACTTAATATACGCGAGCATAGCAAAATACTTGAGCTGACGGAGCGCGGCGCGGTCACCGGAGGCGGTATAATCACCGCCGACAAAATCATTGTGGCGACGCATTTCCCGTTTATAAACAAGCACGGGAGCTATTTTCTGAAGCAGTACCAGCACCGCTCGTATGTCATCGCGCTTGAGAACGCTCCGAACGTGGAGGGCATGTATGTTGACGAAGCGCAAAAGGGAATGTCCTTCCGCAATTACGGGGATTTGCTGCTTATCGGCGGCGGAGGCTGCCGAACCGGTAAAAAGGGCGGAAAGTGGCAGGAGCTGCGGGATTTCGCGCGAAGATATTACCCCGAGGCGAAGGAAAAATTTCATTGGGCGGCACAGGACTGCATGACGCTTGACAAGGTTCCGTATATCGGAAAATACTCAAAACGGACTGCGGACTTTTATGTGGCGACGGGCTTTAACAAATGGGGAATGACCTCCTCGATGGTTGCTGCCATGATTTTAAGCGATGCCGTCAGAGGAATTGAAAATCCGTGGGCAAAGGTTTTTTCTCCGTCAAGAAGCATCCTGAGACCGCAGCTTTTTGCCAATGCCTTTGAAACGACCGTCAATCTGCTTTCACCGTCCAAAAAACGCTGTCCGCATCTGGGCTGCGCGCTGAAATGGAATCCGCAGGAGCATTCGTGGGACTGCCCGTGTCACGGCTCGCGATTTACCGAGGCGGGCGAGCTTATCGACAATCCCGCAACCGACGATTTATTTTTGAAATAAATAATCGGGTAGGGAAGATTTATCTTCTCATACTCGCCGCGCGACCCGTGCGCCGCTTCAGCGGCATATCACTATGCACGGGTCTGTGCATAAAAGAATCCGGCAGACGCCTGAAACGTCCGCCGGATTTTTAATTGCCCTTGCTGCTTAACGGGTTATGGCGCTCCTCAAAAAACATATTGTTGTCGGGGAGCGGCTTGTTGTATTTGTCGTAATGGCTTGTCTGCCGTATTCCTGCCACATCGCACTCTGAATCAATGGCATTCACGGTTTTTTCACGGGATTTCTTGGCGGCAGGCTTGGAATCGTCATCGTAAATCATACTGGTACCTCCATGTTTTGCTATGGTATTAGTGTGAGCCTTTACGCAAAAAATATGTGAAAAAGGTCATGATTTATTTACGAAATTTTTGATTGCGTCAAAGCTTTCCTCGCTTATGACATGCTCGATTTTGCAGGCGTCCTCGTCGGCAATGCTTTTGTCTACGCCCATGCGCTGAAGCCATCCGGAGAAAAATTCATGCCGCTCCAATGTCCTTTCCGCAATCGCGCGCCCCTCGTCGGTGAGATAAATGAAGCCGGCGTCCGTAACGGTTATATGGCTTTTCTCACGCAGGTTCTTCATGGCAATGCTGACGCTCGATTTTTTGAAACCGAGCTCGTTAGCCACATCGACGGAGCGGACCACGGGCAGCTTGCGGCTCAGAATCAGTATTGTTTCGAGATAATTCTCGGAGGATTCGTTTACTATCATACCAGACACCTCTTAAATTAATATAAAAAGGTTATACCATGATTTCGCTATGCTCAATCATGGTTCGCGCACATTCGCCAAATGTCTGCTTCGCAGCCGCTTGGCTCATTGTGTTCACGCATATTATACCATGACAACTAAACTCGGCTTCGCCTCGCTAAGGTGTCAGGTATATATTCGTACTAAGCTCGTAAAAACATCGCTAAGTACTCATATTATACCATAAACGCGACGAGCCGAGCATGCCGAAGGCATATTCGGCGACCGCGGAATGATAATAAGTGCTTGCACTTATTATACCATACCTTCCTTTTTTTTGAAAGCCCAATATTACCGGTATGAATATATCCGAAGCCCGCACATTTATTTTGTAAAAAAACGAAAAAAGTTATTGACATCTAATGAAGGTTAGAATATACTAACTAATAGAAATTGACATTTATGTCAAAGAAATGCCATGTTTAAAACGGCAGGAAAAATATTACGGCGGAGGATAAGATGATGCCATTGTCAATGACTGAGGAAGGTGTGACCAACGTAATAAAGAAGGTTGGCGGCAAGGAAAAGACCAGACTGTTTCTGGAGAATCTGGGCTTTGTTGTAGGCGGCACGGTGACTGTTGTGAGCGAGGCCGGAGGGAATCTTATCGTCAACGTGAAAAATTCCCGAATAGCCATAGGTAAAGAAATGGCGAATAAGATTCTGGTATGATTTCACTTCAGGGTACATAGAAAGGAGCTTTTATGAAAACATTAAGAGAGATACCGTGCGGACAGAGCGTTAAGGTTACAAAGCTTACCGGCGACGGTCCGGTTAAAAGGCGCATCATGGATATGGGAATAACCAAGGGCGTTGAGGTTTATGTGAGAAAGGTT
Organism: Butyrivibrio sp.; assembly: GCA_014799955.1. Taxonomy (GTDB): domain Bacteria; phylum Bacillota; class Clostridia; order Lachnospirales; family Lachnospiraceae; genus Eshraghiella. Next base: position 22,694 of record JAAVHB010000026.1, on the reverse strand, counting down.
GCGCCGCTCGGCGACCCTGTTGAGGTTACCGTAAGAGGCTACGAGCTTTCGCTCAGGAAAGCGGATGCCGCAATGATAGAGGTGGAGTAAATTTTTTTTGCTCATAGGTTAGTATATACTAACAAAAGTTACATATACATGACAAAAGTTTGTTGGAAAGGAAAAAGAAATGGCGATTAAGATTGCATTGGCAGGAAATCCTAACTGCGGAAAAACGACATTATTTAACGCGCTGACCGGTTCCAATCAGTTTGTGGGAAACTGGCCCGGCGTAACCGTTGAAAAAAAGGAAGGAAGGCTCAAAAACCGTAAGGATGTTACCGTAATAGACCTTCCCGGTATTTATTCATTATCTCCGTATACTCTTGAGGAGGTTGTGGCAAGAAATTACCTCATTAACGAGAGACCGGACGCCATAATAAACATTGTGGACGGTACCAATATCGAGAGAAATCTCTATCTGTCCACGCAGATTATGGAGCTTGGAATTCCGGTGGTTCTCGCCGTGAATATGTCCGACCTTATTGAAAAATCGGGCGACAAAATACATAAGGATAAACTCTCGTCAAAGCTCGGCTGCGAGGTGGTTGAAATTTCCGCGCTCAAGGGAACGGGAATACAAAAGGCGGCAGACAAGGCTGTCGAGCTTGCGCTTGCAAAGAAAGTCAGCGCTCCCGTGCATGAATTCGCTAAGGACGTTGAAGACGTGATAACGGCGGTTGAGGATAAGCTCGGAAATGATGTTTCCGAGGAGCAGAAAAGATTTTTCGCGATAAAGCTTCTTGAGAAGGACGATAAAATAAGCGGATTTATGAAGTCGGCTCCGAATGTTGAGGCTGAGATTGCGGCGCTTGAGGAAGCGTTTGACGACGATACGGAAAGTATTATTACAAATGAAAGATATGTGTACATATCGTCCGTTATCGGCGACTGCGTGACCAAAAGCGGCAGGAAGAAGCTTTCCGTTTCGGACAAAATAGACAGGATAGTGACAAACAGAATTGCCGCCCTTCCTATTTTTGCGGTTATTATGTTTTTGGTATATTTTATATCGGTAACGACGGTAGGTACATGGGTGACCGACTGGACCAACGACGGTCTGTTCGGTGACGGCTTCCATATTTTCGGAATCGGAACCGCAGAGTATGAGGACGACATGACCGAATATTATAAGAATAATATCTGGACCGAAGAGCTCATCGCGCAGGTAGACGCGGCGGCAGATGCCGGAGTAATAGGAGCCGAGGATTTTCAGGGCGCGATAGAGGATGAGGATTTCGGCGCGTTTGAAGAGGCGTACGACTCATATGCCGATTCACTCGCGGAGGAAGGCTTTGATATTTCCGAGATAGTTGACGGAGCGCTTGAAGCCGAGGACTGTCCCGATACGTCAACCTATAAAGGCTGGGTTCCCGGAGTTCCGGTGCTTGTCGAGAGAGGACTTGACGCGATAAACTGTGTCGAATGGCTTAAGAGCCTGATTCTTGACGGTATTGTCGCCGGCGTGGGCGCGGTTCTGGGCTTTGTGCCTCAGATGCTTGTACTGTTTATATTGCTTGCCATTCTTGAATCCTGCGGTTACATGGCGAGAGTTGCTTTCATCATGGACAGAATTTTCCGCAGATTCGGACTTTCGGGCAAATCCTTTATCCCGATGCTTATCGGAAGCGGATGCGGAGTTCCCGGAATCATGGCGTCAAGAACCATTGAAAACGACAGGGACCGCAAGATGACGATTATGACTACGACATTCATTCCGTGCGGAGCTAAAATGCCGATTATAGCCCTGATTGCGGCGGCATTGTTCGGTAACGCATGGTGGATTGCTCCGGTTGCTTATTTCATAGGAGTTGCGGCGGTAGTTATTTCGGGTATTATCCTGAAAAAAACAAAGGCGTTTGCCGGAGACCCGGCACCCTTCGTTATGGAGCTTCCCGCATACCATGTGCCCACATTCGGCAATGTTATCAGAAGCATGTGGGAGCGCGGCTGGTCGTTCATAAAGAAGGCCGGAACGATAATCCTTCTCTCATCAATTGTTATCTGGGCAGGCTCCGTATTCGGTACGGAAAACGGCAAAATGGTATTTAATCCCGATATTGAGCTTGAGGCAAGTATTCTAGGACATATCGGAAACGCGATAAAAGTAATCTTCGCGCCGTTAGGCTTCGGCAATATCAAAGCGACTGTCGCTACGATAATGGGACTTGTCGCCAAAGAAGAGGTTGTCGGTGTATTCGGAGTATTGGATTTCGAGGGACTTACAAAGCTTTCGGCATTCGCGTTCATGATTTTCAATCTGCTTTGCGCACCCTGCTTTGCCGCGATGGGAGCGATAAAGAGGGAAATGAACAGCGCAAAATGGTTCTGGATTGCTGTAGGCTATCAGACAGGGCTCGCGTATCTCGTGTCACTCGTGGTATTCCAGCTCGGCTCGCTGTTTAGCGGAAACGGAAATGTTATAGGCGTAATTATATCGCTGATAATTGTTGCGCTGTTCCTGTACCTGCTGTTCAGACCTTACAGGGAAAGCAAGGTTCTTAAGGTTGATTCCAAGAAGCTTGCCGGAGCTTCAAAATAAAAATAACGTCAGTTTATGTTTTCTTCCAATAAAGGGCTGCCTTTGTACGATTCAAAGGCAGCCTTTTGAATTATATATAGAAATGGAGGAATAATAATGATATACTAAGGAAAATATTACCGGTGTTTATTTTGGAAAAGGAGAGTGATGTAATGAAAAAAATAAAAAACAGGTCTGCTTTGGCGCTTGCGGCAGTTTTGGTTCTTGCGGCGGTATTTTCGGCGGGCTGCGGCAAAAAGCAGGATACGCTGCCGTCTGACAGTCAGTCGGGGCAAGAGTCTTCAGGCAAAACAGAAGAGGGCGGTGTTTCTTACGCCGATTCGCTCGAGGTTATGAAGCTCATTTGGGACGAAATTGACGAGGAGGATAAATTTCCGAGCTACGGAGGGAGCGACCTTGAGAATCCCGTAATGAACGCTCCGGGAGGTTTTGATGTGAGCGATACGGACGCGCTGACTGCCACGCTTATTGTTCCGAAGTCGCTTCATGACAGTATTGACGACGCAGCGTCGCTTATCAATATGATGAACGCAAATAATTTTACCGGGGCGGCAATCCGCGTTAAAGGGACGGAACCGTCGGCAGCAGCAGAGGAGATTAAAAAGTCAGTTACAGGCAATCAGTTTATGTGCGGATTTCCGGAAAAGATTGTGGTCATTACAGCCGGAGACTATGTGATTTATGCTTTCGGGCTTGAAAATACCGTGAACGGATTTAAGGAAGCGGCACAGAAAAAGCTTGAGGGCGCGAAGATTGTCTGCGAACAGCGTATGGAATAGGGTTTATGTTATTTTCAGGTATACCGTTTTTGTTTTATTTTCTTCCGGCAATGATGTCGGTATATTTCATAGCGCCTAAGCGGGCAAAAAATGCGGTTCTGCTCTTGGGTAGCCTGTTTTTTTACGCATGGGGAGAGCCGAGGTATATCCTTCTGATGGCGGCGGTAATAGTTATCGGATATGTTTTCGGCATACTGATAGAAAAAAACAGGGAGAGAAGCTCCGGTAGGGTGTTCACCGTCCTTTCGGTTGTTTCGGGCGTGGGACTCCTCGCGTATTTTAAGTACGCGGATTTCTTTGTAGAAAGCTTTAACGGAGTTACGGGACTGTCAGTACCGCTGTTAAAAATCGCTCTTCCGATAGGAATAAGCTTTTACACCTTCCAGATGCTAAGCTATACAATAGACGTCGGGCGCGGACAGGTAAGGGCGCAGCGCAATTTCATAAATCTGGCGGCATATATCGCGATGTTCCCGCAGCTGATTGCGGGACCGATTGTACGCTATTCGGATATAGCCGCACAGCTTGGGGAGCGTAGGCACACGCTTGGCGGGAGTGCACTGGGAATCAGGCGTTTTGTGCTGGGACTCGCCAAAAAGGTAATCATAGCTAATACGCTCGGTGAGCTCTGTGAAAAATTTCAGGTTTCACGGGAGCAGTCGGTCATGTTTGCGTGGCTGTATCTTATCGCCTGTGCCCTTCAGATATATTTTGACTTTTCTGGCTACAGCGATATGGCAATCGGTCTCGGGCGCGTACTCGGCTTTGATTTTCCGGAAAATTTCAACTATCCGTTCATATCGAAAAGCATAACCGGATTCTGGCGCAGATGGCATATGACGCTTGGCGGCTGGTTTAGGGATTATCTGTATATACCTCTCGGCGGAAACAGAGTCGGGAGGGCAAGGCAGATAATGAACATACTTATTGTCTGGATTGCGACGGGGCTATGGCACGGGGCAGCATGGAATTTTGTCATATGGGGGCTGTATTTCGCGCTGTTTCTAATAATCGAAAAGCTGTGGCTCGGAAGATACCTTGAAAAAAGCAGGGTACTCGGGCATATTTATCTTATTTTTTTCACGGGAATAAGCTTCGTTATTTTTAACGCGGACACGGCGGCGCAGGCATTGAAAAATATCTCGCTTCTTTTCGGGAACAGCGTACCGCTTGCGACGGCGGAAAGCTTTTTTTATCTGAGAGGATATGCGGGAGTCCTGCTTATCGCGTTAATCGGGGCAACGCCCGCGGCGGCGAAGCTGTGCGCGTTTGTCCGCTCTAAAGCGGCGGGGGAGAGGGCGCTCAATATTCTGGAGCCTTTTATGCTTGCGGCGTTGCTTCTTGTGTGCGTTGCGTTTCTGGTGAACGGTTCCTACAATCCGTTTCTGTATTTCAGATTTTAATGAAAGTCCCGTTCGGCGCATAGCGCCTCGCGGGAATGTTAAATGAAAGTCCCGTTTGCCACACTGTGGGAATGTTAAAGGAGATCGCGTATGGGTGAAAAAATAAAAAATCTCGCGGTGACGGCTGTCGCCGTTCTGATTATTTTAGGTTTCTCGCTTTGGGGAATAATAAAGCCCGATTCGGAATTTTCCGAAAGCGAAAGAAGAGGGCTGGCAAAAATGCCCGAGGTATCGGCGCGGAATATTTTCCTTGAAAAAGGCGACGGCAGCTTTATGATGGAATTTGAAAAATACGCGGCGGACCAGTTTCCCATGAGGGAGAGCTTCAGGCGGCTTAATTCCGTTTTTGACCGTTACTGCCTCGGCAAAAATGAAATCAACGGCGTTTATATTCATGACGGATACGCCGCGAAGCTTGAGCGTACCCTGAACGAAAGCTCGCTTGACTGGGCTTTGGGGCGCTTTGAGGATATTGCAGAGCGTTATCTTGACGGGCGGCGGGCGTATATTGCCGTGATTCCGGACAAGGGCTATTATCTGGCGAAGAGCGGAGGATGTCCGTCGCTTGATTATGAGCGGCTGTTTGAGAGAGTGAGGGAAGGAACAAAGGAATATGCGGAATATATTGATATAACGGATTTTTTGGATACGGACAGCTATTATCGGACGGACACGCACTGGCGGCAGGAAAAAATATTTCCAGTGGCAGAGTATATTGCCGCGCGCATGGGCGCGGAATTTTACGGAGAATACAGAACAAACACCTTGGAAAAGCCGTTTTACGGCGTATATTACGGGCAGCTTGCGCTTCCAATGGAGCCGGATTCGCTTGATTATCTTACCTCGGATGTTCTGGAGAGCGCCGTTGTGCGCTGCCTTGACGGCGAGGAGCCGGAGGAGCTTTCGGTATACGATATGGAAAAGGCCTTCGGGAGGGACTCTTACGAAATCTTTCTGTCCGGCTCAAGGGCGCTTATTACTCTTGAAAACACTCTCGCCGATAACGGTAAGGAGCTGGTGATTTTCAGGGATTCTTTCGCAAGCAGCCTTGCGCCTCTGCTCGCGGGAGGCTATGCCAGAATAACGCTTGTGGATATAAGGTATATTTCACCCGCGTTTGTCGGAAGGTTTGTGAGTTTTGATGACGCGGACGTGCTGTTTTTATACAGCGCGCAGGTACTCAATAACAGCGAGGGACAACTCCTGAAATAAGAATATAATTCCTTCGTTTGGCGGACAATATGCCTGTAATGTTAGTGGAAACTCCCGGAATGTAAGAGAGGCATAAAATGAACCGTCAGGCGCTTGGAATTTTACAAAAATCGGATATAAACAGCTTGGAGATACAGCTTGCGCTTCAGTGCGCGCCCTTTATCGGAAGGCTTAAGCCCTCGAACCTTTTTATTACGGGAAACCGTAACCTTGACGGCGCGGTCAGGCTCTTTGAGCAGGCAGGATTCTCATACTTCGTTATGCTGAAAACAAAGCTTAAGACGGTATTTCTGCTCTATGACGAGGGGGCGCTCGGAGAATATGTATCCGACGGCAAAGCGGCATTTCTGTTAAGGAAAACCGGATATTACAATCTGGGGCTTAAGGAGCTTCTGAAAAAATGCAGACTCAGATACAGGCAGTATGCGTCGGAGGGAGAGGGCTTTCCGCATGAATTGGGAATATTTCTCGGTTATCCGATTGAGGACGTGGCGGGCTTTATAGAAAACGGCGGGAAAAACTGCCTTTACGCCGGATACTGGAAGGTGTACGCCGACCTTCCGGCAAAACTTTCCGTGTTCAAAAGCTATGAGAACGCGCAGCTTGCGCTTTTAAAAATGCTTTGGGAGGGCAGAAGCATAAGGGAAATAATTTGCTCCGGACAGGTTACGGAGCCGTAAGGAAGGTTAATATGAACAAAAAGAGGATTCTTATTATTGACGACGATGAGGATTTATCGCTTATAATTTCAGATATGCTTGAAAGCTACGGATATTCGGTCGCCTGCGCCGTAAACTGCGACGCCGCCTTTGAAATGCTGTCGGAGGATACATATCATCTTATTCTGCTTGACATAAATCTGCCGGGGGATTCCGGCTTTGAAATGTGCAGGGAGCTGCGCACGGTTTCCACCGTTCCGGTGATTTTCGCAAGCGCAAGGACAAATGAGGACGACAGGATAACGGGATTTGACGCGGGAGGCGACGACTATATTCCCAAACCCTATTCCATGAAGGAGCTGCTTTCGAGGATAAACGCGCTTATGCGCAGAACCTACGGCTTTACGGAGCAGGAAAAGCCTGTAACCTTCGGGAATATAAGCGTCGATACGGTGTCAAGGCGCGTGACAAAAAACGGGGAGCCGGTTTCGCTTTCGCTCAGGGAATTTGATTTGCTTGCGTGTTTTTGTGAAAATATCAATACGGCGATGTCAAAAGAAAAGCTGCTCTCGCAGGTGTGGGGTGCCTTTTCCGCGGTGGAGCCCTCGACGCTTGCGGTGCATATCCGATGGCTGCGCGAAAAGCTGGAGGACAATCCGGCCAAACCGAAGTATATCAAAACGGTTTTTAAGGTGGGATATATGCTGGAGGTGAAGGAATGAAACGCAGGCTTATTTCGGCAGCGGCGGTATTTACACTGATAATCTGTGCGGTGACGCTGCTTTTTTATTTTGCGGAAAGAAAGTCGGACAGCCGGGAGGCAAGACAGGAGCAGCTTGTGGCGCTCAACGAAATCGAGCAGCTGGCAAGGGCGGGAGAGCTTGAAAAACTCTCGGTGAAGGCAGAGGCGTTGAGGGAAAGCCTGCAGACTGCACCGGGCGGCAAAAGCTTTTTGTGGTATCTTTGCGGCGTAAGCGTTCTTTTTCTTGCGTCAGTTTTTGTATATGTATATTTCAGGATTCTGCGTCCCTTTGAAAAAATGAAAGGCTTTGCGGGACTTATCGCAAGGGGAAATTTCGACGTGCCGCTTAATTATGAGCGCTCGGATTATTTCGGCGAATTCACATGGGCGTTTGACTGTATGCGCAGGGAAATCACTAAGGCAAGGGCGTGCGAAAAAGAGGCGATAGACAACAACAAAACCGTTATTGCCACGCTTTCACACGATATCAAAACGCCGATTGCTTCAATCAGGGCATATGCGGAGGGGCTTGAGGCAAATCTTGACGCGACGCCCGAAAAGCGCGCGAAATATCTCGGCGTGCTTATGAAAAAATGCGACGAGGTTTCAAGGCTTACGGACGACTTGTTCCTGCATTCCCTCGCCGACCTTGAAAAGCTCAGAATAATTCCCGAAAAATTCGAGCTTTGCGGCTTTATCGAAGATACGGTTTCGGAAATCGCGGGTGAGCAGGACGATATTGAATTTGTAAAGCCCGATTTTACGGCGGAGGTATCCGCAGACAAAAACAGGCTTGTGCAGCTTGCGGAAAATCTGATAAACAACGCAAGAAAATACGCGAAAACCCAAGTCAGGGTGTATATCACTCAAAGCGACGGCGATGTTTTGATTCATTTCCGTGATTTCGGCGCGGGAATTCCCGACGAGGATATGCCGTTTATTTTCGATAAATTTTACAGGGGAAGAAACTCGGGAGGCGAGTACGGTTCGGGGCTCGGACTTTATATAGTCAGATACATTACGGAGCAGATGAACGGAAAAATCCTACTGCACAACCACGCGGACGGTCTTGAGGCAGTAATCGCTCTTCCTTCGGTTATTCAAAGCTCTTAAAGATTTCTTAATAACTTTTCTGATAGAGTGGTTTTATCATAAAGAAAGAGGAATTAAATTCAATGAAAAATACGATTCTGTCAGCAAAGGGTCTGTGCAAGAGCTTTGCTCACAACGGCGGACAAATCCATATTCTGTCCCATATTGATTTTGAGCTTTACGAGGGAGATTTTACCGTTATTATGGGAGCCTCCGGCTCGGGAAAAACCACGCTGCTCTATGCGCTCTCCGGTATGGACAGGGCGACTGCGGGGCAGGTTTTCTACAAAGACTCGGAGCTTGTGGCAATGAAGGAAAAGGAGCTTGCAAAGCTGAGGCATACCGATTTCGGTTTTATTTTCCAGCAGATGCATCTTGTCGGCAATTTAACCTTATTTGAAAATATTGCGGTTTCCGGCTATCTCAATAAGAAAAATTCTCCGTCCCATGTTAAGGAGCGGGTGGGAGAGCTTATGGAGCAGATGAACATATCCGATGTGAAAAATCATCTGCCGTCGCAGGTTTCGGGAGGCGAGCAGCAGCGCTGCGCAATCGCCAGAGCGGTTATAAACAGCCCCAAGGTACTTTTTGCCGACGAGCCGACGGGAGCGCTCAACCGCGCCAACACGGCGGAGGTGCTGGGTCTTCTTACCGGACTTAACGCAGGAGGACAGAGTATTCTTATGGTTACGCACGATCTGAAGGCGGCGCTCCGGGCGACTAGGCTTCTGTATCTTGAGGACGGCAAAATAACCGGTGAGCTTACGCTCCCTCCGTATGACGCGCAGGAAGAAAAGAGCCGTGAAACACAGGTAAACGCATGGCTTACCTCAATGGAATGGTAGGTGGGCGGCATGGAGATTCTTACACTTTTAAAGGCGAATATACGCAAAAAGAAAGGCGCGTTTATAAGCATTTTTATATTAACAACAATTATAATTACGGTTGTGTCCGCGATTGCGGGTGTCCGCGACAATTACGAAAAGGGTCTTGAAGCGGCGTTTGAGGAGGCGGATTGCGGCGACACCAATATAATAATAAGAACCGAGAGGCTTACCGACGAGGTACGCAGAAAGCTTGAGGAAAACGAGTTGACAGGACGTGTCGATTATTATGAGACAATCTGCGCTAACGGCGCACATTGCGGGGAATATTATGACGGCAACTCTTATTTTCTGGGTGAAATACGCGACGGCATACGTCTTTTTAATGACAGTCAGGACGGTTTTGAAAGCGAAATTCCTCCGCTTGACAGGGGCGAAATATATCTTCCGCTGGGACTTAAGGCAAAGCTTTCGTGCGATGTCGGTGATAAAATTACCGTAGATGTTATATTCGGAGTTACTGCCGATTTTACGGTAAAGGGCTTTGTTCAGGAGCCTGTACAGGGTTCGATGGTGATCGGCTGGAAGCAGTGCTTTGTAAACGCCGACGATCTGGAAAGCATTTACGTTGAGTGTGAGCCGTTAAAGACGGAAAATATCACTCTGAAAGCGACTGTTGTTTCCGTTCATCAGGCAGAGGGCAGTAAGCTTTCTTCCGTTAAATTTCAGCGCGCTCTTAATCTTGCAACGGAAATAGTTGATATTTCGGTGGGCGCGCTTACGCTTGAGCAGTCCGAACGCTACAGTACGCTTATGCCGGATATTATTATCAACTGTGTCCTTGTGTTTTGCGTGTTTTTATTTGTAATCGTGCTTATTGTTATGGGACACAGCATAGGTACGGAGATTGAAATCGATTATACGACGCTCGGGATACTTAAGGCGCAGGGCTTTGAAAACCGTAAAATAAGACTTTTGTTCATGCTGCAGTATGTGTTTGCGGAGCTTGCGGGGATAGTTGCGGGCAGCGCGGCGGCGATACCTCTTGAAAGGGCGGTGAGCTCCGCCTGCCAGTCGGTAACCGGAGTTTTACCCGCTTTCGGATTTTCGGCGGTCAGGAGTGTTCTGTACGCGTTGTTTATTATAATCTGCTCCGCGCTCATTATCCTGTTGAAGACGCGCAGGGTGACAAAAATTTCACCGGTGAGGGCAATTTCGGGAGGCAGGAGCGAGATTTATTTCGACAGCAGGCTCAATGCGCCGATAGCCTCCAAGCCCTTGTCCGCAAGTCTCGCGTTCAGGCAGTTTACCTCAAACAAAAAGCGATATGCGGGAACGGTTATGATTGCCGCGATACTGACGTTTTTTATGATTACGGTAAATCTTTTCGGTGCCGCTATGGCGTCGGAAAACGCGCTTCGGGCAATGGGAGTGCCCTTGTCGGATCTGGAGATTTATCCGAGAGAAGAGGGGGTTGAATATATGTCGGAAATCGACGAAACGGTGGCGGCGCATTCTGAAATACGGGAGTCAAACAGACGGATTCAAATGTATGTTTCCGTTAACGGCGAAAATCTTCTGTGTCAAATGTTTGAGAAAACGGAATATATTTCGGGGCTTCTTAAGGGAAGGGTGCCGGAGTATGAAAACGAAATCGTAATAACCAAAATGGTCGCGGAGGCGCTTGAGCTCGGCATGGGAGATAAGGTTACGGTTTCGCACGGGGGCAACGAGACGGAGTGCGTAATTACGGGCATTATTCAGTCAACCCTGGACAGCGGAATGTGCTTTTTGACAAATTTTCTTGTAGCCGAAAAAATCGGAATAGATACGTCCTTGGCGTGCAAATATTTTGTTCTGGAAGATAAATCAAAGCTTAACGGGATTGCGGACGACATAGAAGAAAAATACGGCGAGGCGCTTCGGATTTATGTGTACGATTCCGAGGAAAATCTGGTTGAGGCGGAGTACGGGGAGATTATTGACATGTTAAAGCTCATAATTTATGTTTTTTCCGTTGTGTTCGCTTTCGTTGTAATCAGGATGGCCTGCTCAAAGGCTTTTGCGCAGGAGCGGGCAGACATAGGGATTTATAAGGCTATCGGCTTTACTTCGCGGGGATTAAGGTTTGGCTTTGCCGTCAGGTACCTTACTGTGTCGTTTATCGGAGCCCTTATAGGTATGGCGTTAAGCTTTATGCTTTCGGCGAGAGTTCTCAGCGCGCTCTTAAGGGTTATGGGAATTTCAAGGGTGGTGCTGGAATACACGGCAATGTCGGTGATTATTCCTGTGCTTGCGATTGGTTTGTGCTATTTTGTTTTTGCTTATCTCAGCTCGAAAAAGGTACGCAGAGTCGAGGTGAGAGAGCTTGTTTCGGAATAAATGGAAAAAAGCTCTTAACAAGCGCTTAAGTACTGCCGATATATTTCCTATAAGCATTATTTTGAAAAATCGGGAGGATATATATGAGCGCTGCGGGTGAGTTTATCAGGGACGGAAAAGCCGTTCTCGGAATTGAGTTCGGTTCTACCAGAATAAAGGCGGTTCTTATAGACGGCTCAAATAATCCCATTGCCTCAGGCAGTCACGAATGGGAAAACCGTCTTGAGAACGGAATATGGACATACGGCGAGGAGGATATAATCACGGGGCTTCGCTCTGCGTACGCTTCAATGGCGTACGACGTGAGAAGCAGATACGGTGTGGAGATAACCTCTCTTGCGGCTATGGGTGTCAGCGGAATGATGCACGGATATATCGCGCTTGACGAAAACGATAGGCTGCTTGTGCCGTTTAGGACCTGGCGCAACACGGTAACAAAGGAGGCGTCTGAGATTCTTACGGGGGAGTTCGGATTCAACATACCTCAGCGTTGGAGTATCGCACATCTGTATCAGGCAATCCTTAACGGGGAAGAGCATGTCGGAAGGATAAAATATCTGACGACGCTTGCGGGCTATATCCATTACCGCCTTACCGGAATGAAGGTTATGGGCGTGGGCGAGGCGTCCGGTATGTTTCCGATAGATTCCGCTGCGCTCGACTATAATGCCGCCATGCTTGCAAAATTTAACGTACTTGCCGCTTCAAAGGGCTTTAAGATTGATATCCGGGACATACTGCCCAAGGTACTCACCGCAGGCGACGACGCGGGAGCGCTTACGAATGAGGGTGCGGCGCTGCTTGATATAAGCGGGAAACTTGAAAGCGGAGTAAGGCTCTGCCCGCCCGAGGGCGATGCCGGAACCGGAATGACCGCAACCGATTCCGTGGAGAGGGGAACCGGAAACGTGTCCGCCGGTACCTCGGTATTTGCGATGGTTGTGCTTGAAAAGGAGCTTGAAAAGGTTCACGGCGAGCTTGACCTTGTTACGACTCCCGACGGAAGCGGCGTGGCAATGGTGCACTGCAACAACTGTACGTCGGATTTAAACGCGTGGGCGGGGCTTTTCGGTGAATTTGCCAAAGCCGCCGGAATCGAGCTGTCCGCGGACAGGCTTTTTGAGATACTTTACAATAAGGCTCTCGAGGGCGAAAAGGACTGCGGCAAAATGATGGCGTTCAATTATTTTTCGGGAGAGCATATAACGGGCTTTGAGGAGGGCAGACCTCTTTTCGTAAGGACGCCCGACAGCCGCTTAAGTCTTGCCGATTTCATGAGGACCCATCTGTATGCGTCGCTCGGAGCGCTGAAGGTCGGACTTGATATACTTCTTAAGGAGGAAAAGGTCTGTGTACGCCGCATTACGGGGCACGGAGGTCTTTTCAAGACGCCCGTTGCCGGACAGAAAATTCTTGCCGCCGCAATGAACGCGCCCGTGACGGTGCTTGAAACTGCGGGAGAGGGGGGCGCGTGGGGCATCGCGCTGCTTGCCTCGTATATGGTGAGCAGAAAAGAGAACGAGCCGCTTGGCGCTTTTCTGGAGCGTGCGGTTTTTGCGGGAATGAAGGGGACATCGCTTGAGCCGGATGCAAAAGACGTTGCGGGCTTTGACTCGTTTATGGAAAGATACAGGGCGGCGCTGCCCGTGGAAAGGGCTGCCGTAGACAGCGTTCACTGATATGGGACATATTGTTATGGGAATTCTGGCGCATGTGGACGCCGGAAAAACAACTTTGACAGAGGCGCTTTTGTACAAGAGCGGAGTAATAGAACAGCCCGGAAGGGTTGATAACGGTGATGCCTTCCTTGACACCTATGAGGTGGAAAAGGAAAGGGGCATCACTGTTTTTGCAAAGCAGGCGGAGCTTGAATGGGACGGTCTGAGCGTTACGCTTGTTGATACCCCCGGACATGTAGATTTCTCGGCGGAAACCGAGAGGGTTCTCCGTGTTCTGGATTACGCGGTTCTGGTTATAAACGCCGCCGACGGCGTGCAAAGCCACACCCGTACGGTATGGCGGCTTTTAGCCGAGTACGGCGTTCCCGTATTTGTTTTTGTAAACAAAATGGACAGGGAGCACGCACAGCGCGCGGAAATTACGAAGGCGTTGCAGGAGGGGCTTGACGGCGGCTGTATTGATTTTGAGGCAGAGAATACGGACGAGGAGCTCTCGCTGTGCGACGAGGAGCTTCTTGACGAGTATCTTGAAACCGGAAAAATAAGCAGAGATTCACTTGCGCGCGCCGTGGCAAAGCGGAGTGTTTTTCCGTGCGTCTACGGCTCGGCGCTTAAGCTTGACGGAGTGGACACTCTTATGCGCCTTATTTCGGAATTGGTGACTGAGCCGTTATATCCAGGTGAGTTTGGCGCGCGCGTTTTCAAAATATCAAGGGATAAGGGCGAAAGACTTACCTTTATGAAAATAACGGGAGGAGGCTTAAAGGTTCGCGCGTTGCTTACGGGAAGAGATAGAAACGGAGCGGAGTGGAGCGGCAAGGTCAACGCGATAAGAATTTATTCGGGCAGTAAATACAGGACGCTTGATGAGGCTGCGGCAGGCACGGTGTGCGCCGTTTCTGGACTTGACAAAACCTTTGCCGGAGAAGGCCTCGGATTTGAAACTGAGGGACCTAAACCGATTCTTGAACCCGTCGTCTCATACGGTATTATTCTGCCACCGGACTGTAATGAGCAGACGGTATACGAGGGGCTTAAGGCAATCGGCGAGGAGAATCCTGAGCTTGGAATATCCCGGAGCGCCGGAGGCGGCATTTTTGCGCGCGTTATGGGCGAGGTGCAGACGGATATTCTGAAAAGACAGGCAAAGGAGCGCCTCGGAGTTGATATTGAGCTTGGCAGGGGAAAAATAGTATACAAGGAAACCATAACCGACACGGTTTACGGAGTCGGGCATTTTGAGCCTCTTCGCCATTACGCGGAGGTGCACCTTATTATTGAGCCGGGAGAGCCGGGCAGCGGCACCGCGGCGGTATCGGACTGTCCCGAGGACGAGCTTGACAGAAACTGGCAAAGACTTATACTCACCCATATAACCGAAAGGGCGCACAGGGGCGTTCTCACGGGCGCGGAGCTTACGGACGTAAAAATCACGCTTGCCGCCGGAAAGGCGCACCTTAAGCATACTGAGGGAGGAGATTTCAGGCAGGCGGTTTACCGCGCGATACGGCAGGGGCTTATGCAGGCAAACAGCAGACTGCTTGAGCCGGTATACTCATTCAGGCTTTGCATTCCGTCCGACGGCACCGGACGCGCGATAAACGACATACAGCGAATGGGAGGAAATTTCGATACTCCCGTTTCGGAGGGTGAAATGACCGTGATAACCGGAACCGCTCCGGTCTCGGAGATGTACGAGTATAACAGAGCTGTCGCGGCATATTCGCATGGGCTCGGAAGCCTGTCGCTTAGCTTTGCGGGCTACAAGCCCTGTCACAATGAAGCGGAGGTAATTGAAGCTTCGGAATACAATCCGGAAGCGGACACTGAAAATACGGCGGATTCGGTTTTCTGCGCACAAGGCGCGGGTTTTGCCGTTCCGTGGTATGAGGTGCAGGAGTATATGCATCTTCCGAAGCGCTTTGAGTTTTCCGAAAGCGCATCTGACGAAGAAAAGTCAGCCAATAGCGCAGATATGCTTTCAAGGCTTGACGAGGCGCTTGGGGTGGAGGAGATAGACGAAATTATCGCAAGGCTCGGCGGAGCGAACCGAAGCGCCAAATCGGCACAGCACCGCGGGCTTTACGGCAGGCGTTCCAAAGGAGAGCAGTCAGTCGTAAGAACCTTCAAGTCCAAACCGCGCCGCGACAAATACATTCTCGTGGACGGCTATAATGTTATTTTTGCGTGGGATGAGCTTAATGCTCTTGCAAAAGATAATATTGACGGCGCAAGAGGAAGACTTCTTGACATAATGTGCGGTTATCAGGCAACCGCGGGGGCGGAATTGATAGTTGTTTTTGACGCGTACAGGGTTAAAGGGCATGACACGGAATTTCTTGACTATCATAATATCCATGTCGTATACACGAGGGAGGCGCAGACCGCCGACAGCTATATTGAGCAGTTCGCGCATGAAAACGGCGTGCGCTACGACATCACGGTTGTGACCTCGGACGGGCTTGAGCAGATAATCATACGCGGCGAGGGCTGCGCGCTCATATCCTCAAGAGAATTTGAGAATGTTGTGCGGGAGGCGTGTGAAAGACTTGTGAGGGAGTATGGGGAGAGCCGGACGGCAGGCGATTCGGGGAAAAACTATCTGGGAGAATATATGCCGGGACAATAGAAAATTCGCACTTGTAACTTTATTCCCCATTTATTATAATATAAGCGTTGATGTCAGGAATATAATACATTCGGAGGGTTATATGGATAACGCAAAATTAGCAAAGCTCCTCTTTCCCGACGTGGTGAACACGCCGGATTATTATGAGGAAAAATTCCCGTATAGAAAGCTTCCCGCCAAGGCGCAGGTTACGAGAATGGCGCCCAGTCCCACGGGCTTCATTCATCTGGGAAATCTTTACAGCGCGCTTGCGGACGAGCGGATTGCGCACAGAAACGGCGGCGTTTTTTATCTGAGGATTGAGGATACGGACGAGAAGCGCAAGGTGGACGGCGCTGTGGAAACCATCATAAACGTGCTCAGATATTTTGATATAGAATTTGACGAGGGAGCAGGATTTGACGATGACGCTCCGCAGAACGCGTACGGACCGTATTTTCAGCGTCAGCGTGTGGAAATATATCATGCATATGCCAAAAGCCTGGTGGAGCGGGGGCTTGCTTACCCGTGCTTCTGCGGCGAGGAGGAGCTTGAAAAGGTGAGAGTGCGACAGGAGGAGGCAAAGGTTCTGACCGGATATTACGGAGAATACGCGCTTTGCCGCAGCCTCACGCTTGAGGAGATAGAGGCGAAGCTTGCGGCAGGTGAAAGCTATGTGCTCCGTCTGCGCTCACAGGGACAGCAGGGCAGGGAGATTACCTTTAACGACAGTATTATGGGTGAAATAAAGCTCCCCGAAAACATTCACGACATTGTGCTTCTGAAGCGGGACGGCGTGCCGACGTATCATTTTGCGCATGCGGTTGACGACCACTTAATGAGAACAACAATGGTCATAAGGGGCGGAGAGTGGCTTGCGTCCGTGCCTACGCACTATGAGCTTTTCCATGTGCTCGGCTTTAAGATGCCGGCGTACGGGCATACGGCGCATCTTATGAAATTTGACGAGGAAACGGGAGGAAAGCGTAAGCTTTCCAAGAGAAAGGACCCCGAGCTTTCGCTCGATTATTACCGTAAGGACGGATATCATCCGCGCGCAATGAAGGTATATCTCATGACGCTTCTGAACTCCAATTTTGAGGAGTGGTACGAGAAATTTCCGGACAAGGATATAAGCGAATTTCCTTTCACCGTTGAAAAAATGAGCCAGTCGGGTGCACTTTTTGACAAGGACAAGCTGCACAATATCTGCAAAAACGAGCTTGCAAAGCTTTCCGAGGAGGAAATGTATGATTTCCTTAAATCGTGGGCGGAGGAAAATGAGCCTGATAATGCAAAGGTATGGTTTGACGACAGAGAAAAGCTGCTCGCGATTCTGAGACTTTACATGGGAATCGGCATGAAAAGAAGACGCAAGGATTTTGTTTACGCGAGGCAGATTTTTGAGCTTATCGGATATTTTTTCGACACGGAAAAAAGCGAGGCAAAGGACGGATTCAGACTGGATAAGGACGAGGTCTCGGCGATTCTTAGGGATTATCTTGAGGGCTACAGCCATGAGGACGACAATCAGGCGTGGTTTGACAAGCTTAAGGGTATTGCCGACAGGCACGGCTTTGCTTCGGATATGAAGGCATATAAGGCACAGCCCGACGCTTTCAAGGGCAGTATTTCCGATGTGGCTGAGGTTGTCAGGATTGCGGTGACGAAAACAGCCAACACGCCCGATTTGTGGAGCATCATCCACATTATCGGAGAAGATGCCATGAGAGAGAAGATTAACGGTGTAATCGGATAGAGTTATTTGAAAAAGAACCGCCCATCCTGCGGACAGCAATGCTGCTGACCTCAGGACGGGCGGTATTATTTTACTTAATGTCCTTGCGGTTAAGCGACTGCCATGAAACAATTACGCTTATCACAAGCACGATAAGAGACACAAGCACAGCTCGAATATAATCTTTGCCGGAGGCGCTTGTATTGACATAATAAAGCATATTGCCCAAGGTCGTGTACTTTTCAACCCTGAATTCGGACAGCCCTATGAGCTTGTTGAAAATCAAATCCACAAGGGAATATACGGTGCCGCCCATAAGCACATACACGATGCCGGAAATCAGGGGCAGTATAATTTTGCGGCACAGCATGAAAAGCATCATCGAGAGCGCGCCGAGAGCCAGATTCATAACAATGCTGATAAGAATTGTGAGCGCGATTCCGGACGGATTTACGATTTCGTTTATACCCATAATCCCGAAGCAGGCGATGAAAACGCAGGCGGAAGTCACAATATGAATCAGAATGTCGGCGGCAAGTATAACTACCGTTCTTGATAAAACAAGTCCGATTCTGTTGGAGGTGACTGAGGCGATGTTTTTTATAAAGCCTCCGCGGTGCTCCGTATTACAGAAAATCACGGCGAAAATCACGGTAAAAAGAACCACGAAATTTCCCTGAAAAAACGAATCAACATAGCCGTCAACGGTCTTGGGAACCAAGGCGTCAAAGCCGTCGGGCAGGGGAATTCCGCTTTCCGTTATGGCGGGGCTGGACATAAGGTACATACTCCATATGGTAAAGGCGCACATGGCGACGGCGGCAGCCAGTATTATGTAGAGGCTCTTTGTTTTCCTGAATCTGTAAAAATCCATTTTAAGCGCGTTAAGCATTGTGAACACCTCCTGTCATGTTGAAGAAAAATTCCTCGATTCCTGCGGACTCTATCCACATACCGGATATAAGTATGTCCGCCTTGGCAAGCGCCATACCTATCTGGGCGATTTGGTCAAGCCTTTCGAATACGTGAACAGTACCCGGGTCAACAACCTTAAAACGCGTGATTCCCATGCTGTTGAGCATATTGCAGGCGGACTGTACGTCAAAAAGCTTGAAAACGATTCTTGACTCGCATCTTGAGGAAAGCTCCTCGGCGGTCAGCTCCGCGATGAGCTTTCCGTTGTTTATGATTCCGTAATTTGTTGCAACCTTTGAAAGCTCTTCAAGAATATGGCTGGAGATAATAATCGTAAGCCCCTTTTCCTTGTTTAGACGGACGATTGTCTCGCGTATTTCCGCGATTCCCTGAGGGTCAAGACCGTTAATCGGCTCGTCCAGGAAAAGAATTTCGGGATTTCCCACGAGCGCTATGGCGATACCGAGACGCTGCTTCATTCCGAGCGAAAAGTTTCTGGTCGGACGGCGTCCCGCGCCGTCAAGCCCGACGAGCGAAAGCAGTTCGTTTATATAGTTTTTGTCCTTTATTCCGGCATAAAGGCATTTCATTCTGAGATTGTCGTAGGCGCTCATATCGAGATAAAGTCCCGGATTTTCAATGAGAATGCCGATACGCGAAAACATATTTTTTCTTCTCAGTTCGTCGCCGTTACAGCCGAATACCGTAAAGCTGCCCGAGGTCGGAGAGGCAAGACCGCTGAAAATTTTAAGAGTTGTGGTTTTTCCGGCTCCGTTCCGCCCTATGAAGCCGTAAATCGCGCCTTTGGGGACGTGCAGGCTCACAGAATCGACAGCTTTGACATGCTTATACTGCTTGCTGATATTATCAGAGGTTAAAATATAATCCATGATGTGTTCCTTTCCTTGATTTTGCGCCGTTTTTCAGCGCATAGTGGTATACCCGAATGGTGTTTCATTGATATTGCGCCGTATTTCGGCGCATAATGATATTATATAGGTAAGAGATATTTTTTTCAATATCTTCCTAATCCTCCCAGAATAATTCGTCGAGGGACTTGCCGAGCTTTTTGCATATGGCAAGGCAAAGCCTGATGGTGGGGTTGTAATCCCCGCGTTCGATTGCGTTTACGGTCTGCCTTGATACGCCGACCGCATCGGCGAGCTCCTGTTGGGACATATCGAGAGCGGCACGCGCCGATTTCAGCTTAAGATTTTTCATGCTACACTCACCTTAATCCTCGGTTTCGATGTCTTTGAGGACAATTTTTCTTACAATGCACGCTATTGCAACAATTAAAATAATTACGCCTCCTAACATTCCCGACGCACGGAAATTCAGTCTTCCGTCCGTAATCATCTTTCCGTCGGCTATGTTCCGTATTCCGATTGCTATATTCATTACCGCGATGGTAATCCATAATGCAATGATTCCGTTGCTGCTGCGGTTAATCGGAAAGTACGCGTCCGTAAAAATACAGAGGACCGCATAAACGCATATACTTACGAGAACCCCGGCAATTGCCATCAGGCTGTCCTCCGCCGGAATATTTATCCCGCCGCTTTTAACGGCGTAGTAAAGCAGCTCCCATATGCAGACCGTGGCGAAGGCTGCCTTGTACGCCTTTCCCCTGTTGAGCTCCTGTCTTTCGTCATATCTGTCCTGCTGACGTCCGAGCTTTACAAATACAATCCAGAGAAGGGCGAAAAATATTAAGAATAATACCAAAAAAATGCCGGGTTTAAAATCTCCCATAATCTTTGCTCCTTTACTTGATAAATTTCTGTCTGGGTTTATACTAACATCCGCAAAAATTAATGTCAAGTATATTTTACATTTTGTCAAAAATAAATGTAGGAACATACCGCGCAGTTGACAGCGTTCTCTGTTTTGTTTTAAAATGAAAAACTTAGTTTATATAAACTAATATAATCGGATATATTAGCATGGAATCCTTTATAATCAAGGAGTTTGAACGAGTGTCAAAGATATAATCGGATATGTTGGTATATAAACGAATGCGAAATTGGTGTAGAAATGGTGTAATTAATACAACTGGATTAGGGCTTTGATATGGTAAGCAATCTTGGAAGTTGGACAATTACAGACACCAAACATTAAAAGGTGAAAACGAAAAAAAGCGGCTGCCATCCGCTTTCCTTCGTTAAGATAATTTATTTTAGAACCTTTAATAATTATAGCAAATTTCTAGCTATAAATCAAGGGGGCTGTAAGATGTCAGCGCCAAGAATACCAAACTTACAGGAAGGAAAACTTATAAAGGATATTGATTTTCAAATCCTCATGAGCAAAGAGAAAATAAGGAACCACAAAAAGAGTATTGAAAAAGTTAAAAGAATGTCCGGTATGTATGGACCGTCAGGTATCGGAGGCATAAGATATTCGGATATGCCAAAGGCCGGCTTTTCTCATATGGAATTCCCGGACGCAGTACAGGCGATAGCCAAAGACAAAGAATACATTGAGCGGGAATGGGCGACTATAAAATCATTGCGCCGCCGCCGATGCAACTTGTTGAGGGCTGCTGAGGCCTTGGGGGGATTGGAGCAGCTTATATTTATTTATCGCGTTATCTTTTCCATGACGCAATATAAGGCGGCTGAAACTATCGGAATATCTGAGCGTCAGCTTCAGCGGATAGAGAAGCAGATGAAGGAAGCGTCGAGAGTTTTTGAACTGTAAAAAGTCAATTTTTTTGATTCACTTTTTGTTGTACTTTTTTGAGTACAATTCAACAAGAAATCAAGTAAAATCAAGGCTTTCAGTCAAAATGGGATGTCGTGAAATATGTCGTGAAATATGTCGTGGAAATGTCGTGTTGAGAGTGCTATAATATGTATTAGTTAAAAGTATGCGAAGCGGTTGCGTGTGCGCGATGTCCGGGACAAGGATTTCATATCGTGCCGGGAAAAGAAAACTAAAAAAGAAAAGCGGTTCCCAATTAACAGGGAACTTAAGAAAATTCTCGCGGATTACATAAGGGATAAGAAAGATTACGAATATCTCTTTAAAAATCCGCATGAGCCAAACAAAGCAATCACAAGACAGCAGGCTTATAACATTCTGTCCAATGCAGGGAGGAAGTTCGGGCTTGACAGCATCGGAACTCATACGCTCCGAAAGACATTCGGCTATCATCTGTATAAGCAGACAAACGATGCGGCTTTACTTATGGATATATTTAATCACTCGGACATTCATATCACACTGCGGTATATAGGTGTCAACCAAGATTGCAAAGATAAAGCATATAAGAATCTTTCGTTTAAGCGGTAGATTTTGGGCGCCTGACATTCAAGAGCGAATCGGAACGCTCTTTTTTTATTGCCATGGCACTTGACATATAAAGAAACTGTCAAATGCGGGGCATGATTTTTAAGTGCATTAAATAGTAGATTTGCATCAGGGGCGCATTTTACAAAATATTAGATATGTCAAGAGGATAGAGGAAAAATAATTTACTATTAGTGAATATGTTCGCAGATTTTCCCAAAGAAAAATAGGTTCTTTCAGGATTTATTTTTCGTTTGCGGGTGCAAAAGGCGCAAAAATTTTCTAGGCACAGAAAAATTTTATTGAAAGTTGCCATTTCCGAAGGGGGTGTATAAATCATGGCTAAAATTGATGATAATGCGGCAGACAGCATCAAGACAACCGACATAAGCGCCATAACCGTAAACAGCGCGGCGCTTGAAAAAATCATCGGCGTATCTGGCCGTCGCATAAGACAGCTTGCAGAAGAAAATATTATCGTCCGGGCGGCGAAGGGCCGTTACAAGCTCATGGAATCCATTACAAATTATATCCTTACTCTTAGGGTTTCGATTGAGGCGGCGGAATCCGACACGCCGGACGGAGAGCTTGACCTTGACACCGAAAAAGCAATACACGAAAGGGTTAAGCGCCATATATCCGAACTGAAGCTAAAGACCATGACGGGAGAAGTACATAAGTCTGAGGATGTTGAACGAGTAATGACAGATATGCTTGTATCTATAAAAACAAAACTGCTGTCGCTTCCTGCGAAACTGGCTCCGATGCTGGTATCGAGAAATGATA
>JAAVHB010000025.1 GCA_014799955.1 Butyrivibrio sp. | reverse complement strand
GATAAATACCAGTTTTACTCATTGCCTATTCAATCTACTGTGGTGTGACACGAACGTACCTAAGGCAGTTCAACCTGCATAAAACGAACGCTGCGAATGAGGAGCTGGTCATCAGTCTGTTTTACGGACGCGAAGTCCAAGAAAGGAAGCCGACATACCTATTGCTCCATCATTATACAGCTTAAGCAACAAGATGGATAATTCCTTACTGGCTGTAAGGGATATTAACCATAAATATATTGTAGTAGAAGGGAGATTATATGAGAAAATACATTTTTAAACGAATAGGGCTCATGCTTGTTACGGGCTTTGCCATAATGACGGTTCTGTTCATACTTATAAGACTGCTTCCGAACCATATCCACGCCGGGCTTGGCGGCTATGAGAAGCAGCTTGAGCAGATGAGAGAGGCATGGGGATACAATAAGCCCATTATAGTGCAGTACGGTATTTTCCTTAAAAACGTGTTTACAAAATGGGATTGGGGCTTTTGTACGGAGGTCGGAACGGCGTTTCAGCCTGTTACCGAGTATATTTCCTCCAAATTCCCGGCAACGCTGTATGTCAATGTTGTGTCAATCATAATCAGCATACCGCTCGGAGTTGTTTTTGGTATACTTGCCGCCAATTTCAAAAACAAATGGCAGGACCATGTGCTTAACGTATTCGTTATGTTTTTTATATCGGTTCCGGCGTTTGTGTACGCGTTCCTTTTACAGTACCTTGTGGGCTTCAAGCTTAACCTTCTTCCGCTCGTTATGAAGTCTGGTACGGATTATTTTACTTGGCCGATGTTTAAATCGGCGATAATGCCTATATTGGCGCTTTCCTTCGGTGTTATCGCGGGCGACATGAGATTTGTCCGCGCAGAGCTTACGGAATCAATGACAAGCGAGTATATGCTTCTGGCGAGGACAAAGGGACTTACCAAAAGGCAGGCGCTTTTCAGACACGCGTTGCGTAATTCCATGGTTCCGCTGCTGCCGTCGTTCCTTGCGGACGTAATTTACGTTATTTCCGGCTCAATCATTATTGAGCAGATTTTCTCGGTGCCCGGAATAGGCAGAGTGTTCGTGCTTTCGATTACCTCAAGGGATTACAGCGTGTTCATGCTTATATCCATGTTCTATGTTGCCATTGATTTGGTTGCGGGACTTATTTTTGATTTGAGTTATGGCTTTATAGACCCCAGAATCCGTATGGGAGGAGGCAAGACCAATGAATATTGATGATTTCAAGGATATTCCGAAGGAAAAATTTCGTTTTGTCCAGCAGGACAAGGAGATTCATGACCAGAAATTTGACACGAAGCCCGTGGGCTATTTCAAGGACGCTTTCAGACGCTTCCGCAAGAACCGAAGCTCGGTTATGGGCGCCGTTGTCATTATTCTGCTGGTGCTGTTTGCGGTGATTACTCCGTTTGTTTCAAGGTATCACAAAGACGACCGCGACGCCTATTATTCTTACTGCCTGCCCAAAAATAAGCTTGTTACAAGCTGGGGTTGGGGAGTATGGGACGGCTGCAAGACATTTACCGTAAACCAGCAGACATATGACAGATACGAGGGAATTCCCGGAGCCATTGTGGAATACAAGGGCGAGGTGGATAATCCCGCCGCAAGCAAGAGGGGCGGCAAGCAGTACAAAATTGATGTTGATACCTACGCAAGAGTAGGATTTGTATACAAGACGATAACCGCCGCGCAGTATGCGGAGGCGCTTGAGTACGAGAAGCAGAGCGGCGTACAGCTTTTTTATCCCATTGTAGATACGTCAAAAATCAATTCGGTAGCGTTCCAGAATGACGCAAACGTGTGGTATCTGACGGACGAAAAGGGCGTTGCGACAAGGGATTCATCCGGTAATTTACAGGATATATATCTTCGCGACGATAACGGCGAGCCCGTCATGTGTAAGCCCATAAACAACAATACACAGTACAATGTGAGGGTGCTTTACAGCGAGTGGTACAAATATCAGAACGGCGATTACGCAAGCTTCCTGTTTGGAGCGGACGTGAACGGATACGATATTCTTGTAAGGCTTGCGGAGGGCGCGAGGCTGTCGCTTATACTCAGTATTGTGGTTTCCGCCATCAATCTGTTCCTTGGAGTAATTATCGGAGCAATTGAAGGCTATTACGGCGGAGCGGTGGATTTGATAATCGAGCGTATTAAGGATTTCATATGGGAAATACCGACCATCGTTATTTTCTCACTGTTCCAGCTTTATTTCGCAGATAAGGTCGGTCCGGTGCCGTCGCTTCTGTTCGCCTTTGTGGCGTTCGGATGGATAGGCACGTCAGGCACCGTCAGGGCGCAGATGTACCGTTTCAAGGGACAGGAGTATGTCATGGCGGCGAGAACGCTCGGAGCCAAGGACAAGAGGCTTATTTTCAGACATATACTGCCGAACGGTATCGGCTATATAATTACCGCATCAGTACTTTCGATTCCCGGAGTTATCCTTTCCGAGGCGAATATGTCCTTCCTCGGAATCGTAAATCTCCAGTCGGATTCAATGACGAGTATCGGTACGATGCTGAACAACGGACAGACAACACTGTCCACTTACCCGCACTGTATTTTCTTCCCGGCGGTGTTTATAGCGCTGCTGCTGATATGCTTCAACCTGTTCGGAAACGGACTGAGGGACGCATTCAACCCGGCATTGCGCGGGGCTGACGAATAGGAGGTACGGCGATGAGAAAAATATTGGATGTTCAGAACCTTGCCATTTCCTTCAGAACGGATAACGGCAATGTGCAGGCTGTCAGAGATATATCGTTTACGATGGAAAAGGGCGAAACCTTGGCTATAGTGGGAGAGTCCGGCTCCGGTAAATCGGTCACGGCTAAAGCGATTCTCGGTATTCTTGCCCCTAACAGCATAATTGAGGGCGGAAAGATAATGTATGACAACAAGGACTTGCTGACGCTGCCGGAGGAGGAGTTCAACAAGCTCCGCGGCAACCGGGTTACAATGATTTTTCAGGACCCTATGTCGAGCCTTGACCCGATTATGAAAATCGGAAAGCAGATGACGGAGGCGACCCTGCTTAATGTTAAGACCAACCGCAAATATTCCGCAAAGGCGTTTAAAAACAGGATTAAGGCTTTAAGAAAAAGCTTTGCCGATTCGGGTGTTGCGGACGGCGACAGTATGATTGACGAGTTCAGGGACAAGGTTCTTAAAGAGCGTGACGCCCTGGATTTGGAGAGCGGTTTCATGAAGGGCTTCACCGAAAAGCTTACAGAGGTTCTCGGTGACGAAACAAAGGCATTGGCGTTCATACATTATATTATGGATCAGACGGTTATGATGAACCGTCATGTAACCAAGGAGGAAGCAAAGGCTCAGGCAATAAAGATTATGGAGGACGTCGGCATAAAGGAGCCGGAGAAGCGTTTTGACCAGTATCCCTTTGAATTTTCGGGAGGAATGAGACAGCGTATCGTAATCGCAATCGCGATTGCCGCGAATCCCGAGATACTTATATGCGACGAGCCTACGACGGCGCTTGACGTTACGATACAGGCGCAGATTCTGGAGCTTATCGGAGAGCTTAAGGAAAAACGTAAGCTGACCGTTATTTTCATAACGCACGATTTGGGCGTGGTTGCCAATGTTGCCGATAAGGTTGCGGTGATGTACGCAGGCAAAATAGTGGAGTACGGAACGGTGGACGATATTTTCTACGACCCCCGTCATCCCTACACATGGGCGCTGCTTTCGTCAATGCCGGATTTGGACACCAAGGAAACGCTTATGTCCATTCCCGGAACTCCGCCCAATATGATTCATCCGCCCAAGGGCGATGCCTTTGCGGCGCGCAATAAATACGCTATGGAGATAGATTTTGAGGAGCAGCCGCCTCTGTTTGAGGTGTCGCCCACACACAAGGCGGCAACGTGGCTTATGCATCCCAACGCGCCGAAGGTCGAGCCTCCGGCAATCGTTACGGACCGTATTATGCGTATGAAAAAATTAAGAGAAGGACTGGAGGCGGATAAAAATGAGTGAACAGGAAATCATACTTAAGGTTGACAATCTGCGCCAGTATTTTAAAAACGGCAAAGCCGATTTCAAGGCAGTGGACGGTATAAGCTTTGACATCAGAAAGGGCGAGGTTTTCGGACTTGTAGGTGAGTCGGGCTGCGGAAAGACGACAACCGGACGCTCAATTATCAAGCTGTACCAGATAACAGGCGGAAATGTTTATTTTAACGGGGAGCATGTCAGCTCGGGGCTTCGTGATTATAAGGATGAAATCGCAAAATGCCGTGCGGCGTTAAAGAGCGCCACGCCGGAGGAGGCGGGAAGACTTAAGACCGAGATACAAAGACAGAAAAGTCTTATGGCAAAAGCCGCGAAGATTAATAAGGCGCATCCTTCCGTAACGGATATACAGATGATTTTTCAGGACCCAATATCGTCGCTTAACCCCAGAATGACGGTACGCGAGATCATTTCGGAAGGGCTTGTAATCAACGGAGTAAGGGACAAGAAGCTTATCGACGAGAAGGTTTACGACATACTTGAAACGGTGGGGCTTGTAAAGGAGCATGCAGGAAGATATCCGCATGAGTTTTCCGGCGGACAGCGCCAGCGTATCGGAATCGCGAGAGCGGTTGTGATGAATCCCAAGCTCATTATTGCAGACGAGCCGATAAGCGCTCTTGACGTGTCGATTCAGGCGCAGGTAATCAATCTGCTCAACGAGCTGAGGAAAAAAATGGGGCTTACCATAATGTTTATAGCCCACGACCTTTCCGTGGTTAAGTACTTTTCCGACAGGATTGCGGTAATGTATTTCGGCAAAATCGTTGAGCTTGCGGATTCGGAGGAGCTGTTCCGCCACCCTCTGCACCCGTATACCAAATCCCTTTTATCGGCGATTCCGTATCCCGATCCGCATTATGAGAAACACAGACAGCGTATCATATATAAACCCGATGAGGCGCATGATTACAGCGCGGAGGGAGCCAGGCTTGTGGAGATTCTTCCCGGTCATTATGTGAGCTGCAACAGTGTGGAGCTTGCGGAATATCGTAAAGAGATTGAGAAATCAGATGAAACGGTCAATTAGAAACTTGCTTATAACAATCGGCGTTGATTTGGCGGCGGCGGGGCTTGTCCTGTGGTATGAAAGCACGGTGTTTGATTTTGCGGTTCAGTATATAAGAATCCTGAGCGACGCGTTTTTCGTGGCGGGAATGCTGACGCTTTGCATAGGGCTTATCCTGCTTGCCGCAAACGCCGGGGGACTGTATGCGGCGGGTTACCTGTGGAAAAAGCTCGCTCAGAAGCTCAGCCGCGGCAAAAAGGAAGTTCCCGATTATTATGATTATGTTCAGGAAAAGCGCGCCAAAAAGAAAATTTCACTGTCGCATTTTTTTATTTCGTCAGGTATTTTCATTGCTGTAGGCGCGGTTCTGGCAGTGATACATGGGTAGAACACAGCTATGGAAAAAATAGTTCTTTTTAATGTCGGATCCGAAACGGAAAAATTTATCGCGGGAATCGCGGGAAATATGCGGATTAAAGTAATTAATGCCGCAGCCGGAATGTATACGGAAACGCTTGAAAGAATCGTTAATAACGAAGCAGCGGAGGCATCGTCCTCCGATGTTTTGCGTGACGGACTGCCGTCGGAATCGCTTATGCTTATGTGCGGGCTGAGCGAAAAGCATATGGACAGACTTCTCGCAAAGCTCCGCCAGTCCTCAAAGCAGGTGGATTACAAATCCGTGCTTACGCCGACCAATGCCAAATGGACTTTAAAAAGGCTTATGCTTGAAATGGAGCGCGAAAAGAAGGCGCTCGGCGGCTGACCGCATACAAGAGCGCGGGAGCGGTGCCTACATTATAATAGTGAAGGGACCGTCGTTTATCAGCGAAACCTTCATATCAGCGCCGAATTCACCGCGTTCGACTGTCAGCGGATATTCCTTACAAAGCCCGATGAATTTTTCGTACATTCTTTCCGCCTCGGCAGGCGCTTTGGCGTTCGTAAATCCGGGACGGTTGCCGTGGCTTATATCGGCGCAGAGCGTAAACTGCGATACCACCAAAAGCGAGCCGCAAACATCCGTAACCGACAGATTTGTTTTGCCGTTTTCATCTTCGAATATTCTCATTTTAATAATCTTGTTTACGTAAGCCGGAAGCATTTCGTCCGTATCTTTTGCTTCGATTCCCAACAGAATCAAAAGTCCTTTTTTAATCTGTCCCGTTATCTTGCCGTCAACCGTTACGGCGGCTTCGGACACACGCTGTAAAACTATCCGCATTTTCGGCACTCCCTTGAATTTATATTAAGTATACTATCGCATTGCGATTCGTCTTGTCAATAAAAGAATTATGTGATATAATCTACACAAATTATTTCCCGTCGTATGGGCGGGACAAATCCAGGAGGGAAAAATAATGACTTTTTGTACTTATTGCGGAAAGCAGCTGCAGGACGGTGAAGTATGCACATGTCAGCAGAATAACGCAGCACAGCAGACGGCTCCTCAGAATTCCGCTCCGCAGGAGGCTCCCCAGCCTCAGGCAGACTCTTATACACAGCCCCAACCTCAGGTGAATACTTACGCACAGCCTCAGGCAGAGCCCAAGAATAAAGCTGATGTCGGAGGCGGATTCAAGACGGTTATCGAACTGTTCAAAAAAACAATCAAGACACCGTTTGAGGCGGCCGAGGAATTTTACCGCAAATCCGATTTGGTTGCGTCGATAATCGCTATAGCAATGGTTGCGGGACTTTATGTGATTGCCACCATGCTCAATTTCGTGGCTGTCTGCTCTCATTACCTTAGAATTGCGGGCTGGAATTCGTCATACAAGCTTCTCGGATACACCAGATGGGATATACTCAAGCTTGCGGATATCAGCGTTGTTGACCTTATTCAGTCCATATTTTTCCCCATTATATGGGTAGCGGTTATGACCGGAGCGATAATCGGGCTTTCGATACTTGTCAATAAGGTTATCCTTAAGAAAAATATCAACATCAAGGGAACGCTTTCGCTCTGCGCGTCTGTGTCCGTACCCCTTATGGCTGCGCTTGCTATCAAGATTATCAGCAACTTTATATTTGTCGGCGCTTTCAGAAATATGGTGTTCCCGATAATTACGGTATGCCTCGGCTTCCTTACGCTTCTTCAGGGTCTTAATATCGTATCCAAAGAAGTCGAAAACCGCAACAAGCTTCTCATTGTGCTTGCAATCGGTGTTGCGGGACTTATCATCACAAACTATCTGCTGAATATACTCGTTATGAATCACTGCCAGACGACATTCAGCTTCCCGATGTAAAACTTAACCGTAATACATAGCGATAAAGAAAAATCCCCATCATTTTTGATGGGGATTTTTTGTTACAGACGTATGTCAACGGCATTGCCGGTTGCGTTTTCAGAGGCCGGTTTGCTTTTCTGCGTTTCAGTATCGCTTACGGCTGGCTTGACATCCTTGTCTTCGGACTTTTTGTTCTTGCTTTTCGCTTTTGAATCGGTTTTGTCCGTCCGGCTGTCGCGTTCGGTATCCTCGGCGTCTGCCCGCGCCGCCTCTTTCATTGCCTTGTTTGCGTCGGAAACGGTATTCATCTGCGCCGCGGCGGCATCGGCGGATTTCTGCTCCGTCTTTGCAAGCTCGGCTTCCTTATCCTCCGTATTTCGTCCGGCGTCCTGTTTTATTTCCGCCTTTAAGACGCCTGCCCTGCCGTCCATTGCCGAAGCCACGCTGCCCTGAACCTGAGCCTGCTTCATAGAGGCGTCTGCCGAAATCATTGCCTGCATACTTGCCTGAGATAAACCGCTTCCTTTTTTGGAGGATTTGCGCTTGGGCTTCGGGAAATCCTCTATCGGCCGTTTTTTGACCTGCTGCGTTTGTCTCTGTTCAATTTCATGCTGTCTTAACTGCTGGTTAAGATTGGAAATCTCCTGTTGGATTTCCTGCCTTTTTTTCATTTTGTCCTCTGTGGAAATATTCTCGTCTGAGGATATTGACTGAAGTCGCTCTCTAAGACTTGCTATCCGGTTCTGAATATTTTTGCTGACGGGGTCGGTCTGCATATTCGAGCCGGAATGCTCTGCCGGCATACTGTTGCCGGAGGCTGTTGAATTGCCTATTTTCATCATACATTTGCTCTCCTTTCCTTGAGAAAACGGTATACCCGAAAGGCGTTTCCTCAATCTGTATGATGTTTCGGCAGCTTTTAACGGGGATTGAAGCGACATGCTGTGGAACGACTTTTTTTCGATGTGAGCTAAAATAATGGAACAGGATTTTGAATCACTCCGTCATCAGCATAACGGTAAGCCTGAAGGCACCGTCATTTTGAACAATCTCTATGTCACCCGAATATTTGCGTGCTACAGTACGGATATTTGCAAGCCCGTATCCGTGTCCGTTCTTCTGTTCCTTTGAGGTAATCGGGAGAGCGTTTTCAAAATCCCATTGCAGGCTTCCCACAAAGCTGTTGCTTATCTCCAGCATGTAGGCGTTGTTTTGTCGGTAGGAGGTAACGGAAATATAGGAGCCGCGTCCGCAGTCTGCGTTTTCAAGCGCGTTTTGCAGGGCATTGTTTAAAATAACGCTTAAGTCAAAGGCGTTGATATTTGATTGGGCAGGATAACAAAAATCCGAGTGAAACATGATGTTTCTTTGCTCCGCTTCGTTTTTTGCTCCCTGTAAAATAACGTCGGTTACGGGGTTCCCGCTTTTGATTTCACCGGTTATTTGGGAAACAGCGGCTTTGAGGTCGGCACCGTAAGCTTTTGCCTCGTCGGTTTTGCCGCTTTCGTAAAGCCGTTCAAGCGTGAGAAGATGATTTGCCATATCATGTCTGACTCCGCGCATATCACTGTATAAGCTTTCCGCGTGAGAAATATGGCGGCGCAGGCTGTCAAGCTGTGAAGCGAGCAGTTCATTTTGCAGCTTGTCCTCCTGTTTTGCCTTTATTTTCTGATAGAGTACAACCACAACAACGATTGTGATAACGGACACCGTGTAATAGAGCAGGGAAAGAAAATCGTAGGCGTCGGTGCTTTTTCCGGTTTCAACGATATAAAAAACGCGGTAGTACCTCGTTATCTCGAATCCTGTAATGCCAAGAAGGGATGGCATGAGAAGCATGAGCAGCTCCTTTTTGTCCATATCGTCATGCTTGTATGCGTATGCCTTTAATATAAACCTGACGGCGGCTGCCATGAACGCGAATTCGAGTAAAAGATAGA
This sequence comes from Butyrivibrio sp., assembly GCA_014799955.1. Taxonomy (GTDB): domain Bacteria; phylum Bacillota; class Clostridia; order Lachnospirales; family Lachnospiraceae; genus Eshraghiella. The sequence goes on along the minus strand of JAAVHB010000025.1, from coordinate 20,957 downwards.
GAGTGCATACCCCGACATATAATGCGAAATCCGCATTTTGACGCGCCTCCATAAAGCTGTATACCTTATCATAAATGATTTCAGCCGTTGCGGCTGTGAGAAAACGCAGAGGAAAAAATGTCGCCGCGATAAAAATCTTCTGGCGGAGATTTGTTCGCTCAGTCAGGCACATCACAAGAAAGGCGGTAAGAACGCCTGTGCCGTGAACAATATAATAATCGGGATTAAGCGGTATGATATAAAATATCAACATTACCAGCGCATATGCCGCGCCGACCGATAACGCTTTCTTTCTCCTTCTCATAAACGGCTTTGCAAGCATGAAAAAGCAAAAGCTCATAATGAATATTTCGATTATATGCGTCGCGTTTGACGCAATACTCCAGTGAATTCCAAGCTCTCCCATTAATGTCCGCCCTTCCTTCTGTTGTGCCGAAGATAGCTTTTTACAAAATCCTGATAGTTTTGTTTTGCCATAAGAGCCTGTCCGTTTTCAAAATAAATCGTTGAAGCGTCATATTTTCTGATGTAATCGAAATTCACAAGGTATGCCCTGTGCGGACGGTAAAAGTTGTCGCCGAGCTTTTTTTCGAGCTCCTTCATTTTTCCGTAAAATTCTATATTCTCCCCGGCTGTATGAAGTATTATTTTGCGGTCAAAAACTTCGGCGTAGATTATTTCCCCGGGATTGACCGTTATGTGCTTGCCGCCTGCGGTTATCATAAGGTCGGGTATTTTTTCTTCCGTTTTTGCAGAAGCCGCCTGACTGACGGCGTTTGCCAGCACCCGGGCAAGCTTTGCGTCGTCAAAGGGCTTTACCAGATAATGGAAGGCGTTCACGTCAAATGCCTGAAAAACGTAGTCCTCCAATGCGGTTACAAAAATAATTACCGTCTTTTTGTCGTCCCGGCGAAGCTCCGTTGCAGTTTCCATACCGTTTTTGCCCGGCATCTGAATATCGAGCAGCAGAATGTCGTGACGTATATTGGATAAAAGCAGTTCCGCTCCTGATTTGTACAAAAAAAGCTCCGCGCCGGGATAGAGCGCCCGTATTTTTTCCGAGAGCAAAGTCCGGATTTCCTTTTCGTCGTCGCATATCGCTATCCGCATTTTTCCGCCTCCTTTTACAGGCATGACCCTGTAAATATTATATCGGAACGGTATTTTATTTACACTAAAAATATGACGTGAAACGGACTAATTTTGCTGTGAAACATAATGCTGTTTTATATGGAACCCTCATCGTTTCTGGGAACGAAGCCTCCGGGGCGCCCGTCGGGAGCGCCGCCGTCGGGCTGTCCGTTCGGGAAGTCGTCGGGAAGGCTGCTGTCAGGCTGTACGTTCGGAAGGTCGTCGGGAATGTTGCCGTCAGGTTTGCCGCCCGGCTGTCCGCCGAAGCCTTCGTGACCGCCGCCGAAGCCGCCCATTCCTCCCATGCCGCCAGAGGAATATGCGACGGAGGACTGCGTAAAGCTTGTAAGCTCGGTTCCGCCGGAAACCGTACCGCCGATAAAGCAGTCTGCACCGATTTGTTCGGAACCCGTGACCGTACCGCCCGAGTAAATATAATAGGTTTCGTTAAGCTTCATGTCAGGGGTCGAAAGATTGAGAGCGTTCCAGCTTTTGGAGGGCGTAAAGCTTATAAGCACATTGCCGTCGGAATCGGCAAGCGTGACTGTTTCGTTGGAGGAGGCACCGTTTATTGCGATAAGCGCTCCGCACTGCTTGGAGTCCTGAGAAATATTGCACGCCATACCCGAGGAGCCGGCGGCTGCAAGATAGCCGCCGTTCATATAAAAAGCGGTTCCGAAATCTATTGCCCCGTTGCCGTTGTCCGTGGGACCGTCTACAACGGCGGTTCCGCCGTTCATGGTTATTGAGCCGTTGGAGTCGATACCGTCGCCCTTGGCATTTATATAAAGAGTGCCGCCGTTAATGATGATTTCCGAGGCGGAGCCGTTAATACCGTCGCCCGATGCGTTCAGTCCGTCGTCGGACGCAGTGAGTGTTGTCTGACCTCCGTTTACCGTTATTTTTGCCGCCTCAATGCCTTCATATGAATTCTCAATGTTTATTGTTCCGTCGGAAACGGTTACGGCGCTGTCAGCGTGTATGGCGTCGTCGCCGCTTGAGAGGCTGAAACTGCCGCCGTTGATGTAAATGCTGCCGTTTGCGTGAAGAGCGTCGTCCGCACAGTCAAGGATGAGCTCGCCTCCGTCAATCCGGATTTCCGAAGCGGATTTGATTCCCTTAATGCTCTCGGAATCCTCCGAATTGTTCTGACCGAAGGAAAAGTCCCATCTTCCCGAGCTGTCCTGATGGAGCTTTCCGTTTGCGCTGCCGCCGCCGGATACGATTGATATTTTACCGTCCTCTATGAGGATGTTTTGACCCGCCTGTATGCCGTCGCCCTCGGAGCTTATGTCAAGCTCGACGTCCGCTATGCATATTGCGTCGTTGCATTTTATCCCGTTGTCCGCGGCGGATACTGTGATTTTGCCGCCTGCCAGCCGTAAATCGTCGTTACAGGTTATGCCGTTGTTGAAGGCGGCGTCGATTTTGAGAGAACCGCTTCCGTTCACGGTGAGGTCGTCCTTTGAATATATTACGGCGTTGGCTTCCGCGGTTACCCCGTCCGAGGTGTCGTAGAGCGAACCGTCACTCAGAAAATTATCGCTTCCCTCGGCGAGCGTAATTATAACCTTATCGGCGTTTGCGACGAAAACAGGACAGGAATCCGAGCAGGAAATGCGGGCGTTGTCGAAAACAAGCCTTACGTCGCCGCTTTTTACGTTTACGATAAGCTGTCCGTCATCAAGCGTTCCTCTGATAATATAAGTGCCTGCGGCGGATACGGTAATCCTTTTTCCGTTGATTGCCGCGCCGCTGCCCGAGAATTCCGCCGAGGTGCCGTTAAGCGTGATAATGCAGGCTTCGGATTCCGTAAAATCCGTATCCGTGTCCTTGGAGTCAAGCGTCACATATGTGCTTTTATCCGGAGTATTCGTATCGTTTGTGTCGTTGACGGCAGTCTGGGATTCGCGCACCGCGGTATCTTTTTCGCTCCGGCATGCGGTCATGGCAAGCGCGAGAGGTACGGCGGCGAGAATTCCCGATAAGCGTAAAACGTATTTTTTCATATATAAAACCTTCTTTCATTGTGGAGTTACTGTAGTTTATTTTTCAATAATACCGCATTTTTGTGTGAAAAGAATGACATAAATGTGTAAAACTTATGAAAAATAATTGACTGTTTTTTTCTAATATGCAATAATAAGTTATTGCTTTTACACTTAAAAGCAGCGATACATTAAATCAATCAAGTAAAAGAAAAAGGAGAAAAACAATGAAAAGGACAAAAAGAATTTTTGCCGTGTTGTTCTGTCTTGCGGCAGTATTTGCAATGACGGCATGCGGCAGCAGCAGTTCCAAAAGCAACGACCCGGGCAATGGCAATGACCCCGACAAGGTATACAAAATAGGAATATGCCAGCTTGCACCCCATCCTGCGCTTGACGCAGCAACCGAGGGCTTCAAGGCATGCCTTGAGGAGAAGCTCGGTAAGGATAAGGTAAAGTTTAACGAGCAGAACGCAGCGGGCGACGCGCCTACCTGCACGACTATTATCGATTCGCTCATCGCGGACAACTCCGATTTGATTCTCGCGAACGCAACTGCGGCTTTACAGGCGGCATACTCGGGAACCAAGGACATTCCGATTCTCGGAACCTCAATCACCGACTACGCTTCGGCGCTTGATATTTCCGACTGGACGGGAACAACCGGAATAAATGTTTCCGGAACGTCAGACCTTGCTCCTCTTGCTGAGCAGGCGGCAATTATCAAGGAGCTTTTCCCTGACGCAAAGAAGGTCGGACTTATTTACTGCTCGGCAGAGCCTAACTCAAAGTATCAGGTTGACATCGTAAACGAAGAGCTTACAAAGCTTGGATATGAGTGCAAATATTTCTCATTCACCGACTCCAACGACATTCAGTCCGTAACGGAGGGCGCGGTAGGAGAGAGCGACGTTATCTATATCCCCACCGACAATACTGCCGCAAACAGCACCGGCGTTATCGACAATGTATGCCGTCCGGCAGGAGTACCCATAGTAGCGGGTGAAGAAGGAATCTGCGGAGGCTGCGGTGTTGCGACTCTTTCAATCAGCTACTACGATATCGGCTATAAAGCAGGCGAAATGGCTTACGACATCCTTGTAAACGGAGCGGACATCACCAAAATGGAAATTCAGTACGCTCCCAAGGCGGTAAAGAAGTACAACAAAGAGATCTGTGACGAGCTTGATATAAAGGTTCCCGATGATTACGAGGAAATCGTTATAGAGGACTAATAATTTACAGGATTTAAATTCGGAGGTATTTGGGCGTGGATATTACAGCACTGTTGAACGTAATGCCGGGCGCGGTTGCCGAGGGCCTTATATGGGGCATCATGGGAATCGGCGTATACATAACATACAAAATATTGGATATTGCCGATTTGTCAGTGGACGGCACGATGGGTCTTGGCGGCGCAGTGTGTATTATGATGCTGCTCAGCGGAAAGCCCATGTGGCTCAGTATGCTTGTGGCAACCCTGGCCGGAATGCTGGCGGGATTGGCAACGGGACTTTTCCATACGGCTATGGGAATACCGGCAATCCTCGCGGGAATAATAACGCAGTTCGGTCTCTGGACGATTAACCTCAGGGTGTTGGACGGAAAGGCGAACGTAGCCATAAGCTCCCGCAATTATAAGCTTATGGTATCGTCCGGCAATTTAAAGGGAGTTCCCTTTTACAGGAACACGATTTTTGTCGTTGCGATATGCGTTGTGCTTATAATAGGGATTCTTTACTGGTTCTTCGGAACGGAGCGCGGTTCGGCGATGAGAGCGACGGGCTGCAATCCCAATATGAGCCGTGCGCAGGGAATAAACACCAATGTGAACAAGGTTCTCGGACTCATGATTTCCAACGGAATCGTCGCCTTTGCGAGCGCGCTGCTTTCGCAGTACAAATCCAGCGTGGACGTCAATCAGGGGCGCGGAGCAATCGTAATCGGTCTTGCGGCGGTGGTAATCGGCGGCGCCATATTTGACAAGCTTTTCAAAAATTTCGCGCTGAAGCTTCTGGCTGTCGTTTTCGGCGGTATTATATACTATGCCGTTATGCGAGTGGTTCTCTGGCTCAAGGTGGACGCGGATTTGCTCAAACTCCTTCAGGCGTTGATTGTCGCTGTTTTCCTTGCGGTGCCTTACTGGAAAAAGAAATTTTTCGCCAAGCCGGTGAAGAAAGGAGCGGAATCGAATGCTTAAGGTAAGTAATATTTACAAAACTTTCAATCCCGGAACGGTAAACGAGAAAACCGCTCTTAACGGCGTTTCGCTTGAGCTTGCCGAGGGCGATTTCGTTACGGTAATCGGAGGAAACGGAGCGGGCAAATCCACGCTTTTAAACGCGCTCGCTGGTGTATGGCCCGTGGACGTAGGCTCAATCTGCATTGACGGCGTTGATGTGACCAAGACCTCCGAGCATAAGCGCGCAAAATATCTCGGACGCGTTTTTCAGGACCCTATGATGGGTACTGCGGCGACGATGGGAATAGACGAAAATCTTGCTTTGGCTGCCAGACGCGGCAAATTCCGCGGTCTGGGACCCGGCATTACCGCAAAGGAAAAGGTTGAATACAGGAAAATGCTTGCGGAGCTTGATCTGGGGCTTGAAACGAGGCTTTCCGCCAAGGTCGGGCTTCTCTCGGGCGGGCAGCGTCAGGCGGTGACGCTTCTTATGGCGTCGCTGAAAAGACCGAAGCTTCTTCTTCTGGATGAGCATACGGCGGCGCTTGACCCCAAGACCGCCGCAAAGGTTCTGGAGGCAACCGAACGGATTGTTGAGAAGGATAATCTTACGACAATGATGATTACTCATAATATGAAGGATGCCATCGTACACGGCAACCGTCTTATTATGATGAATAACGGAAAGATAATTCTTGATATTTCCGGTGATGACAAAAAGAAGCTCACCGTCGAGGATTTGCTTGAAAAATTTGCAATCGCAAGCGGCAGCGAGCTTGATAACGACAGAATGATGCTTGGATGATTTTAAGGGGAGGCGGAAACGCCTCCCTTTGTTTATGCGCAGACCCGTGCATAGATATATGCCGCCGAAGCGGCGCACGGGTCGCGCGGCGAGTAGGATAAGATAAAGCTTCCCTACTCGATTTCCGTTTCCACCTCCATGGATTCAAGGTAGAATTCTTTTCCCTGTATTATATCCACTTTGCCGCTTGAGCAGGCAGGGCAGCGAAGTCTCATATGCTCCATGCGGAATTTATTGCCGCAGTCTCTGCAGCACAGCATGGCGGGGATAACGTCAAATTCCAGCCGCGCGCCTGCGGCGGCGGTGTCCTCGCTTAAGAGGTCAAAATATTCCTGAACGCATTCGGGGACTATTCCGCTCAGTGCGCCCATGGCGAGCTTTATATTGATAATGCGGGAAGCTCCGCATTTGCGGGCTTCGTCAAGCGCGGTATTAAGAATTCCTTCGGTTACGGATAATTCGTGCATTTAATCGTTTCCTCCTGCGGCGGACGGTGTTTTTCGTATAAAATACCGCCCGATGCCAAGTCCCTTATATATTACTATATATTCTTCCCGAAAAACAGCCTGAATTTAACTAATTTTCTTGTATGCCGACACGGTTGTGTGATAGAATAGCGTTAATATTGGATAAAATATACTGAATGTATAGAATCTGCTTTAAACGAGGATGAAATATGTATCAGAATAAAGAGAACACCAAGAATATACTTCTATATATTATAGATCTGATCAGCGCTTTTGTGTCGTATTTTATCGCAAACTGTATATGGCTCGGACTCGTGAAGGGCTACAGAGTTCTTGAGCGGAGAGAGCTTTTTAACGAGCTTGGAATAACGCTGGCGTCATTTGCAATAGTTATTTTTATTTTTAATGTAAACAGTGATTTCCTCAGGCGAAGCAGAGGAGAAGAGATGCTTTACAGTCTGAAAATAAATCTGATTTTTGCGGCGGTTTACGCGGTGCTGCTCTTTATCAGGGGTGATACGGACTATGTGTCGCGAGGCGTTTATGTATGTACGGTTGTTTTTGACGTGCTTCTTATGTTTACGACGCACTGTATTTTTAAATATTACCTTACGATGGTTTACAGCAGGAAAAAGAAGAACATACAGATGTTTCTGATAACAACGGCGGACCGTGCCAGAAACGCGATTATGCAGCTTCAGGATAACGCCCAGTGGATAAGCAAGATTTACGGCATGGCGGTTGTGGACGCCGATATGACGGGAGAGGAAATTCTCGGGGTTCCGGTTACCGCAGGGTATCCGGATATGGTAAAATTTGTCAAGGACGAGGCGGTAGACGAGGTGTTCCTTGACGTGCCGTACGCCACGGGAAATTCGCTGCGTCCGTATATTATGGAATTTGAGAATATGGGCGTGGTAGTTCATCTGAATATAGAGATGCTGGAGAACTTTGCGGATTTCCGTAAAAGCTTTTCTATGCTTGGCTCAATACCTGTAATCACGTTTGCGAATAACTATTATGACGCTAACAAGATGATGATCAAGAGGATTATGGATATATTAGGCTCGCTCGTGGGTATCGTGATAACTTTTATCGTCACTGTTTTTCTTGCGCCGGTTCTTCTGATAGAATCGAGAGGACCGTTAATATTCCGGCAGAAAAGAGTCGGCAGGAATGGCCGGTATTTTTATATATATAAATTCCGCTCCATGTATAAGAACGCTGAAGAAGGCAAGAAGGCGCTCATGGAGCAGAACGAGATGAAGGGGCTTATGTATAAAATGACCGACGATCCGAGGATAACCAAGGTCGGGAAATTCATCCGTAGGACAAGCATTGACGAGCTGCCGCAGTTTTTCAACGTGCTTCTCGGAGATATGAGCCTTGTCGGGACAAGACCTCCCACTGTGGACGAGTTCAAACAGTACGAGAGCTACCACAAGAGGCGTCTGAGCATGAAGCCCGGAATAACCGGAATGTGGCAGGTGAGCGGAAGAAGCAATATCGAGGATTTTGAAGAGGTCGTAAAGCTTGATTTGGAGTATATAGACAACTGGAGTATCGGCCTTGACATAAAAATTTTATTTAAAACTATTTCAACGATTTTCAAAAGAAAGGGAGCTAAGTAGCTGGAGGGTATCAATTATGGCACAGTACGATTATCTTATAGTGGGAGCGGGGCTTTTCGGCGCGGTTATGGCGCGTGAGCTTACCGACAGCGGCAAAAAATGTCTTGTAATCGACAGGAGGAATCACATAGGCGGCAACATCTACTGCGAAAATATAAACGGAATAAACGTGCACCGCTACGGCGCGCATATTTTCCATACGAGCAATGAGTCGGTCTGGGAGTATGTGAACCGTTTTGTCAGGTTCAACAGATATACAAATTCTCCGGTTGCAAATTACAAGGGCGAGATATACAACCTTCCTTTTAATATGAACACCTTCAACAAAATGTGGGGAGTTATAACTCCGGATGAGGCGAAGGAGGTTATCGAGCGCCAGAGGGAGGCGTGCAGAACCGAGAATCCCTCCAATCTTGAGGAGCAGGCGATTAACCTTGTCGGGACGGACATATACGGGAAATTAGTCAAGGGTTATACCCAGAAGCAGTGGGGGCGCGCCTGCACGGAGCTTCCGCCTTTTATAATCAGGCGCCTTCCGGTGAGGTTTACTTATGACAATAATTACTTCAACGACGCTTATCAGGGCATTCCCATAGGGGGATATAATGTTCTTATCGAGGGACTGTTAAAGGGTGTTGAGGTAATGCTTGATAAGGATTTTCTTACTGAAAAAGAAGCGCTTTCGGAGCTTGCGGACAAAGTAATCTATACGGGTCCGATTGACGGGTTTTACGGCTACCGCTACGGTGCTCTTGAGTACAGGAGTGTGCGCTTTGAAACCGAGGAGCTTCCGATTGAGAACTATCAGGGGAATGCGGTGGTCAATTACACGGATGCGGAAACGCCGTATACGAGGATTATCGAGCACAAGCATTTCGAGTTCGGAAATCAGCCGACAACGGTGATTTCAAAGGAATATTCCGCGGAGTGGAAGCCGGGCGACGAGCCGTATTATCCGGTAAATGATGAAAAGAACGCAGCTCTTTACGCAAAATATGCAGAGCTTGCGGCGGGAGAAAGCAAGGTTATTTTCGGCGGCAGACTCGGAGAATACAAGTATTACGATATGGATAAGGTGATTGAGTCGGCGCTTGAAATGGCGGGAAAGGAACAGTAGGATGATATTGAATGTCGCGGACTTAACGCACGGCTTCGGTGACAGGGCTATATTTACCGACGTGTCGTTCCGTCTGCTCAAAGGAGAACACATAGGGCTTATCGGCGCCAACGGCGAGGGTAAGTCCACATTTATGAATATAGTTACGGGAAAGCTTATGCCGGACGAGGGCAAGGTCGAATGGGCAAAAAACGTCCGCGTCGGCTATCTCGACCAGCATGCGGCTCTTGAGGCGGGAATGACAATCGGGGACGTTCTGCGTTCTGCGTTTTCATATCTCTATGAGCTGGAGTGCCGCATGACGGAGCTTTTTGAGGCGATGGCGGAGGCTTCGCCCGAGGAAATGGAGAGCATAATGGAGGAGTCGGGCACGATTCAGGATATGCTCACCAACAATGATTTCTATATTATTGATGCTAAGGTTGACGAGATTGCGAGAGCCTTCGGGCTTGCGGAGCTTGGGCTTTCGCGCGACGTGACGGAGCTGTCCGGCGGTCAGCGCACGAAGCTTCTGCTTGCAAAGCTGCTGCTTGAGAAGCCGGATATTCTTTTGCTTGACGAGCCGACCAATTATCTGGATGAGAATCATATAGAATGGCTGAAGCGTTACCTTATGGAGTATGAGAACGCTTTTGTTCTGATTTCACACGATATGGAATTCCTTAACAGTGTTGTGAACATCATTTATCATATGGAAAATCAGAAGCTTACCCGTTATGTCGGAAATTACGAGAAGTTTAAAGAGGTTTATGAGGTTCAGACGGCGCAGCTTGAAGCCGCATACCGCCGCCAGCAGAAGGAAATCGGCGAGCTTAAGGATTTCGTGGCGAGGAACAAGGCGAGGGTTGCGACCCGAAACATGGCTATGTCAAGGCAGAAAAAGCTTGACAAGATGGACGTGATTGAGCTTGCGGCGAAAAAACCGAAGCCTGAGTTTAATTTTCTGGAGGCAAGGGCAGCGGGAAAGGTTATTTTTGAAACCTCGGATCTGGTTCTTGGCTACGACAAGGACAAGCCTCTTTCCAAGCCCATCAACCTGCGGATGGAGCGCGGCGAGAAAATTGCGCTCACGGGAACAAACGGCATCGGCAAAACGACTTTTTTAAAAAGCGTGCTCGGTCTGATTCCGCCGCTTTCCGGCAGGGCTATACTGGGGGACTATCTTTATAAGGGATATTTTGAGCAGGAGATTAAAGCGGGGGAGAACACCTGCATTGAGGAAATATGGGAGGAATTCCCCTCTAAGACACAGTATGAGGTGCGCGCCGCCCTCGCAAAATGCGGACTGACCACCAAGCATATCGAGAGCAAGGTGCGCGTCCTGAGCGGCGGAGAGCAGGCGAAGGTACGCCTCTGCAAGCTTATCAACCGTGAAAGCAATATTCTGCTCCTGGACGAGCCGACCAACCATCTGGATACCGATGCCAAGGAGGAACTTAAGCGGGCGCTTATTGCGTACAGGGGAGCAATTCTTTTGGTGTGCCACGAGCCTGAGTTTTACGGTGACGTGGTGGATAAGGTGTGGAATCTGGAAGAATGGTCGAGGCTGGTGTGAGCCGTCTGCGGGATTGTTTTGCCGGGAAAAAAATATGCTGAACTGACAGCGCGAACAGTCGATAAGGAAAAAAATAGCTCTTTACAAAAAAAAACATATAGAGTACAATTGCTATGTAATATAAGAAAGCAGTTTTTTGACGATATTTCGCTGGTAATAATCGTAGGCTCAGTTCGCTATATAAGACTGCTTATAAGGTTATAAGAGAGGATTGCATATGAACGATAATTCAGATAAAGAAATTTTTGGCAAAGAAAAAGAAATAGATTTAAAGGATATGTGCTTTTACATATTTAAAAAGTGGCGTGGATTGTTAATTGGGGCGGTTGTTGCAGCGGTACTTTTGACTGCATATAAAATACCGTCGATAATTGAATTGAGAGCCGTGCTGAGCATACTGCAAAAAATTGTTAAGTACATAGCAATTGGCATAGTTATTGGAATTATTATTATGTTTATTGTATATGTTATTTCATATATAATAAATGGAAAAATTAAATCGGAGGATGAATTTAAGTTAAACTGCAGATTAAACATTTTAGGGGTTTTGCCTAAAAAAAATGGAAAAAAATTAAATGGTATCGATCGATTGGTCAGACGTATGTTTGGAATAGACAGATGTTCAGAGGAGTTTCAAAATCTTGCCGTAAGACTTGCAGTGGATATGAAAGCGGTATTGTCTGCAAAAAGTTCCGAGAATGATAGCGAAAAAGCAACTCTTTCTATATCCGTAGTTTCAACGGAGCCTGTCGAAACGGCGACTGAGATAGTTGAATTATTATGCTCAAAAATTAATGCGGAAGCGCATTTGACCATAGCGGGAAATGTATTAAAAAGTGCTGAAAGTATTAGGGTAGTTATGGACTCGGATATAGTACTTCTGGTTGAAAGAATCGCTTCATCAAGATATAGGCTGGTTGAGGAAACGTGTGAAAAACTTGCCGTATGGGGAAAACCTTTATTAGGAATAGTATTTTTGGATGGAGAAGTAAGGTGAGTTTTTAGCTTATGGTGTGGACATAACTGTAATTTCCTAATATTTAAAAAAAGGGGAAATTTGTTTTGAAAACATCTATTATTAATTTAGAAGATTAAGTGCGATAGAATAGATGACGGATTTTGTTAGGTAAATTTAGATAAAGAATAGAGTGAGGTTAAGGCACATGAGATATGAGTTGATGAACATGAACACCGTTATGGGTCCGGATCCTAAACTTGGAGGTTTGTCTTATGTAGAGGGCGAGCGGGATATTCCATTTGCGATAAAGCGTATCTATTGTATTTATAAGGCAGAGGAGCATCAGCATAGGGGACTTCACGCCCATAAAAAGAATTGGCAGTTGTTGTTTTGCCCATACGGGTCTATTGATATTATTCTTACGGACGGAAAGGAACAGGAAATTGTCACGCTTGACAGACCATCCAAGGGGCTTATTCTTCATCCGGGGTTATGGAGAGAAATGATCTGGAATCAAGATGATTCTGTTCTGTGTGTGGCGGCTTCGGAATATTATGATTCGGAAGAATATATTCGTGATTATGATGAATATTTAAAGTATATGGCGGAGAATGATACGGAGATGGAATAAACAGTAAGAAGCGTCATTTATGTCATTATTATATGATGGCTCGACCTACTTATGCTCATTAGTTAATTATATTTTGTAGAGGATAGTGGTAAGAATGGAAATGGCAGAAAGAATAATTACTGAAAAAGTAGCCGGCAATTCATGTTTGATTTCTGATAGAGAACAATATATTGCACGGTTATTGGCAAGAGATAATTTGGCGCGTGTAAATCAGGAGTCGGCGATGGTGATTCCTAAGGATGGGATTTATGTCCGATATGTAAAACGGCTTTTGGATATTTTGATTTGCCTGCCTGTTTTTATTATATTGCTTCCGATAAATGCCATTCTTGCAATTTGTACATATTTTGATGTCGGAAGACCAATTATTTTTTCACAGACCAGAGTTGGCAAGAACGGCAAAAGATTCAAGATCATTAAATTTCGCAATATGACTAATGATACAGATGAAAATGGGGTACTGTTGCCTCCTGGTCAGCGTGTTACAAAATTTGGAAAGTTTGTTCGCAAGTATTCTTTGGATGAATTATTGAATTTCTGGAGTATCATCAAGGGCGATATGTCTATAATTGGGCCAAGACCGCTTCCGGTCGTTTTTGAAGAACGTTACAGTGAACGGCATAAAATGCGTACGGCGGTAAAGCCTGGTTTGGAGTGTCCGAGAATAATGGGCAGTAATGATTTGCCTTCCTATCAGCAGCAATTTGAGAATGATATCTGGTATGTGGAGAACGTAAGCTTTTTGGTTGACTGTAAGATGGTTCTGCATTTAATAAAAATGGTATTAGAAATGAAAAAAAGAGCAAAAAACGCGGCGGCGGCCGGCTATTTCATTGGTTATGACGAAAATGGCTATGCGGTTAGTTTAAAGCATATTTCTCAAAAGTATTTGGAAGAATATGAAGAATTTTGCAAAGGAAAATAATAGCTGTAGTTTCTGTATAAAGTTTAAATTAAGACGGTACGATAACTAATGAAGCGTGAAGGGAAGGAAATATAAACGTGAATGTTGAGTTTACAATTTTACAGAGAGGATATCAGAAACACCGGGAGGAATTTGAGGAAGCAGCACTGAGGGCTTTACGTTCCGGTTGGTATATTCTTGGGGCAGAAGTAGAATCGTTTGAGAAGGAATTTGCAGGTTACTTGGGAGTAAAACACTGTATTACGGTCAACTCTGGTACGGATGCTTTGATTTTATCGGTTCGCGCGCTGGGAATCGGTCCGGGTGACGAGGTAATCGTTCCCGCGAATACATATATTGCGTCTGTGATTTGCATAACGGAAAACGAGGCTACTCCTGTTTTTGCGGATGTGGACGAGTATATGCTTATGGATGCTGACGCGTTGGAATCATTGATCACGGACCGGACAAAAGCAATCCTTCCAGTACATTTGTACGGGCAGGTCAGCAGCATGGAACGTATTATGATGATTGCCAAGAAGCACGGATTATATGTGATTGAGGATTGCGCTCAATGTCATGGGGCTACTTTTAACCAAAAGAAGGGAGGGACTTTTGGAACCCTCGGATGTTTTAGCTTTTACCCTACAAAGCCGCTTGGAGCATTTGGAGATGCAGGAGCGGTTGTAACAAATGATGATGCCTTAGCCGAACAATTGCGTCTTTTGAGAAATTACGGAAGCAGGGTTAAATACCATAATGAAATTAACGGCATAAATTCTCGAATGGATGAAGTTCAGGCAGCGTGTTTGCGGACGGCTTTGGCACATCTTGAAGAAGACAATTTGGAACGACGCCGTTTAGCCGAGAGATATTTAAATGAAATCAGGAATCCGTTTGTACAGCTCCCTAAGATTCAGAAAGAAGCGCTTCATGTATTTCATTTATTTCCGGTTATTGTAGATGACAGGGAAGCATTTCAACGCTATATGTTGGAAAATGGAATCAAGACTCAGGTTCATTACCCGATTCCGCCATATGTTGCCGATTGCTATAGTGGTTGGAACTATGATTGGGAAGATTACCCTGCTGCTGCCCGTTTTGCTCGACAGGAGGTGAGTCTGCCTATGTATGCCACATTAACGGATGAAGAAATAACTCATACCGTTAATGTTATTAACGCTTATAAGAATTGATTGTAATATTTAACCTAAAATATTAGGAGAATACATATGGCATTTACAATAGTAAAATATGAAGAACATTATAAAGAACGATGGGATCAGTTTGTTATAAATAATAGTGTTAACGGGACATTCTTGCAAACATGGAATTTCTTGGATTATCATCCCAAAGGACGGTTTAAGGACGCATCCGTGTTGGTAATGCAGGGGAGCAACATTGTGGCGGTAGTTCCTGCCTGCGATACGGAGGAGGACGGTAAACGCTGTTTTTTTTCACATAAAGGAAGTACATTTGGCGGGATTGTTATAAGTAAAGAGAAGTATGATATTTCAACAATGGAAGAACTGTTTCCGTGCTTGGAAGAATATCTTAGATTAGAAGGGTATGAAAGGGCGTTTTTTAAGAACACATCGGATATTTTTTCCGAGAAGAGCTCGGATTTGCTAGATTATTATTTTTATAAGAATAATTACGATTATTGTAATGAATTGAGTTTTTTTATTGATTGCGGTAAAATGCCTGAAGATATTATCTCTGGATGGTTTGCCACACGTAGAAGAGGTTATAGGAATTCCTTGAAAAGCGATTTATCATTCAAGAGGATAGAAACAGACGAGGAGATTGCTGACTTTTACGAGGTTCTTTGTAAGAACTTGAAAAAATTTGAATCTACCCCTGTCCATACATTGGATGAACTTTTGGAATTTAAGCATAGCAGATTGGCGGAAGAAGTTGATTTTTATGGTGCTTATTTAGGGGACAAGCTGGTAGCGGGAACTATGCTGTTTTATTTTGGAAAACAAGTTCTTCACACACAGTACCTTGCTCAAGATGTGGATTACGCGAAATTTTATACTATGAATTATTTAGATTACGAGGTTATTCGTTTGGCAAGGGAAAAAGGCTTTTCTAAATTTTCGTTTGGAATTAGTACGGAGGAACGGGGAAAGGTGCTGAATACGACGCTTGCGTTGTTTAAAGAGGGCTTCGGCTGCGACTATTGTCTAAATCGGTCTTATACAAAGAACTTTGGCTGAACGATTGACGTTGCTTATAATATTAGTTTGGAAATAAGACTCTGTGATTTTAAAAGGGAGGTAATTGCGGTAATGTATGAAAGTCTAAAAGGAAAAAAATTATTGATTATAGGTTCCGCTATTGAGACGGAAATTGTGAATACTGCAAAAGAGATGGGAATTTATACAATTGTTGCAGATAATATTGTCGATAGAAAAATAGCCAGAGCAAAAGACGCTGCGGATGAAGCGTGGGATATAAGTTTTTTTGAAACGGATGAAATAGTAAAAAAGTGCAGAGAACGTAATGTCAATGGAGTATTCGCAGGCTATGGAGAATTCAGGGTAATTGCGGCTGCTAGAATTGCCAAGACCTTGGGGGTACCGTATTATGCGACAGAAGAGCAGATAGAACTTACAAGAAATAAGGGACTTTTTAAAGAAGAGTGCGAGAAATATGGTATTTCTGTTCCTAAGAGCTATTATGTAGGCGGAAAAATATCTGAAAGCATTAAGGAAAGCATTGTTTATCCTGTCCTTGTAAAGCCGACAGATCGCTCTGGAAGAATTGGCATAAGCGTATGCAGTTCCAGAGTGGAATTGGATAAGGCTATTGAGCTTGCGCTGGACAAGTCTGAATCAAAGACTTACCTTGTAGAACAGTACATCGTAGGGACAGAGTTTTCTGCAGTTTATACATTTGTAAATGGAAAGATTTCTTTATCATGTCTTAATGCAAAGTATATAACGGATGATCAGCTGGTAGATAATTTCTTATGTGCCTGTGCAGCTGCACCTGCGTTTTTTTTGGATAGATACAAGGAGGAAATCGATGATAAGTTAAAAGATTTTCTTTGCGGTATTGGAGCAGAAAATGGCATGGCAACTTTTCAGGGCATTGTTGCGGATGAGCAGATATATGTATTTGAAATGGGCTTTAGAGTAAACGGCAATAATGATTGGAAAGTTATTGAAAAATGTAACGGTATTAATTTTGTGAAAATGATGATTTCACATTCACTTACAGGTGATATGGCAGATGATTTATCAAAAGATAATCCATATTTTAATAAATATTATTGTACAATGCCTTTTTATGCACATGGTGGCGTAATATCAAAGCTTGAATTTAGTAAAGTACTTGAGTATGGCTGGGCGGAGGTTTCCACACTGCATGCCGGAGTAGGTACCGAAATTCTTGAGGATGGTACCGCCCGTCAGAAAGTGGTTTCTATTTTGATTGAAGCTGACAATTATGAGCAATTATTATCAAGAATAGAGGAAGTGCAGAAAAACATAGTAGTTGAAAGCAAAGACGGAAGTAATTTATTGTTTAAGAAGTTCGATACAAATAAACTGGTTAGGAGCATATAGCTTATTTGTTTTTTTCGGAGATGATTATTAAAGCTAAGGAGTGGGGAGCATGAAATCCCATACGAGGGTTCGCGAAGAATATTATATAATAATTATGCTGGCTGTATGCTCCTTTAAATGGATCTTTGAAGGACGATTTTCATTTTCTTTTTTAGAAGCGGCGGTTTTGGCAATAGGATTGTTGCCTATTATCAAAAGACATATCTATATAAATTATGGTGTATGGATTTGGATTTTAGCAGTCGTTTATATTTGGATAAGTATGTTAATAAACGGAACGACTGCTGGAAATATAATAAAAGCGACAGTTCTTTCACTGACCGTGATATATTTGGTATTTGCAGATTTTTCAAAAATCAACATGAATAACGTTTTTAATTTTATAGTAAAAATTGGACTATTCTACGCTTTTTTTGTATTTCTCCACTTTATTTTGAAAGAAAAATTTAATGAGTTATATTTCCCTTTATTATCACCTTATAATCAAAGCTATGCTCAAGCTTACTACAGAGGAGGAAGATATTTCGGATTGTTATATTCTCCTCATGAATTGGCGGGAATATTTGTTTTTTCAATAATGACAGTCTTTTTTAGAATGGTAATTGATAAAAAAAACCTAATGAAAGAAACGGCGCTGCTGTTAGTTTTTCTTTTTGTTTTAATACTTACGGGTAAAAGAGGCATTATGGCTGCGGGAATACTAATTACAGTAATGGTTGTTTTATTATTCTATAATTCACGAAAAATGTGGCTTAACAGCATAAAAATTATTGCTACAGCTTTTTTATCAGGAGCTATATTTGTTTTTCTTATGAATATGTTTCCTGATAGTTCGATTTTTTATAGGATTAATAGAATTCTCAGAAGATTTTCGACGGGGATATTTTTTGATAATGAAAGAAAGGCTCTGTATAAACTGGCAACAAATATTTGGCAGCAAAACAAAGTATTCGGTATAGGATGGAGGAATTTTATTTTTTCTTCTATTGATAATCATCAGTTCGCAATGGGTCATCAGGTTAATTGTGATTATTTGCAGTGGCTCTGCGAATTAGGAATCATTGGTTTCGTAATTTGTATATCAGCGGTAATTATTAACCTAGTGAAAAGCATATGGTTATGCAGAAATTTGAAGAAGATAGTTGATAATGCGAAGAAAAAAGCTGCGCTTTTTGGAATTGCTATACAGTTTTTTATAATAATATACGCTTTCATTGAAGTGCCGTTTTATGATATTTTGTTTTTTGCATTTTATATTTTTTCATGTATAATTGTAAACGGTATTTGTAGAGAACTGAAAATGAAAGGGACCTTAAATGAGTAGAGAGGGAAAATTTGCGAAAAATACCGCTATATTAGCGTTAGGCACATTCTTTCCAAAGTTGGCTATATTTATTACTCTGCCGGTATTGACCGCATGTTTAACGAAGGATGAGTATGGAACGTATGATCTGATTATAACATTGGTGTCCTTAATTCTGCCCGCTGCGACATTGCAGATTCAATCAGCGGCGTTTCGCTTTTTAATTGATGTCAGAGATAATGAAAAAGAAAAAGAAAGAATAATAACTAATATATATGTATTTACTATTATTACTTCATTAATAGCCCTTTTGATAATGTATTTTACATTAATAAGATATACATATAGTACCAAGCTTATAATATGCCTGTATTTTTTATTTGACATTATTTCAAATACCAACAAACAGATTGTCCGCGGACTGTCAGATAATGTATCATATGCTATAGGATGCTGTATAGGAGGCTTATCTCAGATAGCGTTCGTTTTGTTTTTGGTTTATTTTCTTCGTAAAGGCTTGCTTGGCGGAATTTTAGGCTTATGTGCGGCGGAATTACTATGTTCGTCATATTTGTTTATTCATGCAAAAATTTATAGATACATCCGTAAAAGGTCGGTAGGAGTAAGGCAAATAAGATGTATGCTCGCGTATTCATGGCCGATGGTGCCGAATGGTTTATCGCAATGGGTAATGCATGTATCTGACAGGTTAGTAATAACCTTCTTTATGGGCCCGGCAGCAAACGCGGTGTATGCAGTTGCATATAAAATTCCTTCAATACTCGCGTTTGCGCAAGTTACGTTCAATATGGCATGGCAGGAAAACGCATCGATAGTTTTTAAAGACGACGACGCCGCACAGTATTATTCTGCAATGTTCAAGAGGCTTTTTAAGACCGTGACTGGATGTATGGCAGGTTTGATTGGGATATCGCCGCTGCTGTTTAGAATATTTGTAAGGGGAGATTATGTAGAGGCATATAATCAAATCCCTATTTTATATATGGGAATTTTATTTTACTGTTTGTCCGCGTTTTGGGGGGGGATATATGTCGCTTTCAAAAAAACGAAAGCCGTAGGAATAACCACAATAGCGGCGGCAGTATGCAATTTGGTTATTGATATAGCGACAATACATTGGATAGGTTTGTATGCTGCGTCTTTGTCAACTTTGGTAAGTTATATAGCGTTGTGCATATTCAGGATGATTGGAGTTCAGAAAATAATAAAGCTTACTTATGATTTTAAGCAGATTGGACTAATATTGATTATTATGATGATTCAGTGCTGCCTTTCATTTATGCAAAATACCGTATGTAATGGGATTAATTTTGTGGTAGGAATGGTTGTAGGAATTTATCTTAATAAAGAGCTTATTAGCATTATTGCTAAGCGCATTAAAAAAATTGCCGGGGAAAAGACCTAACATTTCGTCAGCCGGTGATTTAATAATTATTCGTATTATGGGAGAGCAATATGAATATAACTACAGAATTTTTGTCAGAAATTGATAAAATCAGAAACAAACAAATTCCCGAGGAAGTGCTATCAAGAGCAAGGCGTTCTTTGTTGGATTATTTAGCGGTGACTTCTGCCGGAGCTGCCTTTCAGGAAGGCAAGGTAAGAAATTATATCGACTTTGCTCAACCGGAAAAGGGTGATTTTAATGTTTTGGGCTGTGACTGCAAGCTGGCATTAAAGGAAGCGGTGTTTCTTAACGGACTTAACGGTCATGCGCTTGATTTTGACGACGGAACAAATTCAGGAATAATTCATCTTGGTTCGCCGATTTTCTCGTTATTGTTGCCATTGTCACAAAGATATGATGTTTCGATTGAAGAAGTTCTAAAAGCGGCGATAATCGGATATGAAGTATCTTATACAATGGCTGTTTCTATACAACCAAGACATAAGGAGCTTGGTTATCACGCGACAGGTACATGCGGAGTGTTGGGGGCAGTAATTGCGGCATCATATATGCTTGGTTTTTCTGATTATGAGCGGTTTAATGCTTTTGCCACGGCATGCGTTTCGGCTACGGGTATGCTGAGCGTGCTTGATGCCGGTTCGGAGCTTAAGCCTTATAATGTTGCAAAGACGGCTCTCTTAGCTTTGACTAGTCTTCAGCTTGCGAAAGCAGGTTTTCACGGGAATCCGGATTCACTTGGAAATCCTCGAGGATATCTTAAAATGATGACGTTTATGGACGATGTAGAAATTAAGCCGTTTTTGCTTAACAATTCATACGCAATTATGAAAAGTTATACTAAGCCATATGCTTCCTGCCGTTATACTCATCCGTCTGTGGAAGCCGCCATGCATCTGAGAGAAAAGGTGAAAGTCGAGGATATTGAAAGAATTGATATCAAAACTTACTCATTAGCTGTTGCAGGACATGACCATACGGATATACAGGGATCATATTCAGCAAAAATGAGTATACCATATTCAACTGCAGTCGGAATGATTTATGGTAAGGCCGGATTGCAGGAATTCAGCGAGGAAAAAGTTGAAGATAAAAACATAATCAAGCTTGTGAAAAAGATTCATGTTAATTCGGATGATGAACTCAGTGCGTTATTTCCTGAGGTTCAGCCTGCTGAGATTAGTATAATTACAAAGAACGGAACCACAATAGAGGATAGGGTTGATTATCCTAAGGGAGAGCCAGAAAACCCCTTGTCGGATAAAGAATTTAAAGAGCGTTATG
>JAAVHB010000024.1 GCA_014799955.1 Butyrivibrio sp. | reverse complement strand
TAGATTTCTTCTTACCTCATTCTTCTCTATTTTTTGGGGAGAAATTCCAGCTTTATCTTATACCGTGAGCATTTGATCTCCTTCCCGTCTTTGGTATAGGAATAATCCTCAATCCCTTCCGGGATCAGGTACGCATCATAGCTGCCTTTCTTCCCTTTCAAGCCTTTTACGAGGGTCTTTTTCCCCTCCAGCATACTTTTTATCTGGCTGTCGGTAAGCGTCGCCCCCATTGCCCGTGATACGTTCATGCCGCACTTATTTTTACAGTAAGCGCCGAATTTCCCTTTCACCACATCGTCGCCACACTTCGGGCATTTTCCAAGAGCTTCCTGTGTGCTGCTCCCAAACACGGTTTTCTGTTCGTCACTGACAAAGTGATAGGTCTGCACAAGCTCTTTTACCATATCCTCAATCCCGTCCATAAATTCCTGCATGGAATATTTGCCCTTTGACACAAGGGTAAGGGCATTCTCCCAATCAGCGGTAAGTTTCGGGGACTTTACCACATCAGGAAGTACGGTAATGAGCTTTACTCCGTCCTCTGTGGGGATCATCTGCTTTTTCTCACGCTTCACAAAACCGTCCTTGACTAACTTCTCGATCACGTCCGCCCTTGTCGCAGGTGTGCCAAGCCCCTTGCGCTCTACATCATCTCCCATATCCTCTGATCCGGCACGTTCCATAGCGGATAATAAGCTGTCCTCTTTTAACTTATTTTTCAATATCTATAAAACACCTTTTTAAATTCTCTTTTCTGCCTCATTGGCGGTCATATATTGTCGGATAAGCACCCAACTCTTTCCGTTTGCCTCATCTGCAATATATACTTCTCCAGAAGTTTTCGATTCATCATCCCACTCTATACTAGTAATTATAAAATCTCTCATTTCCGTCTCACTATACAATTCAAATGTTGCACCCAATAAAGTTGCACTGATGGGCCCCTCAAAAAAATTAATTGATACTTTTTCTTTTCCAATTATATCTTCTATAGGGTACGATTTTACATTCAATTCTCCTACATGAAAATGTTCAAACGGATGGTCCCACTTTATGCTTTTTCTTTCCAAAAGACCAATTTTTAGCTCTGACAGAAAAACCACATCTTCATATGGAAATTCTGCTTCAGGATTGAAGGTTACTCCTAAAATATCTTCCAACTTTTTTAACGTAGTCCATAAATCCAAAGCAGCTTCAATTTGTTCATTATCAAATAAATTATCAGTAAAAATAGCTTCCGTTTGCTTCCGTCCATTTATGATTGCAGTTTTGTTATAAAGTCCTTTAAAAACATTAAGGGCAACTATTGCTTCGGAAACATTCTTTGCCTTTTTGGGCGTAACTGAATACTTAATTCTCGATTTTTTAATTTCCTTTTCTTTTATAATAACTGTCATTTTTAACGCCGGAAAATCTATATTAGAAAGAATAATCTCATCCATACTCTCATGTGGTTGACGTTTTATATTTAATATTACTTCGTCCCCTTCGACCGTTTTAATCACTATTTGAATGGGAGCAGGAAATGGTTGCGGATACATAAAACATTCACTTATTTCTGCTGAATCAGCCAAAGGATTTTGCATTGTCTGCTCAATTGGTACCTGTTTTTCTTCATTACCTACTCTAATATTTTTTACTGAAATACGTTTTTGTGTCCGATAAAAATATTCATTCCATCGTTCTTTCGGTATATCGTTTAAAGTATCCCTTAACTCATCATCTAATTGATCAAATTCAACATTCAAAATTATTTTTTGCTCTAGATGATCTTGACTTGGACCGACTATGATTCCTTTCTCCGAATCCTTATAGCAACAAAAATTACTTGGCAAATCCTGATTAATAAGTTCTAATATTTCCTGTGGCACCTGTATTTCTGCATCTTTATCATTAAATATATCATCAAAATCTACAATCATATTAAATCCTCCATAAATCTCATACTAACTTCGATTTTTGATATAAGAAGATACTTTTGAGAATCTCCTAAAGGTAATTCCTTAATTGTTTCAATAATACGTTTTAAAGCCACTTCATCTGGCACAATGATATAGCGAATATCTTCCCAATCAAATTTAATCCATGTCTCTTCATGCGACAGTAATGCTTTAGAATAATATTTTTTTGCATTTTCTGTTGCTGCATTTTCAGCTAGTATTAATTTTAGATTTTTCGGGAAATTATCTGTTGGAATATAACGCCATTCACATTCATCTTGAAAAATATACGGCTTTTCTTCTCCTTCAATCTTCTCCATTCCAGAAATGGGCTTCATATACATAATAGCGCTCATAAGATAATTCAACAATACTTTATCTTCTATGTGTACCTTTTTACCCGTATTATAATAGTCTGAAAAAGCAGTTCTAAAATCATTCATTAACATAGATTCTGGATTCATGTAATGTATAGGCTGTACTCTAAACTTACTAATAATAGCATGCTTATCCAAAGCAATTCCATATCTTCCATAGTGCGACATATGTCCGCCAACTTTTGATAAAGGGATATCACAAAAGCAAGTCATAGGGAACGCAATTTTATGTAATCCTTCAATTTTTAAATAACCTAGTGGCTCAATTACATATCTTGGAACAATCGCCTTATTATTTAATATCATTTGTAAATATTCTAACTCTTTCATGTAATTACACAAAATATTCGCACTATTACTCCATTTTAGTTTAGCTGGTATTTTCGCTGTACCTTGTAATTGTATTGTATTTTGCAATATATTTTATTCCTCCATACTTCATTTTTTCAGTTCATTTTTACTCGTAACTTTACTTAATAGCTTCCATCAGTTCACGGACCTTATCTTAACCATTTTCAATTTCTTTTATCCTTAATGCTCTAGCGCTTCTTTCACTGTATTCACTGCCATAAACTTCAGCATCTGTTATATATTGTAATGAGATGAACCACTGATGGAAATAGTATCCTTTCTGGATCTCTGGCATATACATCCAATTCTTTGGTAAAAGCTTATGTCATTTGGTGATCCGCGGAACCTAACATTTCACAAAGACTTGATATTAGCTCAAAATTTCCTACTTATAAATAGTTATTATTGCACTTTGTCTCTTTATTACCTTTATTATATAAAATCAAATTCATAAAATCAATATAAATATAATATCTAAAAAGTATTATAAAAAGGGCTCCATATCTCTATGAAGCCCTTCAAAACCTATTATTAAATTCAAATTATTTTATATTACATTCCCATCTGTGCAGCAACCTCTGCCGCGAAGTCCTCGTTCTTTTTCTCAAGTCCCTCGCCTGTCTCGAAGCGCACGAAGCTTACAACATTTACATCTGCTCCGACAGCCTTTGATACGTCCTTAAGGTATGCGGAAACGGGCTGCTTGCCGTCCTCTGCCTTGACATAAACCTGATCCATAAGGCAGATTTCCTTGAGCTGCTTGTTGATACGTCCGTTGACAATTCCCTCAAGCATCTTCTCGTTGGCATCGGGCTTCTCGTTCTTAGCCTCGGCAAGGAGAACCTTCTTCTCGTTCTCAATATATTCCTGGTCTACCTCGTCACGGCAGGTATATTTGGGATTAAGAGCGGCAATCTGCATTGCGACATTCTTAAGCGCCTCTTTAACCTCGTCGTTGACAACAGAAGTCTTGGCAACAACAAGAACACCGATTCTTCCGCCGCCGTGAATATATGATACTACACAGCCGTCAGTTGCTTCAACCTTCTGGAATCTTCTGATTTTGAGGTTTTCGCCGATAACCGCGATTTTGCCCGCAAGAGCCTCCTCTACGGTCTTGCCTGCCTCTGCTTTCCAGGGCTCAGCCATGAACTCCTCAAGTGTGGCAGCGTTTGAAGAAAGTGCCTGCTCGGCAACAGTCTCAACATATGCCGCAAACTCAGCGTTCTTGGCAACGAAATCCGTCTCGGAATTTACCTCTACGATAGCAGCCTTGGTATCTCCTTCGACAACCGTCTTGACAAGTCCCTCTGCCGCAATTCTTCCTGCCTTCTTGGCAGCCTTTGCAAGTCCGTTCTCCCTGAGGAACTCAACTGCCTTATCCATATCGCCGTCTGTCTGTACAAGAGCTTTCTTGCAGTCCGTCATTCCGGCGCCTGTCATTTCTCTTAATTCTTTTACCATTGATGCAGTAATGTCTGCCATAATTATATCCTCCTGATTATTGATGTTTCCCCGGTCTTAAGCCTCAACCGCTTCCTCAGCTTCTTCGGAGTATTCCGCCTCGGCTGCGATGTCCTCGTAATCTTCGGCTGTTTCACCCTGATTTGCAGCGATAACGGCGTCTGCCATTTTGGACACGATAAGCTTAACGGCTCTGATGGCATCATCATTGCCGGGAATTACATAATCAAGTTCTTCGGGGTCGCAGTTGGTATCAACGATTCCGATAAGCGGAATTCCGAGGATATGCGCCTCCTGAATACAAATGCTTTCTTTCTTGGGGTCAACAACAAAAATAGCGTCGGGAATCCTCTTCATTTCCTTGATGCCGCCAAGGTTCTTCTGAAGCTTCTCCTGCTCCTTCTTAAGCTGGATAACTTCCTTCTTGGGAAGCACGTCAAAGGTTCCGTCCTGCTCCATTTTCTCAATATCCTTAAGTCTGCGGATTCTGCTCTGGATTGTCTTGAAGTTGGTAAGCATACCGCCGAGCCATCTCTCGTTTACATAGAACATTCCGCAGCGCTCTGCCTCGGTCTTAACCGCATCCTGAGCCTGCTTTTTAGTACCTACGAAAAGAATGCTGCCGCCGTCAGCCGCAATGTCGTAAACCGCATTGTATGCCTCGTCAACCTTGCCTACGGACTTCTGCAAATCAATGATGTAGATTCCGTTTCTCTCGGTGTAGATGTACTCCGCCATCTTGGGATTCCATCTTCTTGTCTGATGTCCGAAATGAACACCCGCTTCAAGTAACTGCTTCATTGAAATAACGCTCATTTTTAATACCTCCGTTGGTTATATTCCTGCGTATGACCTTATGCTGTATGCAGCCCGGACAACCTTGAGCAAAGGCACCAACCGGGAATCGGCATACGCGATTGTATGCGTTTGAAAATAAAAATCAGCCGGATGGCTGGTTTCTTTTGGAAACTCTCAACGCACCGACTGATATTATATCATTCCGACCCGATAAAATCAAGCTTTTTTACAAAATAATCTTTTACAAAATAATCTCCATACCGACCTTCTGGGGCTTCAGACCGCATTTTTCGTAGAATCGCATCGCCGCTTCATTACACGACCACACGTTGAGCGTCACATTGTAGCATCCGTTTTCACGGGCAAAATCAAGGACGTACTCGTAAAGGCTCCTTCCGATATGCTGCCCCCTTAAGGCTTCATCCACGCATAAGTCGTCTATATAAACCGTTTTTATATCCGTGAGCACATTGCTGTCCTCATGATTCCGGAAAACGCAGAAAGCATATCCCGCCACGTTTCCTTCCCCGTCATCGGCAACAAATATCGGCTTTGAATCGTCCCGTATTATTTCAAGCAGCTGCTCATCCGTGTATTTCTTGACATTCGCCTTA
Source organism: Butyrivibrio sp. (assembly GCA_014799955.1). Taxonomy (GTDB): domain Bacteria; phylum Bacillota; class Clostridia; order Lachnospirales; family Lachnospiraceae; genus Eshraghiella. Next base: position 437 of record JAAVHB010000024.1, on the reverse strand, counting down.
AACAAATCAGGGCGTCCGTTATGGTGCACCGTAAGCACCTGGTAGAGCAGGCTGTTGATTCCCTCCATGTCGTCCGGGAGCGCTCTTCTGATACTTATTCCCATTTTTCAGCTCCTTGTAATAATCCGCGCAAGCTGCTCGTAGCTCATATCCGAGGAAACCGTAAAGGTTCCTACGGCGATTCTTTCCGCATATCCGTAATTTTCCAGATACAGGTTAAACTCCGCAGAGTTCGGAATAATACCCGATTCAAACAGAAGTCTGCTTACTGCCTCGGAATACATTCCGCTTCTAATTTCTATGTTCACGCTGTTCACAACAGGCGCCGGCGGCTGCTCCTCAGTTGTCGGCTCGGGCGTCTGTTCTTCCGTTGTCGGTTCGGGCGTGGTCGGCTCGGTTGTCTGTTCCTCAGTTGTCGGCTCAGGAGTTTGTTCCTC
>JAAVHB010000023.1 GCA_014799955.1 Butyrivibrio sp. | reverse complement strand
TATTAAGACAACTTTCAATTATTATCATCCTAAGGCGCATATCAATTATAGATAAATCTTTTAAATATTCAAAATCTAGATCAAAGTATTTCTTTTCTTTTTCAGGAGTAGAGTAACTGAAATTTTTCTTATAACTGGAAATTTTTTTATAGTATGTGTTATAAGTCAGATATTTTATTGCATCGTTTACTGTTATTTTGTTAAATTGAATGTTTTGTGACTGCATTTTTTCGATTAAAGCTTCGGGTGACTGCAAATGTAACATCATATTCTCCTGAGTAAATGTATTATATTTGAAACAAAATAAGTCGCATATTTTAAACAAACTATAAAAAACACTTGCTTAAAGTACAGGCGTGATTTTAAGTATTGGATTTATTATAGTTAATATATAGTCGATATGTCAAGAAATATTATTAATCGACTTGATTCTACAAACATGACGGTGATTATTTTATACCCAACCTTTTCCTCGTATATTCCGTTGACAGCAAAAAGAATGATAAAGCATTTAGTACCCAAACTCAAAATGTTTTTGTATCCATTCTGTGAAGTAAAAACCTTAAAAGGATTGGCATGGATAATAAAAGAGCTCCACAAAAATGTGGAGCCCTTTTATTACTATCATCTTTAATGCCCTATAGGCGCTATTTTAATAGCTGCGACCTTGCACAATCATTATATAAGAAAAAGTTTGGAGCGTCAAGTAAAAACAGTGAGCAGTAGACGTGCTGTAAGTTGTCACGAGCCTGCGATTTATTTTGCCTTAAGGCTTAATACTGATTCAATAGCTTCCATAGGCCGCTCTTTTTCTTCCATTATGTGGGAGTATACATCAAGTACCATTTTTTCGCTGTCGCCGAGTAAGGCGGCTATTTTCTTTGTGGTAAGATTATGCCCTTCAGCCATTGCATAGCAAAGCCTAGTACAGTAATTAAGTCGGAAAATATGCGCGGTCAGGTCCTCAAACCCGACGCGACCCCAATCCGGCATACGGTCCCCGGAGTGTTTGATGTATGACTTTTTCAGTTTGTTGCGTATTGAATCCCACATTTTGACGTATGCGCTATGGGTTATCAAACCTCCGGCAGATTTTTCAAATAAATTTGTGCCGGATAATGATAGAGAGTATGGCTTTAATATGTCCGCGAGCTCGGCACACATCGGTACATTTCGGTAACTGTTTCGGGATTTGGGAGCTTTGATATATGGGTTGTTTCCGTCAAAGGCAACGGCTTTGCTTATTTTAATCAGGCTATCCTTGAAATTCACATCAAATACGGTAAGCGCGAGCGCTTCTTCACGGCGTAGTGAGACAAAGGCGCGTTCTTTTTCCGACAGTTCCGTATAGGACAAGGCAGCGGTTTCTTCTTCGGTTAGGGGGCGCTTTTCTTTCGCTTTGTATTTGGGAGGGTGGATTTCCGCGAATATGTCAAGCGTTTCTCCTTTGGGAAGTAGTTTATCACGTTCGGCAGCTCTGCATATCTGCTTGAGCGTCATAATCAGTTGTTGGCACAATCTGGGTCTGTCAGAACATTTCTGGACCAGTGCGCCGGCATACGAAGCCGCAAGCGTAGCCTACATACGCGAACGCTACTCACAGGATGACGAGAATAAGGTTATCCGTGAGTATCTTGCGAATCCGGCTGATAAGGCTGAATTTGACGAATATGACGGCTATGTCATGGAGTGTAAGGCGCGCGCCAAGGCAGAGATATACGGGGAGGGGGTGTAAAAAATGTCAACCATAAGCATGATAATAACGGCGGGGTCATTTATAACCGCTATCGCGGTTATCTGCAAGTATTACAATAAGGCTTATAAGCTCATTTTGCATCAGGCAGAGTAGGACAAGAAAATCGAGGAAATCGAAGCGCGTCATAAAGCCGATGAAGAAAAGACCAACAAAGAGCTTTGTCTTGTAATCTACGGTGTACAGGTATGTCTTAAAGGGCTTAAGGAGCAGGGCTGCAACGGTCCGGTGACCGAGGCTATAAATAGGATTGACAAGCATCTTAATCAGGCCGCGCACGACCTTGACGACGATTAAAGGAGGTGATGGCTATGCACGGTGACTGATAAAAAATCAAATATCAACTTGTTCACGCTGGGACTATCCCGGCTATTTTTATGCCCGGTTGGGCGGAAAGGAAAAAATTATGGAAATAATATTGAACTATGTCAAGCCGGAGCTTGTAGTGCTTGCGGTGGTACCGTATTTTGTGGGTTTGGCGCTTAAAAAGGCTCAGGCGGTTAAGGATAAGCTTATCCCGTTAATTCTCGGACTTGTGGGGATTCTGCTCGCGCTCATATGGGTACTTGCAACCTCGGAGTTGGACGGAGTACAGCAGATAATGCTTGCGGTATTTACGGCGATAGTACAGGGCGTCCTTGTGGCCGGCTTAAGCACCTACGCAAATCAGATAATAAAACAGGCGTCAAAGGAGGAGTAAGAGATGAGCAGAGTTTTAAAATCAGGAAGTAATCAGATAACGTGTACATACGCGCAGCACTGCGCCAACGTCGCCGCCGGAAAGGCATGGGCGAAGGGTGCCGATGTGGTTAAGTATAAGGCGCAGATTGATAAGATAACGGCGCACAGTGCGGGCAGAGTAATAAAGGTGGTTGATTATCTCGGAGGCACAAACGGCATTGTCGATGACGAGGGCATGGGCTACGGCAACTATGTTATGATTTTGCATGACGGCAATTATGTGACCTTATACGCGCATCTGGAGGCTGTGTATGTCCGTGAAGGTCAGACGGTGGCTCAGGGTGACGAAATCGGGTTCATGGGAAACACCGGAAACAGCTTCGGCGCGCATTTGCATTTTGAGGTGAGGAAGTACAAGGCGGTTCCCGCCGGGAATCTGCATGATGTGTCGGCGTATGAGTGGCTTGACGCGCAGGAATGGCTCGATAAGGAGTTTCCGGGTGTTGCATCTGTTGAGGTTAAAGCCGGAGCGAAATTCGATTTGAGAGATACACCCGTTTATAATTCCGAGAGCGGAAAATCCTACGGAAGAAGGTCAGGAATATATTATGTCTGGTCTGACGAGGTCAAGAACGGGCGCATCAGAATGACGAACAGCGCGGCGCATGTCGGCATGAACAAACAGGTCAGCTTTTGGGTAAGCATTGATGACATAGCGCTTTTGGAAAGCAATGCTGAAACCGTTACCACCGCTCCATCTCCTGCCGCAGAAAAAACATACACGGTCAAGGCAGGCGACAGCCTTTGGGCAATTGCCGCCAAACAGCTTGGAAACGGCGGTCGCTATAAGGAAATAATGAGCCTGAACGAACTTAAGGACGATGTTGTTTATGTGGGGCAGGTTTTGAAACTGCCGGAATAGAAGCAATGCGCAGACCTCTTTGCTATTAGGAGAGGTCTGCATATTGATAGATATATCTTGTGAAGGCTTTTTATGAATATAATCTAGATTAATATTTTAGATGTAACATCAAAGTATGTATATGTTGTGTACGTTTTTTTATTTATTTCATAGTATAATTTTCTACGCTCTGTTTCTGATTGTGGAATCAGATTGGAGGGTTTGGATTCATAACATTTATATATATAACTTTCTTTATATGTGAAAATATCTACATCATATGATTTAATTTTGAACGGGAGCATTGTTGGGATTTCTTTTCCCTCTTTATGATGAAAACAATCATAGGTTCTTTTTGAAGAAGTTATTTGAAATACTCCACGCTCTTGTTCATCCCAACGACTATAGATATAGTCTTCCATAAGTAGTGTATGAAAAAATATAGATATTGCGGATTCATTTTTTATATAAAAGCAAACAATTGTATCAATTTTGACAGTATAATCATACATTTCATCAGAGATTTTTTTACATTCAATTATCGAATAAGTTCTATTCGCTGATTCTACGGAAAACTCTATTTGTGTTTTGTCTTTAACAATTCTATAGACAAAATTGTAGATTCCTAATAAGCAACCAATTAAGGCGGTTATTGTTGTTATTATATCTTTCATCATTTTGTAGTCTGTATTTCCTGTTTTTTCATAAATTATAGAATGTAATTTGTTACAAAGTTTCTCATGCATTCTTATATTAGCTTATGATTTTAGAATTAAATAATATTATATCAATAATATACCATATGTCAATAGGGAAATATGAAGCACAGGCACGCGAATTTTTGTATTAAAGCAGATATGGCTGTGATATGCTATTTCCCATTTCAATACTCTAATTTTTGGAAAAACAACAGCCTGATTGTAGAAAATCTATATCAGACCGTCGTTTTTAGTTGTTAAGTATTAATGCTGTTGTTCTTTACTTAACAAAAATTCTGCAAATTCTTCTATTAATTTTCTGTGTTCATAGTTCAGACGGGATAAGATGTCTTTTAACTGATTCCTAGTGCCAAGAATGAAGTCTGCGGTTGTGTTGAAAATATCGACATATCTTATAAGCACTTTGTAAGAGGGTTTGCGGGTATCAGATTAGTAGGATGATACCGTGCTTACGGCAACTCCTAAAAGTTCGCTTGTTTGCTCTAAGGTCAGCCCTTTTCTTTCTCTTAATGCCCTTAATTTTTCTCCTAGTAAAACCATAACATTGTTCCTCATTAATATTTTTGTAGGTAAGAACAGTGTATAAAATTACTGGTCATATGTGGATTTTTGTTATGATTTTGTAATATTTTTTAGTAAAAATGTTAAATGATAGAAAAAAATGAAAAATTTTTAAATTATAATCATAAAAATATAAGGTAAACATACTTTCTGATTTGGATATGGAACTAATAAACTCATTTTCTTCTATTTTTTTTTGTACACTTCTAATAATATTCCTGCTAGCGCACTTACGATAACCCCTTTAAGCAAGTCATTTTGTAAGATATTTAAGAATGCTCTACAATAATCAAAATTCTTAATTTCTATAATAATTATATCAATAAAATCTGCTTGATATATACCCTCATAGTTAAGCCTGATATAAACATGCAATAAAAGGTATAAAACAATAAAAACGGAATATATAAGAAATGCGATATATTGGTAAATATACTTATAGAATTTGAGGAAGGCAAAAAGTATTAATAAAATTATAATCCAAATAATATATACAGAAGCTCCTATAATAAAAGCAATTTTGTTTCCATATCCAAGTGAGGTTAGGTTGGAAATAATAATATATAAGAATATAAATAAAATATGTATAATGTAACATGAGTTTTTGAGTTTTGAACGTACAAGATTACATATTATAGTTATTTCTATTAGTATAAAACATGGGAACAAAAATACAAGTAAATCAAATATATATTTTAAAGCATGTTCCGAAGCGGAGGTATATATGATTATCTTGTTCCATAAATAACCCATTGGAATATCAGATAAAAGAATAGTAATTATTATTGTCAGACATAAAGTAAGAAGGGGATATTTTAAGTATATTTTGCTTTTATTTTTTTCTTTGATTGAAAGTGTTTCTGGAAAATCCTTACCTATAGTTTCTAGAGTAACATATTCCTCTACATAAACAACTTCGCCTTTCATAAAAGTTTTTCTACTAGATGGATCAGCTTTTATGTAATATAAATATCCTTTCTTTTCTAATTCTATAATTACATCAATAAAATCTGAATATGACATATGAATATCATGTTCGCGCCAAATAGAAAATAAGTTTACCGCCTCGTCTTTTGAGGGTAATTTTTGGTTTTCTCTATATTGCATGACTATTCTTGACATTATTTCGTTTTTTAGTTTTCTCTTAATTTTTTTCATATATTGCACCTCACTTAATGATTGTAAGATACTTTTAATATTAGGTGTAAGATATTACATTTTACGATGTTTAATGTTTCTGTTAAGATTTCCCATTTTTTCATATTTTTCCATGTTTTTCCATGTTTTTCCATGTAGATAATATTATTCTTTGGTGTTTTTATAGATTTCCTTTTCATAAGTATTTTGTTCCTTCTTTCTATTCCTCAGTTAAGAAAATTTTTTGTGAATATTTTTATAATTATAGTACATTAAATATTTAAGCGTCAAGTAATATTAAATTATTGCGATAATATTTTAAAAGTGTAATAAATGATAATAAAGTAATAAATAAAAACCCTCGGTTTTATATGAACCGAGGGTAGCTAGATGTTATCCGATATGGAGCTGAGTTTTTAGAGCGTCTTGCAATACCTGCGAAAAGTTTATTCATGTAAATAACCTCTTAACAAGCTACTGGGCCTGTATTTTTGAAAGAAGAGCTTCCTGCAAAACTTGTGAAAAATTCACACCCATAGATACGGCGCGTTCGTTCATCCATGCCGGAATGGTTAAAGTCTTTTTTACTGCCTTTGTGTCCCTGTACTGGTTTATGTCGCACGATACAAGCGTGCAAAAACCGTCGTCAGCATGAAATGTCGAAAGGTCAGAGGGAGCAGTGATGTCTTTGTCCTGCTCTAATAATGTGAGCAAATAAGCGGACATCGCCTCTTGGGCGGATTCCATAGTTTCGGTGATAGAAGCTCCATAAGTGTGGCATCCGGGAAGGTCCGGAAACTCAACCCAATATGAGTTATCTTCATTGTGAAAAATAGCGGGATATACAAATAACATAGTAACCTCCTTTATTTTTATGGGAGAGGGGCTATTTAAGCCCCGTCTCCTTGAGAATAGTATTAAGTAAGCCGATAGGAACATCTCTGCCATGTATGGGTACTACTGTAGTTTTCCCATTTTTTTGAAGAACATGATGGCTGCCGTTAATTCTTATAAGCTTCCATCCGTTTTTCTCCAAAAGTTTGAGTAGGTCTTTATCTTTCATGTTCTTACCTCCTTACAAGAATACTATAACACGTATAACACGTATAGTCAAGAAGAATTTAAGAAAATATTAAAATTTTATGGAAAAAAATAAGCACGGAAACATATAGCATCCGTGCTTCAGACTGTAGACAAAGCACTTGTAGAGGTTATATGCCCCTAGTGTTTTGTCTTTTTTATGTAAATAGTGTAAAATAAACTTATTAATGGAAAAATTGATTTTTATAAACTTTTTCAAAATTCACACAGTCAAAAGTAATCTAGAGCTTCATTTTCATTAGTTATCCACTATTTACCAAACATATATAAAGAATATTTCATTAATCAAAGTTTTTCTCCGTACCCATTTCGTACCCAATTTCATCAATAAATCAAATGAAACATAATAAAACCGTAGATTTCGTGGAATTGAAAAATCTATCTCTTAATCAGGGTGTCCAGGGTTCGAACCCCTGGCGGCGCACTAAAGTCGCAAGCTACGCGGTAACGCTGGTTTGAGGCTTTTTTTCTTTAATATAGAATGTTTCCCGTAAGCTCTGCCAGAGTGGTTTCTCCCCAGCTGTAATTGGTAAGATAGCTGCCCTTGAAAAGCCGAGTGTATTCTTTTTCGCCGGAAAGATAGTCGTACAAATCGCACCGTACCTTCTCCGTTACAATGCGGCGCTTGCCGTCCACCGATTCGACAATCTCGGAAATTCCGTATTCCTCCAGGAGGTTTTTGAGCCTGAGCGCAACCTTGCGGTATCTCGCCAGAGTCACTGGGTTCACCGATTCATCCTCCCATAAAAATCCGATTGCTTCTTCTGAGGAAACATATCCGCCCCGCCTGTCTACCAACAACGCAAATAATTCTTTGGATTTCCGGCTGCGGAAGGCGATGGGCTTTTCGCCGACAAAAACGTCAAAATAACCGAAGGTGCGGATGGATACCGTACGGTTTTCGGACAGCGTTTGGACGTCGGGTGATGTACCGTTTCCGATATTGTAAAGCATTACATATCTGGGAGAGGAGTCGGAAACTTTTTGAGAGCAGATGGCTTTGATGTGCCGTTCTGTTTTGGATTTTAAATCAAAATATGTAAATTCCGCCTCTCCGGTTCTGAGAAGCTCAGAAATATCATCATAATTCGTCTGGCTGTGGGAAACGAAGTCCTTAAGAAGCGTGTTTTTCTTCATCAGCGGCAGCCATTCTTCTTTGGTAAAGCCAAAGAATTCGCAGACGTTGTCACTGGCATACAGCGGTCTTACGGAATCGGCTGTCACCTCAAATGCCGCGATACCGTCGGTAAACCGCATAACCAGCTCCTGCATATTTTCCTTCAAGGAATCATTTTCGCTGCGAAGAATATCAGCTTCCTGCGCGTCCGAAACGCAGCGGCAGCAATAAAGACTGACGTTGTTATCCATTTTCAGGAAAATTCCTCTGTACAGTTTCATCTCGCCGTCTGACGATTGCGCTTTGTATGTTATCTGCGGCGGTTTGCTTCCGGATTTGTTTAGCTTTTTCTGAGCGAAGTCCTTAAAGAAAGACCGGATCCTGTCACGGTCGTCGGGTGCCGCAGTTTCCGAAATCCATTTATCGGTTGCGTACTTCATCTGCATCGGGATATTTTCAAGCCCTTTGAATAGGGGAGAATTGTTGCTGTACAGGCATTTTACGGTGTTTGAGCCGAGGTCGTATTCAAATATTTTATCGTAAACATCGGTAAGCGCTTTGAGATAACGTCGGGATTCGTTTGCCTTTCTCACCCGGTTTCTTTCGGTCACGTCCATACAAACGCTCTGGAATTCCTCGATGCCCTGTTCGTTTACGCATTTTGTAACCCAGCCGAATATATATGCCTTGCTTCCGTCAAAGCGAAGCAAGGTCATTTCACCCGCAACCGGCACGCCGACGGTATAAACGCGGTTCAAAAACAGAGCGAATCTGCGCCGTTCTTCCATGGGAACCATTAAAAAGATATTATTTTTGTAAAGCTCCAGATAATCGGGTTCGCCGTTACGTGTCTCGGGAAAGCGCAGAAAGTCCGCCATCTGTTTGCTTATGTAGGTAACCTTGGGCTGCTTTTCACAGGTATATTTAATAAATCCGCAGGGAATAGTTTCGTTAAGAAAGCGCAGATTGTCATTTTCCTTTTTAATATCGGTAATATCCGTAAGAACGGAATCGCCGACCATAATACCGTTATCGGATTTTCGGGAAACGGTGGTATCGCTTACATAAAGAGTTGTTTTGTCCTTTATCACAAGGCGGTACTCGCATGTAAGCGTCTGTTCTTTTGATTTTAGATTATGAATAAATTCGGAGTAGGTTTCTCTGTCTGACGGATGTACCAAAGGCGCAAATAAATCCTCGCTTTCACTTAACAGCTCATTTTCCGTAAGACCTACCATATCGCAGAGATTTTTGCTTACATAGCTTAAATGAACCGGGTCCGTTAAGACATATTGATGAAAACCGCTGACATGGCGGTATAATACTTCTTCGGTATCTTTGATAATATTTTTCATGGTATCTCCGTGTGCGCAGAAAGCTCTAAATATATTATACCATATTTTTCACAGAGTGCAAATATCCCCGTCCGGTGAAAGCGAGACTGACGGGATAAGGTACCCGTCAGTCCTGTTTTCGCTGCATACTTTTTTGAATCTTGCCGCTGATGGTTCTCGGCATTTCCTCCGCGAATTCAACGATGCGTATCCATTTGTATTCCGCAAGCTTCCGATTGCAGAATTCCTTGATTTCAAGCTCAAGCTCCTTGGAAGGCGTATATCCGGGAGCCGGCATGACAACGGCTTTGATTGCCTGACCGCGGAGAGCGTCGGGAACTCCGACAACGCTGCATTCCATAACGGCGGGATGCTCGTTCAGAACATTTTCAATTTCATAGGGACCGACACGGAAGCCGCCGGTTTTAATAATATCATCAAAGCGGCCGTGAAACCAGTAAAGACCGTTTTCGTCCATATAGGCCGCGTCGCCGGTGTGATAAACACCGCCGCGCCAGACATAATCATACTGCTCATCATTGTCAAGATACGCCGTAAAAACACCGGGCTGTCTGCCGTTTTCAGGCGGAACGATTACAACCTCGCCGATTTCGCCGACGGATACGGGCTCGCCGGATTTGTTCAGAAGCCTGATGTTATAGAAGGGAGATACCGTTCCCATAGAACCTTCTACCGGCTCCTTGTCTTTGAAATTTGCCATCAGAAGAGTTGTTTCGGTCTGACCGTAGCCCTCGCAAAGAGGCAGACCGGTGCGTTCGGTAAATTTACGGAAAACCTCCGGCGCAAGCTTTTCACCGGCAGTAGAGGTATGCTTCAGGCTCGGCATATCGGGAATATCCTTGCGTACAAGATAGCGGTAAACCGTAGGAGGCGCGCAGAACGAGGTTACACCGTAACGGTTGATAATATGTGTAAGCTGTTTTGGCTCGAAATTGTCAAAATCATAAACCATGACGGCGCTTTCAACAAGCCATTGACCGTAAATTTTTCCCCATGACGCTTTCGCCCAGCCGGTTTCCGAAACCGTGAAGTGTAATCCGCCGTCCTCGGCTTTCTGCCAGTATTTTGCCGTAACTATATGTGCCAAAGGATAAGTATAATCGTGAATAACGCCCTTGGGATAGCCCGTGGTGCCGGAAGTAAAATACATAAGCATCGGGTCGGATGCAAGAGTTTCGGCGCGCTCAAATTCGCAGCTTTCTTTTTCTGCCGCCTTTGTAAGATTTTCAAAACCCGATATGTCTGTCTGTACACACCAAAGTTTTACGGTCATTTGCAATTCATTAAGAGCGGCTTGGACTTTTTCGGGCATATCGTTCTGCGGAGTGCAGACGATGGCTTTCACGTCGGATGCCTTTATACGGTATACAAGGTCGCTCACCGTCAGCATATGAGTCGCCGGAATCATCACGGCGCCCAGCTTGTGAAGCGCTACAGCCGCAAACCAGTATTCGTAATGGCGTTTAAGCACAAGCATTACACAGTCGCCCCGGGCAATTCCGGCATTTTTAAATACGTTCGCCATTTTGTTGCTGTATTTTTTTATATCGGAAAAAGTGAAACAGCGTTCTTCATTTTCGGTATTGCACCAGACAAGCGCTTTTTTATCCGGAGATTTGTCCGCAACGGCATCGACAACATCATATCCGAAATTAAAATTGTCGGGATAATTGAGCGTGAGTTTTTGAAGATTGCCGGATTCATCTGTAATTTCGGTACAAAATTTTTGATATATACTCATAATTACTCCTTAATGGCGAAAGAAAATTCGGCGGATACACAAAGCCTTCCGTCAACGGTAAGCGTACCCTCAGCAAAATAGAAGGGATGCTTTGACCTTTTTATACTGCAGCGTGTTTCGACTGTATCGCCGGGCTTTACCGGGGAGCGGAATTTCACATTGTTCAGTCCCGTGTAAACGGGAAGCTTATTTTCGCTCATCATATCCTTCATAAGAACGCAGGCGGACTGCGCCAGTATCTCGCAAAGAATCACGCCCGGAACGATGGGATTACCCGGAAAATGGCCCTTTAAGAAAAATTCGTCTCCGCGGACGGTATAGTGACCTATGGCCGTACCGTCTGTATTTTCTGCATCGTCCAAAAGGAGCATATTGTCTCTGTGCGGTAAAATCCTCATAATTTCTTCCTTGTTCATGGCGTCACCCTCCTGAAAGCAAGACAGGCATTGTGGCCGCCGAAGCCGAGAGAATTGGACAGAGCCAATGTAATATCGGCATTTACCGCTGTATTGGGCACACAGTTAAGGTCGCAGACCTCGTCCGGCTCGTTCAGGTTGATGGTAGGGGGAACCAGTTTCTCTTTAAGCGCAAATAAACAAGCCATTGCTTCAACCGCGCCCGCGGCTCCGAGCATATGTCCGGTCATAGACTTTGTGGAGCTGACATACGCCTGTTTTGCGGCGTCTTCTCCGAGAGCCTTTTTGATTGCGACTGTTTCAATAGCGTCATTCATGGGAGTGCCGGTGCCGTGCGCGTTTATATATACGGTATCGTTTTTTGTATATCCGGCTTCCCGCATGGCGTCAAGCATAGCCTGCGCGCCGCCTCTTGCTTCGGGATGAGGCGCGGTGATATGATGCGCGTCGCAGGTAGAGCCGTAGCCGCAGACCTCGCCGTATATTTTAGCGCCTCGCGCTTTTGCGTGCCCGTATTCCTCTAAAACAAGAGAAACCGCGCCCTCGCCGATAACAAATCCGTTTCTGCGTTTATCAAAGGGCAGAGATGCCGTATCGGGATTTTCCGAGGCGGAAAGCGCCTGCATATTGACAAAGCCCGCAACGGCAGATGGTGTGACGGCGGCTTCCGCGCCTCCGGTAATAACCGCATCCGCATAACCGTGCCGTATCATTCTCATTGCCTCGCCAATGGCGTTTGAGCCGGAGGCGCAGGCAGTAACAGCCGGCATAGCCGAGCCGCGGCAGTCGTGGCGAATCGCAATCATGCCTGCCGCCATATTTGTAATCATCATGGGAATAAACAGCGCGGATACACGGCGAGGCCCCTTCTCCATAAGCTTGGTGTACTCGTTTTCAAAGGTGCCGATACCGCCGATTCCCGTTCCGAAAAATACGGAAAAACGCTCCGGCTCAACCGTTCCTTCAATGCCGCTTTCGTCCACCGCCTGCTGCGCGGCTGCTACCGCAAACTGCGCGAAGCGGTCGCTCCGGAGTATGTCGTTTACCTCAAGATAATCCTTCGGCTCGAAATTTTTAACCTCCGCGGCAAGCTTTGCCTTGAATTTTTCCGTATCAAATAAAGTAATGGGAGCAATGCCGTTTTTACCTGATTTTAAGCCCTCCCAAGTATCTTTTACATTATTTCCCAAAGGGGTTACCGCACCGATTCCGGTAACAACCACTCGTCTGTTTTCACTCATAACAAATTCTCCTAACATTCCCGAGAGGGACTTTCATTATATAGCGATGCCGCCGTCAACGCGGAGTACTTCGCCTGTCACATATTTCGCGCAAGCAAGATATGCCGCCGCATCGGCAACATCGTCGGGCTTTCCTATTCTGCCTAAAGGAATCATTTTTATCAGCGGATTGTCCGCCTGCTCAACGGTCATATCCGTTGCGATGAATCCGGGAGCGATGGCATTGCAGCGAATGCCCTTGGGCGCAAGCTCCTTGGCGACGGTTTTGGTAAGACCTATAAGCCCCGCCTTTGACGCCGCATAGTTGCACTGTCCCGCATTGCCGGTAAGCCCGACAACGGAGGAGATATTGATAATACAGCCTTCGCGGTTGCGCAGAAACAGCCCCGAGCAGTGGCGTATCATATTAAAAGCACCCTTAAGATTGACGGCGATTACCCTGTCAAAATCCTCTTCCTTCATCATTGCACAAAGACCGTCGCGGGTTATGCCCGCGTTATTAATCAAAATATGCACTGTACCGAAATCCGCTTTGATTTTTGCGACGGTTTCTTTTGCCGAATCAAAATCCGATACGTCGCATTTATAATAATTTGCTTTTACTTTATATTCTTGTCTGCATTTTTCGCAGACGTTCTGGGCGGCGGCTTCGTTTCCGGCGTAAATAACGGCGATATCCGCGCCCATTGACGCGAATTTTACCGCGATTGCCTCGCCGAGACCGCGTGAGCCTCCGGTGATAAGCGCCGTTTTTCCTTTTAACATAGTTTTACCTCCGTGCCGTTAATGTACTGAGTTAATCAGTCCATTTTGATGCTTTCAGAAGAACCTGCTCTGCCGATTCGATAACCTCTTTAATGATTTCAGCGGCGGGCTGTTCTTTTTTTACCATTGCGGCACACTGTCCCGAAAGAAAGCAGCCTTTTTCGGCGTCACCCTCCTGCACGGCAATCCGCAAAGCGCCCGTAGCCAGTGCCTCCAATTCGTCGTCGGGCATACCGCCGTATTCCGCCTTGGAATAATTTCTTGCAAACTGTGTGCGAAGACTGCGCACGGGATGTCCCAGCCGCTTGCCTGTCACCATTGTGCAAAGGTCGGTGGCTTTAATAATTTTTTCCTTATAGTCAGGGTGAATCGTGCATTCCTTTGCGCTCAGAAAACGGGTGCCCATCTGGACACCGCAGGCACCCAACATAAAGGATGCCGCAACACCCCTGCCGTCCGCAATACCTCCGGCGGCTATGACCGGCAAATCGGTTGCGTCACATATCTGGGGAACAAGTACCATTGTGGTAAGCTCACCCACATGACCGCCGCTTTCGCCGCCCTCGGCAATCAGAGCCGAAGCGCCCACGCGCGTCATCAGCTTTGCCATGGCAACCGAGGCTATTACGGGAATTACCTTGATTCCGGCTTCTTTCCATGCTTTCATATATTTAGAGGGATTACCGGCGCCGGTGGTTACGACTTCAACCTTTTCCTCCGTTACAATCTGCGCCACATCATCCGCAAAGGGACTCAGCAGCATAATATTAACACCGATAGGCTTATCGGTAAGCGATCTGGCAATTTTTATCTGCTCCCTGACATATTCGCCGGGAGCGTTTCCTGCCGCGATAATGCCAAGACCGCCGCCATCGGACACGGCGGCGGCCAGTTTACCGTCGGCAATCCAAGCCATACCACCCTGAAATACCGGATACTGTATACCCAGCAGTTCGCAAAGCTCTGACTTAATCATAATTTTTAACCCCGTTTGCTCTGGATGAATTTGTCCAAATCGTCGATTGTTTCCACCTTCTGGTCCAACTCAATTTCAATACCGATTTCGTCCTCCAGATTCATCAGAAGCTCTACCGTGTCGAGAGAATCGATGCCAAGCTCAGAGAATTTGCTCTCGGGCTTTACTGTAGCGATGTCACAGCCGGTGCGCTCCGAAACGATTTTAGCGATAGCGTCAAAATACATAATAATATGCCTCCAATAAAATTATTCAAGCAGTTTTTACCACTTACAGATATTTATTATACCCATATATTGTTCCTTTAAAATTCCGAAAGCGTTCCTTTTGCGTTCCAAAGAAATTTTTTAGCATTAAACATGAAAATGGAGAAGGAATGTGAGACATCGTATAGAAGATTAATCCGAGGAGAGTACGGATTTTGGCAAATTGACAGTTATATCATAAAATTATATAATACTATTAACTTAATATTTGTATAAAAGTACACAAGGAGAATATAAGATTTGATTAGAAAAATTATAAAATCCGCTTGCACAATCGCTATAAGTACATTATTATCTATAGATTCTGTTACGGCATATGCAAAAACGGATGCACATGAAAATAATGTGTGCATAGAAGAAGGCTTGTTTGAAGAAGAGCTGAAAATAATAAATCGAAGAATAGAATATGAAATGTTGCCGCAGGGAGACGAAAAGGAAGAGAAGATTTCGGAAATAGACAATAAGATGCGGGAATTGGAAATTGAAGTTTGGAATATATGATGTGGCAGAGTTTTTAGAAGAGTCTGATGACCCTCAGCAGGCAAGTGCTGTATTAAGCTTAGCGGGGATACAGGAAGATGCGCTACAGGGATTTTCGGATGTGCCGGTGCCTCCGTCTAACGATAAAATCCAGTTTTACGCGGTCAGAAAATGATAGACGGTACATGGGTATACAGTGTAATAGCATCACCTGTTGCGAATGCAAACCATTCATGTAATACAACCAAGAAAATAACAAACATGAAAGATAAATTGGAAACTTTAAAAAATGTTATTCAGATATATACAAATAAAGCAATCTGACAGGGTACAGTGTAACTCGTAAATATTCTTTTATACAGGCAGTAAGCATTAGGACCAATAATAATATTGTCTTAACGCAGTATATTATAAACGCAACACTGCCTCTTCAGGTGACAACATGAAAAAACGAATTGGTTTAAAGCGGTGGGAATATGTTTTGGTGTACTGCTGATATGCTTTCTTTTATTTTGGCGGTTTCATGGCATTACTGTATCGGTCGATAAGAGGATAACGGCATACGAGCGCGGTAATATTGACGGAAAAACACAGGAGCGAGAGCCGGAGGTATATATTTCCGGCAAGTATTCGTATAAGTTGTGGGCGGCGGATTCTTTTTCCGGCAAAATAGAAATAGAAGGTTACGAACAGACAGAGGGAGAGGTACAGGACTTACGGATAGAGAATAATGCCATGCTGATATACAGGGAATATAATCATGCGGTATTAAATACTTGTTACTTCGGAGTAATCTCCGTTAAAAACGGATTTTCGGATTTTGAGATACTTGTTGACGACGGGGAGAGAGTTGATACGGAAAATCCCGGGCATATTATTTATATGAAGTAGAGAAAAGGGCTCAAATTGCGCGGATGGCGGCATGAGCCTTTTGATTTACTCAAATAATACGGCATATGTATCATTTGATATATCTTTAAATAGAGGCATGTTGACATAAACAATACATTATGATATAATGCAAAAATACGGCAAAACTTATAAATACAATAAACATATTAATTTGAGAGAAGTAAAATTATGAAGAAATTGGTTTTAAGTATTTCTGTAATTATCATAGCATTGGCGGCGTTTGCAGTTAAGGCGTCAGCTTCAACAAAGTATCCTTATTATAAGAAAAATCAGGATTTTACAAAATCATATGAATATACATATGCGTCGGGGAATGTTTCGTTTCAATATTCACCGAAGAGCGGCGCCTTATGGTGGACGGATTATGCATCGACCAGAGCAGGCGGATTTATGAAGATAAACGAGCCGGGCTATTTTGCGACTACTATAATTACGATTGACGGACAGAAGGACAGCAGCGACAGAGGTGTAAGCGCTTCTAAGGGAGGATGGGAATACTGTGATAAAGCTTCCGTGAAAGGACAAAAATATGCCAAGCATGCCGAATACTATGCTGACTTCAGAACGGGAGTTAATAAGATTGATAAGATTTATACTTTGCAGGTAGATTGATTATGAACTATTTCCGTCTTGTTTTTAGCCGTATAACAGGATATTTACATGAGAAAAGGCTGCTGATGGCTCTTTACATCGGCAGCTATATTCTGTGTGTGCTTGTATTTATTTATGTGTACAATAATTTTATGCCCTCGGTCACGAGGGAGGGCAGGAACGATTCGATTGACAGGTATTACAATATTTATCTTGACGGGGAAAATATTGATGTCGCTGAGGTGACAAGGACGATTGAGGGATATAATCCGGGCTATATTATATTTTATCATAAGGTGGCTGATTTTGAAGGAGTAGAAATACAGGCGTATTATAAAGATGAAATTATAGTTCCTACAAGCGGAGGTATAGTTGACATAGGAAAATATGACGGTAATTATATTATATTTCCCGAGAAAACCGAGGAATACGGAACCAAGCCGGATAAGGTGGAGCTTGAGGGAAGGAGCTATGAGGTCGTTGGCTGGAGCAATACCGTAGGGACGTGCGTTATATCCATGCAGGGCTATATCGAGAACAATTTTGAGACCTCCAACGTCGAGATATATCTTAATCAGGTTTTATCTTACGAGAACAGCCAAGAGTTTCTCGGTGAACTGTCGCGGCTTATGGAAATTCAGGGAGTAAAATCGCCCGAGCTTTATGCGGATGAGGAGCAGAAGAACAACCGTATCGGTATTATTTCGATTTCTCTCGGTTTTTTTGCAATGATGCTGGTGTTTGGTTTTTTGGTAAAATACATCATACAAACAAGCAAAAAAGAGGATGGAATATATATGCTTGTAGGAGCGGGCAAGGGAGAGGTTATAGGCATAATATTTCTTGAGCATATTATAATGAATCTGGCGCTTTCGGTTACGGCGGTTATTCTGCATCTGACATTATATTATCCTGTTTTCCGAAAAATTAATTTCTATGACAATGTGCATATGTCATTTGCGGATTATGTTATTGTTGTAGCTCTTACCTCGTTGTTATCGTTTATTATTATACTGCCGCATCTTTTTAGGAGCTACAGATATTCGGTGGCAGACTTCAGGAGGTATTGAGAGCAGTGAAAATTATTAAGCTTATATCGGTTTTTTTTACCAAAAACAAAGGTATGATAGCAATGCAAACGCTTGTAGTAGCTCTAGCAATGCTGATGCTCAGCTTTATGCACGGTTACTATGAGTATGAAATGCAGGACATAAATAAGCTGAAAAATTCGTTCATATATGAAGCGGATTATTTTATGCAGTACGGATTTGCGCCACTTATAGCCGAAGATACATTAAATATTATACATATTGTAGAGAAGCTTGACGGAGTTGAAAAGGTCCTTTACAGTACGACGTCGGAGCGAGATGGGCTTGCATTCAGTTCAAGCACAGACAGGCTGGAGCCGGAGGACGTTATAGCAGGTGAAGAGCCTATATGCGAATCGGCGGACAGCTTTGAAAATCCGGATATAAACGGAGATTCCATGCTGTGCCGTAATTTTTACATTATTTATAATGACAAAATATCGGTGCCGGAAAAGGACAGTGTGAGAGCGTATCTTGAGGAGTGTGGCTATTATGTTCCGGTGTCGGAGGCGGTTGACAATAAGTTGAGTACGACTGTTGCGGAAATAAAAAGACAGCTTCTTATACCGAAAATAATGATGGGCGTGCTTATTTTTTCCTGCCTTGTCATAACGATACTTATTATTGACAGCAGACTGGCTGATTACGCCGTCTATTATTTATGCGGCGGAAACAAAATAAGGATATGCCTTATTGGCATTATTGCCATGCTGTTTGTATCGGCGATTCCGTGTGTGGTTTCCTGTCTGATAATAATAAACTTTAACGGATTGGCAGAGCTGTTTAATATCGATATATCAAATTGGGCGATGAAGCTGACATCCGAGGAATGTTATATCTGCATATGTTCGGCGGCGGCAATGCTTGCGGTTTCGGGAATTGCGCAGATTATTATGCTTACGGGATTTTCACCGATAGATTTGTACAGGAGGAATTCGTTATGATAAAATGCGTTGACATATCCAAAAGCTATAAGAACGGGAAAAATATATATCCGGTGCTTAAAAAATTAAATCTTGAGATAGAAAAGGGCGGTATGACCGCCATTCTCGGCAAATCCGGCTCGGGGAAAAGTACGCTTCTTAACATTATAGGAACACTTGATTCTCCTACGTCGGGCGAGTGCATTGTAGACGGTGCCCACCTTGAAACCTTGTCCGAAAGCGAAAAGGCGAAATTCAGGAACAAAAAGCTTGGTTTTGTGATGCAGGACTATTCTTTGGTAAATCATCAGACAGCTATGTTCAATATTATGTTACCGCTTTATTTTACCTCTCAAAGCTATTCCAAAATGAAGAGGAGGGCATACAATATCGCCGAATTGGTTGGCATTGAAGAATTGATCAAGAAAAAGGTTGTGGATTTATCCGGAGGCGAAAAGCAAAGAGTTGCCATAGCGAGAGCAATTGCAGCCGAGCCGTCGATAATTCTTGCCGACGAGCCGACAGGAGCGCTTGATACAAAAACCTCGGAGCAGATTATCGCTTTATTAAGGACTATAAGCGAAGAGGGTAAAACCATAGTTATAGTAACACATGATTTGAATGTAGCAAATCATTGCGACAGAGTTATCAGCCTGAAGGACGGTCAGGTTGTTCTATAGTAAAGGCAGATAAAAGTGATACGGCGGTTTGAGAAATCGAACCGCTGTTTTTTTGTTTTTTTTTTGACATAAGTTCCCCTGATTAATTATAATGAAATAAAATACATAGTTTGTATTAGATGAAAGTCCCGTTCGGCACAAAGAAGAGAGTGCCTCGCGGGAATGTTAGGAGGAGAAGCATCAATGAAAATTTTAAAGAGATTAACCGCCATTCTGCTGGCGGGAATTATGTGCCTTGGCCTTTTTGCGTGCGGCAAGGAGGAGAGCAGCGATAATGTCGATAAGACCGATGCCGTAACGGAACAGCAGACCGGAGACGGCGAGGTGCCTGCCGAAACCACAGAGGGAGAGGCCGAAACCTCGGCTATACTTATGCCGGAGGAAATGGATAAGAGCACTGTTAATTCGATAATTCCCGGCAAGATTGAGGTGGACGGAACCGATTTTGTGGTAGACGGCGAGAAGATATTTATGAACGGAGTAAATACGCCGTGGGATAAGTGGAACGATTTCGGAGGAAGCTTCAGCAGCTCGTTCTGGAACAGTCATTTTGCCGAGCTTCATGAGGCGGGAATCAATGCCGTGCGCGTATGGATTTCCTGTAACGGTGACGTCGGCATAAGCATAAAGGACGACGGATATGTTGTTGCGGCAATGCCGAAGCACTGGAAGGATTTGGATTCTCTTTTCAAGGCAGCGGAGGAAAACGGAATATATATTATGGCAACGCTCATGTCCTTTGACCATTTCAAGGATTCAAACAAAAAATACGCGTCGTGGCGCGCAATGCTTGACGATGAGATGGCAATGGATTCGTATGTGGATAATTATGTTATTCCCTTCTGCAAGAGGTATGACGCGTACGATTCGCTTTGGTCGATTGATTTGTGCAACGAGCCTGACTGGATACACGAGAATGACGAGTGCGGCAAAATTCCGTGGGATAAGCTCGGCGCGCTTTGGGCAAGAGAGGCGGCGGCAATCCACGCGAACAGCGATATACTTGTAACGGTCGGATTCGGCATGATAAAATACAACAGCGACAAATATTCGGGAAATTTCGGTTCGGATAAGTATTTGCAGAGTGTATATGACAGCGAGCTTGCGTATCTTGATTTTTATTCTACGCATTTCTATGAGTGGGAGGCTCCGTGGTACGGATTCCCGTTTGATAAGGACCCCGTAACCTTCGGACTTGACGGAACCAAGCCCGCGGTACTCGGCGAGTTTCCCGCAACCGGAATGACCAGCAATACAAACGGCTCCAAGGATATGTCGCCCTCGGAATGCTATACCAGCGTGTACGGCAACGGCTGGAACGGACTGTTTGCGTGGACCTCAAACGGAGTTGACGACTGCGGAAGTCTTGAGGATTTCATTGACGGAGCAAAAGAGGTAGCTTCAAAAGAGGCGGCAAAGTAGATTTAAGACGGCTTGAAGCCCCGTCTTTGCGGCGGGGCTTATGACATAATATTTTTATACCGGAGGAAAGTTATGGGAGGTTTTTTTGGAGTAGCATCAAAAGAGGACTGTGTGTTTGACTTGTTTTTCGGAACAGACTATCATTCGCATCTGGGAACAAGACGCGCGGGACTTGCAGTGTATGACAGTGAAACGGGATTTGAGAAATCCATACACAAGATTGAGAATTCACCTTTCCGTACAAAATTTGAGAAGGAAGCCAATTCAATGCACGGCACCTTCGGAATAGGCTGTATATCGGACTATGAGGCGCAGCCGATTCTCGTTCGTTCCCACCACGGAAGCTTTGCGATAGCGACGGTGGGCAAAATAAACAACGCCGAGGAAATTACGGCGGAGATACTTAAAAATAAGACGCATTTTTTCCAGATGAGCAACGGTGAGATTAACGCGACGGAGTTGGTGGCGTCAATTATCAACCAGAAGGATAATTTTATTGACGGAATAAGGTACGCGCAGGAGATAATTGAGGGCTCAATGTCCATGCTTATTCTGACGGACAAGGGAATATACTGTGCGAGAGATAAAATGGGAAGAACTCCGATTGTTCTCGGACACAAGGAGGGTGCGTACTGCGCGGCGTTCGAGAGCTTTTCCTATCTGAATCTCGGCTATACAGATTACAGAGAGCTTGGACCGGGAGAGATTGTGGTTATTGACAGCGAGCACGCGAGGACGCTCGTCGCTCCGGGCAAGGAAATGAAAATATGCACCTTCCTGTGGATTTACTACGGTTATCCCTCTTCTACATATGAGGGCGTAAATGTCGAGCAGATGAGGTACCGCTGCGGAAAGCTTCTTGCAAAAAGGGATCATGTTAAGCCCGATATTGTGGCGGGTGTTCCGGATTCGGGAACGGCGCACGCTATCGGATACGCGAACGAATCGGGCATTCCTTTTTCCAGACCCTTTATAAAATATACGCCGACATGGCCGCGCTCTTTTATGCCGACCATACAAAAGCAGAGAAATCTTATCGCCAAGATGAAGCTTCTGCCCGTGCATGATTTGATAAACGGCAAAAGCCTGCTTATAATTGACGACTCGATTGTAAGGGGGACGCAGCTTCGCGAAACTACGGAATTCCTGTATGAAAGCGGAGCGAAAGAGGTACACATACGTCCGGCGTGCCCGCCCTTGGTGTTCGGCTGCAAGTTTTTGAATTTCTCGCGCAGCTCCTCCGAAATGGAGCTTATTACGAGAAAGGTTATAAGCGAGCTTGAGGGCGGCGAGGTGTCGGAGGAGGTGCTTCGCGAATATGCCGATTACAATTCCGAGAAGTATGAGAAAATGGTTGAAGGCATTCGCAAAAAGCTGAACTTTACTTCGCTTCGTTTCCACAGGCTTGACGATATGATAGAGGCGGTAGGAATCGACGAAAGCAAGCTTTGCACATATTGCTGGAGCGGAAAAGAATAGTATTTACAAACGGATTAGGAGCATAATAATATGAGGATTATTTTTGTCCGTCACGCGGAACCGGATTACGACGTGGACGGGCTGACCGAAAAGGGATGGCGCGAGGCAAGGCTTTTGGCAGACAGGGCAAAAAACTGGCGCGCGGACGAATTTTACAGCTCTCCCATGGGAAGGGCAAAGGATACGGGAAAGCTTATCTTCGAGGCGGCGGGACGCTCTCCGGTAGTCCTTGACTGGCTTGAGGAATTCAATTTTGTAGTGGACGACTATGAGAATCCCGGGGGCAAAAAGCTTTGCAGGGATTTTTCCCCCGAATACTTAAGCGGCAATCCTCTGCTTTTTGATTTGGACAAGTGGGGCGACACCGAAATAATGAAAAGCGGAAATATCAGGAAAGAGTACGACAGAGTATGCGGCGAGTTTGACAGGCTGCTTGAGCGGTACGACTACAAACGGAACGGTCTGTGCTATGATTCGCCGAAGGAGCATGTATCGACTAGCGAATTTATGAAATACGACGGCAATACTCTTGAGCATTACAAGAACGACAAATCGGACGGAACCACTCTTGTGTTTTTCTGCCATCTCGGAATAATGTCGTTACTGATTGCACATCTGATAAACGCGTCGCCGTGCACAATCTGGCATGGATTTTTTATGCCGACCTCATCGGTTACAGTGGTGACGTCGGAGGAACGTGTTCCGGGAAAGGCGTATTTCAGATGCCAGCTTGTCGGATGTACGGCGCATCTTAAGGCGGGGAACGAACCCGTATCGTATTACGGCTCCTTTGCGACACCGTTTATGCAGTGAGCCGGAAATTTTTATCGGAAATTTGGTATGTATTCTTATGGAAAAAAAGCCGTTAGCTAAGACGCAGGAAGGGAATTGCGGAAAATTATATAATTACAGACCCTACGAACGGAATCTTAAGGAAATTCTGCGGACGCTGATTTTTATGTCGATACCGACGATTGTTGAGGAGGTTCTGGCAACGCTTCTCCAGTATGTCGATACCGCCATGGTCGGGCATCTGGGAGAGCAGGCGACGGCGGCGGTAAGCGTTACGGCGACGGTGACATGGCTGGTAAACAGCGTCCCAAGCTCCATAGGAGTCGGGGCGCTTGCGCTGATTTCCAAGGCTTACGGGGCAAAGGACGGAAAGCTTATGAAAAGGCTTTCCCAGCAGGTCTTTCTGATGACGGGAATCTGCGGCGTGCTGATTGGCGGCGTTTCAATGATTTTAAGCCCGTATATCCCGGTCTGGATGGGAGCGGAGCCGGATATACAAAAAGAGGCGGCACGGTATTTTTTCATAATAAGCGCGCCGATGATTTTCAGGTCGGCATCCATGATTCTCGGGGCGGCGATAAGGGCGACAAAGGATACCAGAACGCCGATGCTGGTTAATCTTGCGGCAAATGCAGTCAACGCCGGACTGAATTATCTGCTCATATATGCGCTGAAGCTCGGCGTTACGGGAGCGGCGCTTGCATCCGCAATTTCATATATCCTGTCGGGTACGCTCATGTTTGCCGTATACAGGCGTAATAAGCATCTTGGCTGGCACTTCAAGGAGTGGCGCATTGATAAGGGGCTGATTGCCGAGTGTGTTAAAGTCAGTCTGCCCGTACTCGGAACGGGTGTGGTATCCTGCTTTGGATATGTTGTTTTTGCAAGGCTTGTTTCGGGAATGGGAACGACGGTTTTCGCGGCGCATTCCATTGCGGTTACGGCGGAAACGATTTTTTATATTCCGGGCTACGGATTGAGGACGGCGACTTCGGCGTTGGTCGGAATCGCAAGGGGCGAGGGCGACAGGCAGAAGCTGTCCGACATAAGCTATCTGAGCGTTTTTGTAACTATGGGAATGATGGTTGCGAGCGGAGTGATTTTGTTCTGGGTAGCGCACCCGCTGATGCGCCTTATGACAAACAGCCCGAATGCTGCGGCGCTCGGAGCGAGAATGTTAAGGCTTGTCGCGTTTTCGGAGCCGTTTTTCGGATTGATGATAGTGAGCGAAGGGATTCTGTACGGACTGGGGCGCACGAAATACGCTTTTATAATCGAGAGTCTCGGAATGTGGGGCGTGAGAATTTTTATGACATTTCTCAGCATAAACCTGTGGAATGCTGATTTAAAGGGAGTATGGTACTGCATGATTGCGGATAATGTATTTAAGGCGGTAATGCTGATTCTGCCGCTGGCAATAGGCAGCAGGCGCAGGCTCTTATACGAGGAGGCTGTCAGAAAGGAGGACGTATAGATATATGGATGAGGAACTGGTCAGAATAAGGAGAAAAAACAAGAAAAAGAAGCCCGCGGTTTCAAAAATCATAGGCAGAATGTTTGCGGTCCTTGGGGTAACCATCGGAATGGCGGTAGTCGGAATTTACGCGGTGATGCTTGTGTGCACGCACGGGCCTTCGGTTGTGGCAAGGGATTTGTTCGTACTTTCGGTACGAGAAACGAGCGTTGGGGGATTCCTTGCAAATATGGTCTGTACAAAGGCGCAGATTAAGGCGATAGAGGATGCCAATTCCGTTGTGGATATAGACGGAGTATCGGATACAAGTCTTATTCAGTTTGAAAATAAACCGGGCGGCGATAAGCCGTCGGTTCCCGATGATTTGGAAAAGGAAGGGATTAAGCCGTACCTTGAGGAAAACGGAATAGCCTTTTATAAGGTGTCAGGCTCAACCTTTGCCGGAACCATGCTTGTGGTGCCCGACCCCTCCAGAGTGTTTGTCGGTACGTCGGGAGATTATCAGGGCGAGGCGGGAATAAACGTGCCTGCGATATGCGAGAAATACGGAGCGATAGCGGCGACCAACGCGGGCGGCTTTGAGGATATAGGCGGCGTCGGAAACGGCGGTACGCCGCTTGGGATAGTTATGTCCGAGGGACAGCTTAAATACGGAAGTCTTACGGAGTCGTACAATCTGATTGGATTTGATTCAAATAATGTTTTTGTAATCGGAAACATGACGGGACAGCAGGCGATTGACAGAGGAATAAGGGACGCGGTTTCGTTCGGGCCTTTCCTGATAATGAACGGAGAGCCGCTTGAGGTCACGGGAATGGGCGGCGGACTGAATCCGAGAACCGCCATAGGTCAGCGCGCAGACGGTGGGGTGCTCATGCTTATAATAGACGGACGGCAGACGCACAGTCTCGGGGCTTCAATGAATGACCTTATAAACGTAATGCTTGATTTCGGAGCGGTCAACGCCGCCAATCTTGACGGCGGCGGTTCGACGGTGCTGTACTATGACGGTGAGATATGCAACGAAATTTCCTCGATATACGGTGCGAGGGGAGTTCCTACGGCGATAGTCGTAAGATCGGCGGTGGATTAAATGGAGCAGAAGAAAAATAAGAAAAAGTCGGCAGGCAGCAGAAGCTTCGGTATTTTTCTTAAGGTATATGTAGGAATTCTTGCCGTTGCAATAATTGTTGTATGTGCCGTTTTGTGGAACAGTCTTAAAAAATATCAGGAACGCTATGACCGCGCAGAGGCGCAGGGCAATCCCGATATTTATGTATCGGAATTTGTAAAGGGGCTGGACGAGGACGCTTTTTTGTCATATATACATACCTATGGTTTAAACGGTGAGGGCAGCCTTGACTATGAAGGAAGGCACGCGCGCTATTTTGCGGAGCTTATAAAAAATTCCCCCGCGCGCTATGAGCGCAGCGAAAAATTCAAAAAGGCTCTTCCCGTATACGATATTTATTCGGGCAGCACGAGAGTGGCGGTTATTTCGCTTAAGCCGGAGGGCAAAAACGACGAGTTCGGCTATCACAAATGGCAGCTTAAAGAAATGGCGTTTGACACGGATGTTATAGATTATCGAGATATTACCGTAAAGGTGCCGGCCGGAGCCTCCGTCATATTTGACGGCATACTTCTCGGTGCGGAAAATCTGTGCGATAAAGAGGATGTGAAAGACCCCGTGCTTGAAAAAGCGCTTTCTCTCGGCGGCGCGGTTTCACAGGGCGATATGTACAGAATTGAGGGCGTTATCGGCGAACCGGAGCTTACGGTAACCGATGCGGACGGGGCCGTACTTGAACCTGCCGTAAACGGCGAGGGGCTTTACGATTATACCGCAAGGCTTGACGAAGAGTTCCGGGCAGGTGTTGAGCAGCGTGTATTTGATACCATAAACGCGTATATATACAATATTTACAATAAAAAAACCTTTGCGGAGGCGGCAGCGTATCTTGAATACGGTTCGGACGCTTACGCGGTGGTGGCTGACGTTCAGGCTTCGATTATATGGGGATGGACGCCCGATACAGTGGATATTCTTGAACAGAGTGTGTCGGACTGCGTACAGTACGGAGACAGTCTTTTTGCGTGCAGCTATTACGGGAAAATTTATAAATATGAAGAGGGAGCTATGGAATCGGGAGAGGAAACCTTCAATTACCGTATGCTTTTTCATAAAATCGACGGACAGTGGTATCTGAATTATTTTGTGCTCAGACAGTAACGGAGGTTAGCGGCAATGCACAGGAAAACGGGAATTCTGATAATTTTGGTGGGTGTGCTTATCATATTGCTGACGGTTCTCATAAAGCTTTTTGATTCCGAAAAGAAAAACGGCGCGGAAAGCCTTTCTTCGGAGAATGCGGAAAAGTCCACGACATTCGGGTTTGTCGGAGGATACGGCGATAAGCCGGTCGGCACGGAGGCGGAAACCGAGGCGATGACAGAGGAGCCGACCGCGGGTGAGGATGTCGAGCTGTACGGAACGGTTTATCCGTATGATACGCAGCAAATAGATATTTCCGGAACTGCCGTTGACGATTTGGATTATCTGATTGACCGTCTTACAAAGCTTACGATGCTTAACAAGATTGATATGTGCGACTGCGGGCTGAGCAACGAAACTATGGAGGAGCTTACAAAGCGCTTTCCCGATGTCAAATTTGTGTGGAAGGTGACCTTGGGGCTGTGGACGATAAGGACGGACTGCGTCGCTTTTTCCACGCTTAAGGACGGAACGATAACCTACAGGCTGACCAACGACGACGTGAAGGTTTTAAAATACTGCACCGATATGGTGGCGCTAGATTTGGGGCACAACAGGGTTACGGATATTTCTTTTTTACAGTACATGCCGAAGCTCAGAATACTCATTCTCGTTGACAACAGGGTTGAGGGGTATGACGATGTGTATATTTCGGATTTGTCATGGCTCAGATATACGCCGGAGCTGCGGTATCTGGAGTTTTTTGTCGGCTCGGTGTCGGATATAAGCTTTTTGTACGACCTTCCTAATCTTGTGGATTTGAACATAAGCTATAATCCGATAAGCGAGGTCGAGTATCTTATGAAGCTTCCGAAGATAGAGCGGCTGTATCTTGAGCATACGCTGCTGACGGAGGAGGACTATGAACTCTTGCGGCAGACCTACCCTGACGCTCAGATTGTATATTACGGCGAGGGTTCGGTGGACCAGGGCTGGCGCGAGCATGAGAGATATTTTGCGATGATTGATATGTATCACAACAATTACGTGAACGAGCTTTTTCTTGACTGATTATAGCCTATGTTGTAGAATGTAAGGTAATTGGTTTGTATACAGTGAATAATTATGCATATTAAAGCGGGAGGGAAAGCCATGAACAATAAAGAAATGATGGAGCTTAATCCGGAATTGGACAGCGAATTTGAAGAGCTTGTTAAATACTGCATGGCTTCCGGCGCTATTGATTTGAATTTATATACGGAATACGACGTTAAAAGAGGTCTTCGCGAGAGCAACGGAAAGGGCGTGCTTACCGGACTTACGGAGATTTCGGACGTTGTGGGATTTGCCAATGTGGACGGGAAGCGTGTACCCTGCGACGGACGGCTGTATTTTCAGGGCATTGACGTAATGGATTTGATAGGCAGGGGCGACAGCAGACGCTTTGTTTTTGAAGAGGTTACATACCTGCTGCTGTTCGGCGCGCTGCCTACAAAGCAGCAGTTAAATCAGTTTATCGGAATTCTCGGGGGCTTAAGGGAGCTTTCGGGGCATTTTGTCCGCGATGTTATAATGAAGGCTCCGAGCAGCAATATTATGAACGCGCTGCAAAAAAGCATCGTGACGCTTTATTCTTATGACGAGAAGGCTGAGGATATTTCAGTTGCGAACGTGCTGAGGCAGTCTTTGCAGCTTATCGCAAAGCTTCCGGTTATGTCGGTTTTTTCGTATCAGTCGTATATGCATTTTAAGATGGATGACGTTCTGATAATCCGCAATCCAGACCCCGAATGCTCGACTGCCGAGAATATTCTTCGTATGCTGCGTCCTGACGGCAAGTATACGGAGCTTGAGGCAAAGGTGCTTGATGTTGCGCTTGTGATTCACGCGGAGCACGGAGGCGGTAATAACTCCACCTTTACAACTCATGTTGTTACCTCTTCGGGAACCGATACATATTCGACGGTTGCGGCCTCGGTTGCCTCGCTTAAGGGACCGCGTCACGGCGGAGCCAATCTTAAGGTCAAGCAGATGTTTGACGATATTATGCGCAATGTTTCCGACTGGGAGAATGAGGAGGAATTAAGGGCGTATCTGCAGAAAATCCTTAACAAAGAGGTTTTTGATAAGGCAGGACTTATATACGGCGTAGGTCACGCGGTTTACACGATTTCCGACCCGCGTGCCGTTATTCTTAAAAAATACGCAAAGAAGCTTTCCGAGGAAAAAGGACTTGTGAAGGAGTTTGAGCTTTTTGACAGGATTGAAAGAATCGCCAAGGAGCTTGTCACAAAGTCGCGTAACACGCTGAAGCCAATCTGCGCCAACGTGGATTTTTACAGCGGTTTCGTATATACCATGCTCGGAATACCCGAGGAGCTGTTCACGCCTATTTTTGCCATATCGAGAATCTCCGGCTGGTGCGCGCACCGCTTGGAGGAGCTTGTGAATAACGGTAAAATAATCCGCCCCGCCTACAAATATGTCGGGCATCATACGGATTACACGGATATTGACGAAAGACAGTAAAATTTTTTAAAAAACTGCTTGCAAAGTTGTCAAAGATATTGTAGAATAGTCAATGCAGTGGCGATGCGTGGCTCAGCTTGGTAGAGCGCTACGTTAGGGACGTAGAGGCCGCAGGTTCAAATCCTGTCGCATCGACTTAATACGGTGTAACCGTCAGGTTACACCGTGTTGTTGCTAAAAAGCAAATTTTTTTACATCGGCGCGTGGCTCAGTTTGGTAGAGCGCTGCGTTCGGGACGCAGAGGTCGCAGGTTCAAATCCTGTCGCGCCGACTTTCAGAATGATTAAAGGGGGCAGCCTTTGGCTACCCCTTTACTACGCCCACCGTTTTCAGCTTTCTTATCGGCGTTACAATATCGGTCTGCTGTGCCATAACCTCGTCAATGTCCTTGTAGGCGAAACGGCATTCCTCCGCGACGTCGTTCTTTTTTCTTTTGCCGAGGACAACTCCCTGTTCCTTTAAATCTACAATAACCTGCTCCGTCGTGAACGCCTGCATTGCGCCGCTTCTTGAGTAAGCTCTTCCCGCCCCGTGCGAGGAGGTGCAGAAGGATTCCTCGTTTCCCCTGCCTTCTACGACATAGCTGTAGGAGCCCATTGCGCCGGGGATAACGGCGAGCTCGCCTGCGCGTACTCTTGTCGCGCCCTTTCTGTGAACCCATACGTTTGCGCCGTAGTGGTTTTCGAGGGCGGCGTAGTTGTGGTGGCAGTTGATTTTGTCGGTAAATTCCACGGAAAGTCCGGCGTATTTTTCTATATGCTCCCTGACTACGGCGCAGGTTTTTTCAAGCATACGCTCCCTGTTTTCAAAGGCGTAATCCATTGCGAGATTCATCCAGTTAAGATACTGTTTTCCCTCGTTTGTATCAACGGGAAGGAACGCCAGTCTTGCCCCGTCGGGCACTTCGCTGTACCATTTCCTGTTAAGCTCACGCGCCTTTTTGTGAAAACAGTCGCAGATTTCCTTTCCGAGGTGACGGCTTCCCGAATGTATCATAATGCAAAGATAACCGTCTCCGTCCTCCTGAAGCTCAATAAAGTGATTGCCGCCGCCGAGAGTTCCCACCTGAAAATAGCCCTCGTCAATCAGGTGCGTAAGCTCCGGGTTGTCATTGTATTTATCCATGCTTTCAAGTGCGGTATCAAGCACCTCGGATTTCTGTTTTTCCTTATAGCTTTCAAAGCCTACCGGTATGGCACGCATGATGCCGCCGATCATGGACTGTATTATTGTCGAGGTGCCGACCGTAATATCCTTTATTGCGTCAAGCTTTATATTTGTTGCCGTAAAAACCATGCCGCAGCCGATGTCCACGCCCACCGCGTTGGGAATAATAACGTCCTTTGCGGCAATCACGCCGCCGATAGGCATACCCATTCCGGTGTGAGTATCGGGCATAAGGCATACCCATTTGTGGATAAAAGGAAGGTTTGAGAGATTGTAAGCCTGTTCAAGACAGGACTCCTCCAGCCTATCCATGCCCGAAAGCCATGTTTTAACAGGAAATTTTGTTTTATCATTAAAAATTACTAACATATGCAATTTTCCACCTTTCTGTATCTTTCTCCGTCAAGAATTTTCTTCAGGCACGCATACGGGTCAAGCTCGTTTGAGAGAACCATATGGCATACATTGACTGAAAATCCGCTGACAAGTCCCACTCCGAGCCTGTTTTCGCGAACCGGAACCACACCCGTTCTGCTGTTCACATTCCAGAATACCAGCTTCGGCATTATGTAGCCGCGGCGCAGGAACTTATTTCGTATTGTATTAAACAAAGCCTCGGGCTTGGTTCTGAACATCGCCGAGTCGAATTCCATATCGGAAATAACGAGGACGGTCTGCGGAAGCTCGTTTTGCTTAAGCCCGTTTCTGACCGCTGTTTCCAGTATCAGGTCAAAGGTCGCTTCGATATTGGTGTTTGTGCAGTCGTTATTTGAAAACGCAAGCTCAAGCTTTTCCTTAAGCGTTCTGCACGAGGATATGTCCACATACTTCGGGCTGCTTGAAAACGTGATGAACTTGTTTCGGTACGCGCCGCTCAGGCGTTCTGCAAAATAAATTCCGAGCGCATTTGAAACATGAAGCGCGGTAGTGCCGCCGCCCACCTGACAAAGCATACTGCCCGAGCCGTCCACGACGCACAGAACGTTTTCCGCACCCGAAACCGTATCGGACAGATTCTGCCAGAGAGCTTCAAGAGCCGCATCCTTGGCGTTTATCTTAAGACTGTAAGGGTTTCTTGAGGTATACTGCACTGCAATTTCGTGGGGCATCAGCACGCCCGCGTGAATTCTTGCTTCGTTATTTTGCGCGGCGTCAAGGTACGCTTTCCTTCTTTCTTCGTCGTGAAGCAGAAAAGCGTTGCGGTAAATAATGTTTGCCCTTGAGGAAACTGCCGTATAGTCGATTTCGCTCCAACGACTGGCGCTCATATAAGTTTCGGTCACGTTCAGGTACGCTCGCAGAGCGGAAAGCAGCTTGCGGTATTCCTTTGCGGTAAGTCCGAAAAAGCTTTGCAGCTTTGCCGCCGTTTTCGCGGATTCCTCAGAGGAAGCGTTGGCGCTCGGCATCCACTTTGCGCAGAGAGAAACGCTCATGCCGTTCTGCATATTTTCAATATCCTCGTAAAGCTGTGCCTTAAGTGTGCTCATCACCTTTTCTTCGGCGGGAGAGCCAAGCAGACACAGTAGGTCGTCGAAACGGCCGTACTCCGCCATTATCGGCACAAGTGCGTTTACCGTGTCGGGAAAGCTTCTTGCCATGTACCTTATTATAATGCGGAAGGATCTTCTTTCGCCCAGACCGCCCCTGACATCGCGCAGGAAGAAAAGCCATTTGACCGCAAGCACTCTGTCCTCGTAAAAAGCGCGGATAAAAAGCCTGATAATTTCCTTTTCGCTCTTGCTGCGAAGCGACGAAACGGAAAAATTCAGATCCACAAGCGCCTTGCCGCTTGTTTCGCAGCCAAGCGCGCCGTTTTCGGTCAGTTTTGTTCTGTTGTTCAGTGTATTGTTCAGTTTTTCCATAAAACTCATGATATTCAACCTCCGTACTGAAATAATTTTGCGCAAATTGCGAAGATGGGATTTGAACCCATGACCGCCACGTCCCTGAGTGTTGCTGTTAAAGCCTTTGTCAAGGCTTGTTTTTCATATGGTGCTCTATCCGCTGAGCTACTTCGCATTTCATATGACGCCGGAAAACATCGGTAAGGGCAGGCGCAGCGGGATTCGAACCCGCGACAACCACTTTTAATGTGCTTAAGTTGCTGTTAAGGTCTTTGTCAAGACCTGTTTTTTGCGCTCTACCGACTGAGCTATACGACAGCGCCTTACCTTTGTTTTCCTTTGTCTGAATACATAATATGACAACTGGAAATTTTTATCATTTCAAAAAAGTTGCGAGCTTAAAAACATATGATATAATATGAATACTTAGCGAGGTTTTAACGAGCTTAGTATGAATATATACCTGACACCTTAGCGAGGCGTAGCCGAGGTTAGTTGTCAAGGTATAATCATTTAAAAGAGTTTCTTCAAATCGGAGGCAGGTATGTCGGAATTCAGTGAGCTTATAAAGTCCTTTTCAAAGAGCCGTGAATATGTGCGGGATTTTTTTGTGTACGGCTTTAAAACCCGTGATGAATTCTCAGGCTGGAGCGGACGCACATACGATAACGAGCGGCGCAGGCTTGAAAGCTGGCTTGCGGGCTATGTAAAGCAGGATTATACGGAAAAGGGTAAAAATATATATCTTTCAATCGACAGCAATCTGCTTGACACAAATCCGCTGTATCAGGTCTGGAAGGCAAAAAGCTTTACCGACAATGACATTATGCTGCATTTTTACATAATCGATTATCTTCTTAAGGAAAACGAAAAGACCGCCGACGGGATAACGGACGGGATTCTTGATAAATACGGCGTGTTTTTTGACGCTCAGACGATAAGACGCAAATGCAACGAATATGCGGCGGAGGGGATATTGATAAAATCAAAGAGCGGCAGGGAGGTTTTGTACAGCCTTAACGCTTCGCCGCGCGAAATTTTTTCACGTTTCCCCGCACTGGCGGAGGCCGTGAAGCTTTACCAGCTTAGTGCTCCTGTCGGAATACTCGGAAATACCGTAATGGAAAATCTTGGTTTTAAAAATGACGTTTTTCGGGTGAAGCACAGCTTTTTTGTGCATACGCTGGAGGACGAGGTGCTTCTTGACATACTCCGCGCCATGCATGACGAAAGAGCGGTTATTGTAAAGCTGAAAAGCTCCAAAAACGAAAATTTTCAGGAGCAGGGCGGTGTTCCGCTCAAAATATTTATAAGCACGCGCACCGGTCGGCGTTATGTCTGTTTTTATATTACGGAAAAAAAGAAATTTAGCTGTTTCCGTCTTGACGCCGTAAAGGAGGTTAAGCTTCAGGAAAAATGCCCCGGCTATAAGGATATAAGAGAGGATTTGTACAGAAATAAAGAAAGGGCGTGGGGCGTTTCTTTTCAGAATGAAAGCCGTACGCGTACGGAGCGTGTAAAGCTGACCGTGAATATCAATGAAAAAACCGAGGAACATATTATTAACCGTTTTAAGCGCGAGGGAAAGGGCGGCGTTCTTTCACGGATTGCTCCGGATACCTTTACATACGAAACCGAAGTGTTTGACGCAAACGAAATGCTTCCGTGGATTCGCAGCTTTACCGGAAGGATAATTGATGTTGAATCGGACAGCGAAAAGCTTGCCGGGCTTTTCAAGAGGGATTTCTACGAAACATATAAGCTGTATTTTGACTAAAAGGGGGAGAGCATATGTCCGAAATCTTTTCGGAGGTATATAACTGCTATTTTCAGGTAATAAAGTCGCTGATTGAAAAGAAGGACCGCATATCCAAAAACGAGCTGGATTTTCGCATTAAGGACAGCGGGTTTGAGGAGAGTCTTTTCTATCTTTTCCCCAAGCTTACAGACGGCGAATGGGGCTTTTATGAAAAAGACGGCGCAAGCGTTTTCAAATCAAGACTGTCCACGGATTTCTATGTTCCGCTTACCGATTTGCAGAAATCCTATCTCAAAGCGATTCTGACCGACGACAAAATCCGTCTTTTTCTTGACGATGATGAAATCGACGGCATAAACGCCGCGCTCGGCGAAGTGGAGCCGCTTTATACGTCCGACGATTTTTATTATTATGACCGCTTTGCCGATAAGGACGACTACACCGACCCCAAGTACAGAAAGCATTTTCAGGCACTTATTCAGGGTATTAAAAACCGTGAGTATCTTGATATTGATTACGAATCGCGTACCGGGCAACGGGTTCACCATAATTATCTGCCCTGCCGTCTGGAGTATTCGATTAAAAATGACCGCTTCCGTCTTCTGGCGGTTGACAGACGTGCGTTACGGAATCCGAGAGTCGAAATGCTGAATCTTAACCGCATAACACAAATTATCCCGTCCGGGGAAACGGCGGAGCACATACCCAACATAAACCGCGCGCTTTGTCATTCCTATTACAAAGAGCCTGCGCGCGTCATAATAAATAACAAGCGCAACGTTCTTGAACGTGCCATGCTTCAGTTTGCCAATTATGACAAGAGAACGAGAAAAATCGACGGCGATACATACGAATGCCTTATCTACTATAATAAAAGAACCGAAACCGAGCTGCTCATCGAGGTGCTTTCCTTCGGTCCGATGCTTAAGGTTGTCGGCAGCGAAGACTTTCTCGGGCTTGTAAAAGAGCGTTTAAGCAGGCAGCGGCGGCTGCTGGAGGGTAAATAAATACAGTATTGTGATAATGAGAAAATAAATGTTGAGTTTTAATATATCTTGTGCTATATTAAACATAAGAAGAGTACCCACTCCAAAGTGGAGCCTCCCAAAAAGGTTAGATCGTCCTTACGGACACAGCCTCTCCTGTGGGCTAGACAGGAGAGGCATTTTTACTTTTTCTTACGGTTTCTCTTATCGAGAAAGGTCAGAAACTTGAGCATATATGGATACGGTTGAATGAAAGACAACTATTGCGTTATTGAATTTGCAGGTGCCCATGGTATGATTTCATTATGGAATCAGAAACGGATTTTACTATAATAAGTTATCGGGAGGGCGATATGCTGTATTTATCGGAAAATTTAAAGAAATACCGTATTTTGAAAAATCTTACACAGGAGGATGTTGCGAAGTATTTAATGATTACACCGCAAAGCGTTTCAAAATGGGAGCGCGGTGAATCTTATCCGGATATTACGCTTTTGCCGGCACTGGCAAACATATTTGAAACAAGTATTGATTTGTTAGTTGGAATGGATGTGATTCGTGCAAAAGCAACGCGATATAACATTCATAAAAGGGCTGTTGAGTGTCAGCGAAAGGGAGATTATGATTCTGCCGAAAAAATATATCGGGATGCATTGTTGATTTATCCGAATAAGCCGGGGATGATTCTTGGGCTGGCGAGTGTACTGGCGTTAAAGGGAAATACAGAGGAAGCTATCGAATTAACGGAAAGAGGCTTGCCTGTCTCAATCAATGAGAAACAAAAAGCTACTATGCGCGCAGCTCTGTGTTTTCTGTATTTGAAAGCAGGATATGAGGATAAAGCGGACAGACTTGCGTCTGAACTTCCCCATACAAGAGAGAGCCGTGAAGTTATTCAGCCGCTCATTCAACAAGGCTTACCTGAAAGAGAAATAGACGAAAACATAAAGAATATTTTACTTGGTGATGGAAAAGGTATTTGGTGAAATTTGCGTAATAGTTAATGGAATAATTGAATAAACCATGCAAAAAGCTCGGCTGTGTACCGAGCTTTTACTTACTGCACTATATTAATCAGCTTCATTCCGTTTTCGTAGGCGAAGGCGTTTTCCAGAGTTTCTATGGCGATTGCCTGCATTGCTTCCCGCGTAAAGAAGCCCATGTGGGAGGTAATCAGCACGTTGGGGAAGGTGGAGAGGCGGGAAAGCACATCGTCCTGAATTATTTTGCCGGACACGTCCTCATAGAAAATTCCTTCCTCCTCCTCGTACACGTCAAGCGCCACGCCGCCTATTTTTCCTTCCTTAAGCCCGTCCAGAAGGGCGTTGGAGTCAATCAGGGAGCCGCGTGAGGTGTTTGAGATTATTACTCCGGGGCGCATACGGGCAATGGAATTGCCGTTTATTATATGGTAGGTGTCCTTTGTCAGCGGACAGTGAAGCGATATGAAATCCGATTTTTCAAAAAGCTCGTCCAAAGGAACGTACACCGCATCGAGGTTTTCGTTGGGATACACGTCATATGCCAGCACTTTCATATGGAAGCCGTTGAAAATGTCAATCATGCACTGGCCGATTTTGCCGGTTCCGATTACTCCGGCGGTTTTGCAGTTCATATCGCGCCCCATGAGACCGTTGATACTCATATTGAAGTCGCGGGTGCGGTTGTAGGCGCGGTGGAGCTGGCGGTTTACCGCGAGTATTGACGCCATTGAAAATTCGGCGACGGCTGCCGGAGAATAGCTGGGGACACGCAGAACCGTGATTCCGAGCTCCTTGGTTGCGGATAAATCTACGTTGTTGAAGCCGGCGCATCTTAAGAGAATGAGCTTGATGCCCATGGAAGACAGGCGCTGTGCAACCTCCTCCGTCACATAATCGTTTACGAAAATACAGACTGCGTTGCTGCCCTCCGCAAGCACAACGGTGTCGGAATTCATTTTGGCTTCAATAAAATGTATATGGCAGCTGTATTCCTTGCTTAAAGGCTCAAACCACAGCTTGTCATAGGGTTTTGTTCCGAAAAAAGCAATATCCATAGTTTTGGCGCTCCTTAAACTAAATCAGATAAATCCCGGTTTTGCGGGTATGCTTTGAGTATGTCCCAAAAGCTGAGAATTATGCCATTTTTTTGCTTATAAAGTCAAATAAAAATCAAGATTGACAACGGAAGGGAGTGTGCTATAATGAACCCTTGGCAAACCGGAGAGAATTTTGACGCCGTATGGCAGCGGCGGGAGGAGCGCCTTGATGAAGGCAGGAATTAAAACAAAAGAAAATTCAATGACAGAGGGAAGCATACTTAAGGCTCTTTTGTTTTTTGCGTTTCCAATACTGATAGGGAATATTTTTCAGCAATGCTATAATATCGTGGATACGGCGGTAATCGGGAACCTTTTGGGTGACGATAAGCTGGCGGCGGTGGGCGCGGCGGCGCCGGTGTACAGTCTGGTAATCAGCTTCGCAAATGGAATGACCAACGGCTTTTCGGTGGTTATCGCGCGCTTCTACGGTGCGGGCGATACCGTGAAAATGAAGAGGGCAATTACTTTTTCATATCTTCTGACCGCGGGAATTTCCGTTGTACTCACTGTTTTCAGCATGATAGGAATCAGACCGCTGCTTGCTTTTTTAAATACGCCGTCTGAAATCATAGATGATACCGAAAATTATCTGAGGGTTATACTGCTTTTTGCGGCGGTTACAATGTTTTACAATATGTTTGCGGGAATGTTTAGGGCAATCGGAAACAGCAGGATTCCGCTTTATTTTCTTGTAATCGCAACAGTACTGAACGTGATTCTGGATATTATTTTTGTAAAATATTTCGGGCTTGGAGTTGCGGGAGCCGGATACGCGACGGTTATAGCGCAGGGCGTGTCAGTTGTGCTGTGCGTGCTTGCCGTGAGCAGAAAATTCACGGTTCTTAAATTTGAGAGGTCGAGCGTCAGACCGGACAAAACGCTTCTCGGGGATCTGGCTTTAACGGGCCTTTCGATGGGATTGATGCTTGCGGTGGTTTCAATAGGCTCGGTGGCGATGCAGAATGCCGTTAATTCGCTCGGCAAGGAGACGGTAACGGCGCACACGGCGGCGCGGAAGTTCGGCGATATATTTATGCTGGTATTGGGAACGGTGAGCCTTTCCGCTTCGACTTTTGCAAGCCAGAATTACGGAGCGGGAAATATAGGGAGAGTAAAAAAAGGAATACTTACCTCTATGGCAATCGGTTTTGTTTGGAGTGTTATTTCGGTAATCTGTGCGTATAAAATCGCAAGACCCGTAGTGAAAGCATTGACGGGAAGCGGAAACGGTTTTGTCATAGATACCGCGGTAAAATACATAAGAATTAATCTTCCGTTTTTTTTCGTGCTTAACATACTGCTTATTTTGCGAAGCTCCCTTCAGGGATTGGGACGTAAAATTGTCCCAATCTGCGGAAGCGCTATAGAGCTTGCGGGCAAATTCGCGGCGGCGTTTTTTATCGCTCCGGCGCTCGGTTATATCGGAATCTGCTTTCTTGAGCCCGCGATATGGATTTTATGCGCAATCGTTGTCGTTATTGATTTCAGGCGCTTTCTTTCGCGCAATGCCCGTCAAGCCAGTTAAGAATATCGTTGAAGGGCTCCTCCTTGCCGATTTCGTTGAGAATTTCGTGCCTGTAGCCCTCGTAAAGTTTGAGTGTTACGTCATTTATGCCGAGGCGCTTGTATTGCTCGTACACTGCCGTCGGACCCTTGCCGTAATTGCCGACGGGGTCGGCGGTTCCCGCAACCACGAAAATCGGAAGCGTTTTGGGAATTGTGGTGAGATTTTTTTCCTTGCATACATATCCGAGTATTTTAAATAGCGTCCGGTATGCGTTCAGCGAGAATTTGAAGCTGCACAGAGGGTCCTTTACATAGGCGTCCACAATGTCCTCGTCGCGGGTGAGCCAGTCGCTGTCGGTGCGGAAATCGGGGATTTTTTTGTTATAGCCGCCGAAGGCGATTTTGGTTATGAGCTTGCTTACATGCCTGTCGCCGAAAAATAGTTTCTGGAAGTTGGTCAGAAATACGCCGAAACCCGTTACGAACGCGGGCATAACGCCGGTTCCCATAACGATTGCGCCGTCGATTCCGCTTCCGTACATAGTGAGGTATTTGCGGAAAATAAACGAGCCCATGCTGTGTCCCATTATGAAATAAGGAACTCCGGGATTCTGCTCCTGAATTATTTTTTTGAGGCGGTGGGCGTTCCGCACAAGCACGGTTTCGGGGTCGTTAGGACAAAAATACCCCAAATCCTTTTCGGTGGCGGCTGTTTTTCCGTGTCCGAGATGATCCTCGCCCACAACAAGGAATCCGTGCGATGCAAGAAACTCTGCAAATGCATCGTATCTTTGAACATATTCGACCATTCCGTGGATTATCTGGAAAACCCCTCTGATTCTGCCGTCCTCGGGAGCCCATGAGTAAGCGTAGCAGGTATTTATGCCGTCCCGTGAACGGAAAGTAAATTCTTTTTTATTTGCCATCGTAAACCTCCTGTATATTTGGCAGTTATTTATAAAATTCAAAAGCAAAAAGCAGCGCCAGAATAGCAACCCCGTCTTTTGTTTCGTTATTTCTCAACATTTCCAGTACGCTGTCTCTTGAAACCCACTTTTTCGCTTTCACTTCATTTTCATCAAAGCTCATGGATTCCGTATCGACCCTTGCCGCAAAAACATGGCATACACAGTCGGACATTCCGTTCGCCGGATTCTGAGAGCATAAGAACTTTAAATCTTTAACCGTACACCCTGTTTCTTCAATGCACTCTCTGCGAGCGGCGTCTTCCTTTGATTCTCCGGCTTCAACACGGCCCGCCGGAATCTCCCATTCCAAACGCATTACCGTATACCGCTTGGACTGAATCAGCAGAACTTCGTTGTTTTCATTGAATACAACAATGCTCACAGCTTCATGGGGATAGTGGACTTGGTGATATTTTTCTATGATATATCCGTTTGGCAGTCTCACCTTGTCGGCATATAAGGAGACATAATCGCTTTCATAAATTACGTTTCTTTCTAACCGTTCCGGTAATTCGTTATATTCCATATTTTTATACCCTCGAATTATGATTAATATTATTATGAAAAAACATAAAAAAATCAAGTCTTTTCGCAAATTTCCCGGAATTATCTTTTAACGCTTTACAAGTACTTTTTCATATATCCGCAGGTAAAAGGAAAAAAATCATATTTTTCAGTCCGTATGTGCTCCGCGCCGTTATCTTCGTACCATTTTCTCAGCCTGATATTTTCCTCCACGATTCCGATGTTCATCACGGAGCAGCGCGTTTTCCTCGGTGAAGCCGAATTCGTCCGCAACTGTTTTAAAGCTGTTTCGGATAACCTTTACACATTCTTCCAAATCGTTTTTGCATACCGCGCGAATCATAGATATACCTCCGAATGAATGTATTGATTTTTTCCCGTGTATGGGGTAATATTTTTCATAGAAATATTATAGCAGGAGGACAGACAATGGTCAAATTAAGCGAAAAAGGCGCTTATCTTATCAACGGAACCGAGCTTGTGGAGGATAACGGCGGCGCAGCGCAGGAGCTTGCGGCAAAGTGCGGCAGAGCGGTTTCCAAGGAGGAAGCGGCAAAAAATACAATCACCTACGGGATTCTTACATCACATAACACGTCGGGAGACGACGAAAGGCTTCAGATTAAATTCGACAAGCTTACGTCGCATGACATTACTTTCGTGGGGATAATTCAGACAGCGAGAGCAAGCGGACTTGAGAAATTCCCGATTCCCTATGTGCTTACCAACTGCCATAACAGCCTTTGCGCCGTAGGCGGTACGATTAACGAGGATGACCATATGTTTGGCCTTACCTGCGCCAAAAAATACGGCGGAATCTATGTTCCCCCTCATCAGGCGGTAATTCACCAGTTTGCCAGAGAAATGCTTGCTGAGGCGGGCAAAATGATTCTCGGCTCGGACAGCCATACCCGCTACGGCGCGCTCGGCACAATGGCGGTCGGCGAGGGCGGTCCTGAGCTTGTAAAGCAGCTTCTCAATAAGACCTACGACATAAATATGCCCGAGGTGGTTGCCGTTTATCTGACCGGAGAGCCGGCTAAGGGTGTGGGACCTCAAGACGTTGCGCTTGCGATTATAGGCGCGGTTTTCGGCAACGGATATGTCAAGAATAAGGTGATGGAATTTGTGGGACCGGGAGTTGAAAAGCTCAGCGCCGATTTCCGTATAGGCGTGGACGTTATGACCACCGAGACCACCTGCCTTTCGTCGATATGGAAAACGGATGAGACGGTAAAGGAATTTTATGAGATTCACGGAAGGAGCGAGGCGTACAAGGAGCTTAATCCGGGCAGCGTAGCTTATTACGACGGCGTTGTATATGTTGATTTGAGCGCTGTTAAGCCCATGATTGCAATGCCCTTCCATCCGAGCAACACATACACGATAGACGAGCTTAACGCCAATCTTGAGGATATTCTGCATGACTGCGAAAAGAAGGCGCTTGTCAGTCTTGACGGAAAGGTTGATTTTAAGCTTACAGATAAAATAAGGGACGGAAAACTTTATGTTGATCAGGGAATCATAGCCGGCTGTGCCGGAGGCGGATTTGAAAATATCTGCGCTGCCGCCGACATTCTTCGCGGACGCTCGATAGGCGCGGACGAATTCACACTCAGCGTATATCCCGCAAGTATGCCGGTATATATGGAGCTTGCTAAAAACGGCAGTCTTGCCGATCTTATCGGCACCGGCGCTGTTGTCAAAACGGCATTCTGCGGACCCTGCTTCGGAGCCGGAGATACGCCCGCGAACAATGCATTTTCAATCAGGCATTCAACCCGCAATTTCCCGAACAGGGAGGGCTCGAAGCTTCAGAACGGGCAGATTTCCTCGGTTGCGCTTATGGACGCGCGCTCAATCGCCGCAACCGCCGCAAACAAGGGTTACCTCACTTCGGCAGCGGATATCGATGTTGAATTCAGAGGTCCTAAATATCATTTCGACAGCTCGATTTACGCAAACAGGGTATTTGACAGCCACGGCATAGCGGACCCCGGACAGGAAATCAAATTCGGCCCCAATATAAAGGACTGGCCTGCAATGCCCGCGCTTCCCGAAAACCTCATTATCAAATGTGTTTCGGAGATTCATGACCCCGTCACTACGACGGACGAGTTGATTCCTTCGGGTGAAACCTCATCATTCCGCTCTAATCCTCTGGGGCTTGCGGAGTTTGCTCTTTCGAGAAAGGATCCGCTCTATGTCGGACGCGCCAAGGAGGTGCAGAAGGCTGAAAAGGCGAGAGAGGCGGGCGAGTGCATGGGAAATGCGCTTCCCGAGCTTCGCGACGTTATGCACAAAATAAAAGAAACCTTTGACGTATGCAAGGACAACACGGGAGTCGGCAGCACCATTTTCGCGGTAAAGCCGGGAGACGGCTCCGCAAGGGAGCAGGCGGCGTCCTGCCAGAAGGTTCTGGGCGGTTGGGCGAATATCGCCAACGAATACGCGACCAAGAGATACCGCTCAAACCTTATCAACTGGGGTATGATTCCCTTCATAATCGACGGTGAGGAGCTTCCGTTTGAGAATCTGGACTATATTTTCATACCGAAAATTGCTGAGGCGATAAAAAACGGCGCGTCTTCCGTCAAGGCGTATGTCGCCAATAAAGATATGAAGGAATTCGAGCTTAAAATAGGCGCTCTTACCGAGGACGAGCGCAGGATAATACTTGCGGGCTGTCTGATAAATTTCTACAGGGAGGATTAATTTTTCCAAGAGTGCATATTTCTGGAAATTTTACGGATAATAAAATCATTCGCGAGCGTGCCGAAGGCTGGCGCGGGCGCAAAATAACGAAACAGGAGTTGATTTTATGTCTGTAAATTTTGCCGAAAGTAAAACAAAAGTAAATCTTATGAGGGCGTTTGCCGGAGAAAGTCAGGCGAGGAACCGTTACACCTTTGCGGCGGAGAAAGCCAAGCAGGCGGGAAATTATTTTATTTACAATATTTTCACGCTTACCGCCAATCAGGAAAAGGAGCATGCCGAAATTTTCTACAATCACCTCAAATCCGAAAACGGAGGAACAATCGTAATTGACAACGCGGGCTATCCCGTGGACAATTACGACAAGCTTGAGGATTTGCTGAAGAGTGCGCAGCACAACGAGTACGAGGAGTTTGAGTCCGTATACCCCGAGTTCGCGAGAATCGCGGAGGAGGAGGGCTTTGCCGCCATCGCCAATTCCTTCAGAATGATTGCGGAAATCGAAAAGGTGCACGGCGACCGCTTCGGGTGCTTTGCGGAGCTTATCGAAAACAGCAAAATGTATGTCGGCGAGGAGGCGACCGAGTGGATTTGCCTTAATTGCGGACATATTTACAAGGGCAAAAACGTGCCCGCGCAGTGTCCGGTCTGCCAGCACGACAGAGGCTATTTTGTGCCCTATAAGTATTATAAATTTGTTGCCGCAAAGTACGGGCTTCCGGAAATGTGAAAAACAGAACAGTAAATTACGCATACCCGCGTCCATATGCCGTGAAAAGGCAGTGGGCGCGGGTTTTTGCGTGTGTATCATAAATAACATATTTGTTGACTTGCCATATATATAGTGGTATAATTAAAAATATATAGTAGTTGGATGCGCTCTTGTTTAGAATGGAGGTATTCATGAAACTTAAATTATTCAAACTGACTTGCGCGGCAATGTCAGTTATACTTTTTGGCGGCATATTTCTGAATAATAACGCTTGTATGAGCGGATATGCCGGAAAAATTGTTTATGCGTCGGAGACAACGGAGATTCTTGAGGATTCGGAGCTTGCCGAGGCGCT
Organism: Butyrivibrio sp.; assembly: GCA_014799955.1. Classification (GTDB taxonomy): domain Bacteria; phylum Bacillota; class Clostridia; order Lachnospirales; family Lachnospiraceae; genus Eshraghiella. The sequence continues at coordinate 14,703 of JAAVHB010000023.1, read as the reverse complement.
TATAGAAAACGGCGTTACCGGAACGAACCATGTGGAGCGCCTTGAAATAAAGGAGCCAGACCTCAACACGATTATATACGCAAATTATGACGGGACGGAAACAGCGTATATATTTGATGAAGAAGTAAAATATATTGACGATAACGGAGAAATTCGGGACAAGAGTAATGAGATAACCGAAGCGGACAGTGATATAATCGGGGACCGGTACTCTTATTTTAACGAAGATAACGACATCAATACATACTTTCCCGATATTTTATCCGAAGATTCGGGAATCCTTTTAAACAGCGACGGTTTCACGCTGGAAATGATGCCGAACACTGACGCAGTCAGCGGGACGGCAAAGCTTATTGACAATACCGTGGTATATCCGGATATATTCGGAGAAAAAACAGAGCTGCGGTATGAAACTACCTTTAACGGCTTCAAGGAGGATATAGTCCTATATGAGAATTGCGGGAATGTTTTTTCCTTCACCGTGAATGCTCATGGCACTTATCCGGAGAATGAAAACGGCGCAATTAATTTTGTAGATAAAAACTCCGGTGAAGTTAAAGCCGTGATGAGCCCGATATATGTGTATGACAGTTATGTCGGAGATGTGCCGGAGGGCGAAACACATTATACATATGCCAATGGTCTGGAGTTCAGGAAAATCTACGGAGATGTCTACGAAATAACGATAACGGTTGACAGAGATTTTCTTGAGAACGAGGCAACCGTTTATCCGGTATTTGTTGACCCGTCAACTACGGTAATCTCGGCTACTTCAACGGGAACCAAGACGGTGCTTGACACTCCGATTTACAACGGCTCGGGAGCCGCAAATGTAACGGCAGGAGCGAACACGACAGGCGTTATCGGCTATGTGAACGCTTCTTACGGCTCGGGACGTATGCTGATGAAGTTTCCTACACTTGGCACAAATGCGTTTATGAATGCAAACCACACTATTTTGGGAACTATTTTGTATTTGAAGGATGTGAGCGGTCAGAGTACGTCTGCGACGATAACGGCATATAATTATACAGGACCTGAGTGGACGGAATCGACGGTTTACAGCGCCGCAGTGTGGAACGGAGTAGGAACAAGTGTCGGCAGCGCATCTTTTTCTTCTCCTTCAAATATCCTTAAAAGTATAGATATAACATCCGCGATGAAAAAGTGGCAGACGGACAGGACGGCTATGGGAAAGGGGCTCATCCTTAAAAATACCACGAGTGAAACCTCCACGACTTATTATAAATCCATCTGCACTTCGGAAAACAGCAGTTTTAAGTCTTATCTTGTGGTGACGTATTTTTATCATGGGGTGAGACCGGTTACGACAATGTCGGCGACAGCGTATGGTAATTGTTTTTGTTATGCATTTAATCAAGCTGATGACATACTTTATAAGGCAGTAGAAAAATCAGGTTTGAATTTTAAGGCTATGACTGTTGCGGATGCGTTAAAGCAAACGAAAATCTTAATGGAGGGAAAAGACGGTAAAAGCGGTGTGCTTGGTGAATGTTTTCCTAAAGGATTTAGGGAGGTGTCAAGTTATAATGCAGCTTTGGAGCATGATGAATGGCTAGTATGTATGAGAGTTGGAGTTGATAAGATTCCTGTTTATAATCAATGGTATGATTATCATTTTTGGTATAGGGCTAGCAATGGCAAATGGTATAACAAGCATGGTTGGAATAATGCTTCCGAGTGTGTAGAAGATGTGCTGAATCCGTCTACTGCGAACAGTTCGTCAGGATGGATGCTTGGTAATATAGTTAATTTCTATTCAAGCAGTACTGTATATTATGCTGTTAAGCTTTAAGGAGGGGATGAATTATGAAAAAAGTATTATCCATTATATTTGTATGTGTTATATTAGTGTTTACGTCTTGTGCTGACAAAACAAATAATACAGAACAATATTCCGCTTATGAAACAAGAGGAACTGAGGAAAGTATGGAAAACACGACGGAGGATGCAAGTAACGCAGAAATGAGTGACGAGGAATACCTTATAAGCCTTGGGAAGCAGTTGAAACTGGGAATGACAGAGAAGGAGGTAATCGAAAAAATAGGAGAGCCGGATGACCGTATAGGCTCGGGTCTATACTTCTTAGGGTATCAGCGAGGGAGTTGTGGATTATCGGTTGCAATATGGCCTCAAGAAAATAAGGTTTATGAAGTTATAGTACATAATGATGAAACAGATAAAACTACATGTATATATTCTATATATGATGACGAAACCGAAACAACAGAATAGTGATTGTAAGACAGAGAATAACCGCATGATTTTAATAAACTGTGCGGTTGTTCCTTGTTAAAATAATATAAGATGTGTTAGGTTATTATGCGGTGCTGGAGCAGGATGAATTGTTGGTATGTATGGAGGTGAATTCGGGGTGGTTCATATTTTTGAAAATTCTATGATTATCACTTTTGGTACAGAGCGAGTAATGGAAAATGGTATAACAAGCATGGTGCTTATCATGCTTCGGAATGCGTGGACGGTGTAGAGAATCCATCATTAGCCAATGGTTCGTCAGGTTGGTCACTTGACGGTATTATAAATTTTTATTCCAGTGAAACTATTTATTATGCGGTTAAACAATAAGGAGAGAATAAATATGAAAAAACAGTAGTTATTATTTTTATGGGTCTCATGATGTTGTGCACAGCATGTGCTGGCGAAACAAGCACAACGACGAATACAGGTTCTGAAAATGAAACAAAGGAAACAGAGAAAATCATGGAAAGTACAACAGAAAATATAACAGAAAATAGAACAGATATTGAAATGAGCGATGAAGAATATCTTATAAACCTTGGTAAACAGTTGAAGTTAGGAATGACAGAGGAAGAGGTAATCGAAAAGATAGGAGAGCCCGATGCACACACGGGCTCAGGATTGTACTGGTTAGAGTATTATCGTGGGGATTGTGTATTACGTGTTTATATAAATTATTTTGAAAATGAATTATATAGTGCTCGAATAGGAAATGGTATAGTAAATAAAACATATGATATAGAGCTGGAAGATGATAATACCCAATCAGGAGATAAAGTATGAAGAAAATTATATCATTGATATTTATAGGAGCAGTTATAGCATTCACCGGATGCGCAGAGGAACCGAATACCGCGGAGCCGAATTCTGACGATGAAACGATGGTGATTGAAACGACAAATGAGGATAGGACGGAAAACAGGACTGATATAAATATGTCGGACGAGGAATATCTTATTAATCTTGGTAAGCAGTTGGAGCCGGGTATGACATATATGGATGTTATAGATAAGATTGGGGAGCCGGACTCGCGTAATGGTTCGGGCGTGACGTGGGTAGGATACCATCGCGGGGACTGTGTATTGTGTGTTTACCATCAAGCTTATTATGATGAGGTGTCCAGAGTTGAGATATATAACGCAATAACAGGAAAGACAACGGAGATATATGATATGTATAGCAAAAATACACAATCAGAAAATAATTAATAACACGAAATAAATTATGGCTTAATGGCGAATAGTTTTTGTTCAAGGAATAAAATTTATCCTGATGTTAAGCAGTAAGGAGGTGTAACGAAAATATGAAAAAGATTTTATCATTGATATTTATAGGAGCTGTCATAGCTTTTACGGGGTGTACAGAGGAACCGAATACCGCGGAGCCGAGTTCTGTCAATGAAACAGCATTAACAAAGGCAACAGAGGAAAACATGACAGAAAATACAACCGAAGCAGAAGTAAGCGATGAGGAATACCTTATGAACCTTAGCAAACAGCTTAAATTGGGAATGAGTGTGCAAGAAATAATTGATGCAATAGGTGAGCCGGATGTGTATTCCGGGTCAGGTATTTTGTGGCTGGAATATTATCGTGGAGATTATAGTTTGGACATTCGGGTATGGTCACCATACGGAAATGCAGATTTGATATGGATATATAATGAAAAAAATGACCAAAAGACGATTATTTGTGATAAAAACACACAACTGTCGAGTCCTGCTAATGAAACAAAAACGACAGAGGAAAGTACGGAGAATACAACCGAAGCAGAAGTAAGCGATGAGGAATACCTTATAAACCTTGGGAAGCAGTTGAAATTAGGAATGACCGAAGAAGAGGTAATCGAAAAGATAGGAGAGCCCGATGCACACACGGGCTCAGGATTATACTGGTTAGAGTATCATCGTGGGGATTGTGTATTGCGTATTTACATAAACTATTTTGAAAATGAATTATATAGTGTTCGAGTAGGAAATGGGACAACAAATAAAACAACTTATATAGAACTAGAAGATGATAATACCCAATCAGGAGATAAAGTATGAAGAAAATTATATCATTGATATTTATAGGAGCTGTCATAGCTTTCACCGGGTGTACAGAGGAACCGAATACCGCGGAGCCTAATTCTGCCAATGAAACGACGGTGACAAAGATAACAGAGGAAAACATGACAGAAAATAACCGCATGTTTAATCATGCGGTTATTGCTTCTTCGCGCTCTATCAATTATAATTAAAATATATGCAGTATTGAAAGGACACAACAATGACTTCAAAACCAAACAAATACATACTCACCGACGGTCACACCGCGGTCACAATCAATTCAAAGGGCGCGGAGCTTGCGTCAGTCGTCAGGAACGGATGCGAGTATATGTGGAATGCGGACGCAAAATACTGGGGCAGGACGGCTCCGGTGCTTTTCCCGATTGTGGGAAGCCTTAAGGATAAACAGTACAGGCATGACGGTGCGGTATACCCCATGGGACAGCACGGCTTTGCGAGGGATATGGAATTTGAGCTTGTAAGCCAAAGCGATACGAAAATAACGATGGCGCTCACGGATAATGAGGATACGCTTCGTGTATATCCGTTTAGTTTCCGCCTTGAAATCAGCTATGAGCTTGAGGACAAAAGCTTGAAGGTAAGCTGGAGAGTGGTCAACACGGGAAACGGCACGATGTATTTTTCAATAGGAGGGCATCCCGCCTTTATGTGTCCCGTTGACGGAGAAGGAGAGCAGAAGGACTATACAATAAGGCTTTATAAGGACGGAAAGCCGCTTGAGGGCTTTGACTGCACGCACTTGACCTCGGAGGGGACGGCGGCAAAGGAAACGGTGAGCTATGAAACGGACGGGGGGATTCTTGCCGTAAGCAGGGAGCTTTTTTTGAAGGACGCGCTGATACTTGAAAACAGTCAGGCGGACAGGGTTTCGCTTGCGAAGCCGGACGGGACGGAGTACGTTACGGTTGAGTTTGACGCGCCGTTGGTGGGACTTTGGAGCCCAGCGGGAAAGGACGCGCCGTTCGTGTGCATTGAGCCGTGGTACGGACGCTGCGACGGAGAGGATTTTGACGGAGAGCTTAAGGAACGCGAATGGGGCAACAGTCTCGGGGCGGGAGAAGAATTTGGCAAGAGCTACCGCATGATTTTCGGAGAATAGAGCCGTAAGAAACGGCATATACTGTTGTAACTCCATGTATGCGGGGCATCGCGCATGCTTAATTATCTTTGGGCTTTTATGATTCTTGCGGGAGTGATTTACGGAACCGTGACCGGAAACATAGAGTCAGTGAGCAACGGACTTATTGAGGGCGGCGGCGAGGCGGTATCGTTGTGCATCACAATGCTCGGAATCGTGTCGCTTTGGACAGGGCTTATGAATATCGCGCAGAAAAGCGGGCTGATTACCTCTTTGAAAAGGAGAATCAGTCCGCTTATTAAATTTCTTTTTCCCGAGGTGCCGATGACGCACCCGGCGGCAGAGTATATCGCGATGAATATGATTGCCAATTTATGCGGGCTTGGATGGGCGGCGACTCCGGCAGGGCTTAAGGCAATGGAGGCGCTCGCTTCACTTCAGGACGAGGCGGCGGGAAGCCATGTGAAAACCGCCTCCGACGCAATGTGCGCTTTTCTCATCATAAATATTTCGTCAATCCAGCTTATTCCGGTAAATATAATCGCTTACAGAGCAGAGTACGGAAGCGTAAGCCCGACGGCGATAATTATCCCAGGAATAATCGCGACAACGGTAAGCACGGCGGTAGCGGTAATCTTTTGTAAAATTATGGGACGGAAAAAAACAAATCCGCCTAATTCTGCATTTTTATCTGCTCGTTCAAAATAAGGGGGAAAGCCGACAGCGTGCTTCCGTCGAGGTTTTCCTTATGCATATCCACTCCCGTTATCTGATGGTTGTCGTAGGAGGTATAGTAATATATGCCCTTGGAGGCATTGCAGCAGGATGTGTAAATTGTGATTTCGTATTTTCCGCCGTCCAGCTCGCAGCAGCCCCTTTGCTGGTCAACGGAGCCCAGAATATGGAAAAACTGACTTACGCTTTCTTCTTCCGAGCTGCCGGAGCGGGAGTTCTGACTGACGAAGGCGGCGCGTACAAAACGGGATTGGGACGACAAATCGCCCGGAAGTCCCAGCGCGCCCATCCCGCGGCTGTAAGCGGAAAGGGAAAGCTTGTCGGAAAAGAAATTTACGGGCGGCTTGGGCGAAAGCTGCATATAATTATTCAGGTTAAAAAGCTGCTCTTTAAAGGGCGGGTTGTTTGTCAGAACGCCGACGGGATTGTCATATACCGTTACGCCCTCCCTTACGGCTTCAACGGTAATCGCTTCGTTTCTGTCCGCAATAATCCAGTGAAGCTGCGCCGTCGGCATGGTGTCGCAAAAAGCCGTGTCCGTGATATTGATGTCTTTAAGAAGCGCCTTTGCTTCCTTTACGCTTGCGCACTGACACAAAATCCACTGTATAAATTCAAACTGAGCCACGTTATTTTTGCCTGGAGCTTCTTTTGCATAATACGCGTTTTCGACAAAATTAAGTCCTGCCATTCCAAGTCCCTTTTCGTTGACCGCGTCGTAGTAAAGCGGATAATTGTCCGCAATATGCGCCATGCCTATCATCGCGTAGTGGCCGGCGATTGTACCCGCGTGCCGAAAGGAAAAAGGATAATTGCGCGGCGTTACCGTGACCTTCTCTCCGTATGAAAATTCATAATCCAGGGTTCTGCCGAAATAAAAATCCTCTGTTTTGTAGGTCGCTGCCGTACACATAAATCCGCCTCCGTTTTTTATATATAATATTTATTTTGCCCCGATTGTATAACAATAGTCGTAATATTTCAACGGCGTAAGAGGTTTATAAAATGAAAAGAGGACTGCAGGCAAGCAGTCCTCTTTGTTGATTTAATTTGAATTTTATCCCATTACAACCTCTACGTTGTAAACCTCCTTGCCGGGAACGTAGGGAACTACGCATCCGTCAACGGCGGCGCCGTCAACTGTCATTGACTTAACGCCCTTTTCAACATCGGAGGGATTCTTAACCGTGATGTTGTAGGTGCCCTCGCGGAATTTTCTGGTCAGCGTAAAGTCGCCGAAGCCCTTAGGCGTACAGGGATTTATTGAAAGTCCCTTGTGCGTCGGAGCAACGCCCAGAATATACTGGGAAACGTTTACAAAGGTCCATGCCGCTGTACCGGTGAGCCAGCTGTTCTTTGCCTCGCCGTGGAATTTCGCGTCGCGTCCCGCAACCATCTGTGAATATACATACGGCTCGGTTCTGTGAATTTCGCTGAATTCCTCGCAGTACGCGGGGCAGGTTTTCTGATAAATCTCAAAGGCTCTGTCGCCGCGTCCGATAACGGTTTCGGCGCAGGAAACCCAAGGGTTGTTGTGACAGAAGATTCCGGCGTTCTCCTTGTATCCCGGAGGATATGAGGTGACCTCGCCAAGCTCGACATGGTATTTGGTATAGGCGGGCTGAAGAATCATTACGCCGTATTTTGTATCAAGCTTTTCCTTAACGGAGTCGAGAGCCTTCTTTGCGTGGCCTTCTTCAACGCCTATTCCGGCGAGAACACAGAAGCCCTGGGGCTCGATGAAAATCTGACCCTCTTCGCATTCCTTGGAGCCGACCTTGTTGCTGTACGCGTCATAGGCGCGAACAAACCAGTCGCCGTCCCAGCCGTCCGCAAGAACGGCTTCATACATTTTATCAACCTCGGCAAGCGCGTAAGCGGCTTCGGAGGAATCTCCGAGAAGCTCGCAAAGCTCAGCGTATTCCTTGCCGTATTTTACAAACATTCCGGCGATAAATACCGACTCGGCAACGGGGCCTTCCGAGGGACCGAAGGTCTGGAAGGATTCGCCGGGCTGCTCGGAGAAGCAGTTAAGGTTAAGGCAGTCGTTCCAGTCCGCGCGTCCGATAAGAGGAAGCTTATGAGGTCCCTTGTGATTTACAATGTAATCAAAGGAACGCTTAAGATGCGTCATAAGCGGCTGTGCCTTGGATTCGTCATTGTCAAAAGGAACCATTTCTTTAAGTATGGAAATATCACCGGTTTCTTTGATGTAGGCGCTGGTTCCGGCAATGAGCCAGAGCGGGTCGTCGTTGAAGCCGCTTCCTATGTCGGCATTACCCTTTTTGGTAAGGGGCTGGTACTGGTGATAAGCGCTTCCGTCCTCAAACTGCGTCGAAGCGATATCTATAATTCTCTGGCGCGCTCTCTCGGGAATGAGATGAACGAAGCCGAGAAGATCCTGGCAGGAATCTCTGAAACCCATTCCGCGGCCGATGCCCGATTCGTAGTAAGAAGCGGAACGGCTCATGTTAAAGGTTACCATACACTGGTACTGGTTCCAGATATTTACCATGCGGTTGACCTTATCGTTGGAGGAATTGACCGTATATTTGGAGAGAAGGGCTGTCCAATAGTCGTTAAGCTCGGCAAATGCCCTGTCAACGTCCTCATCCGTCTGATATTTTGCAAGAAGCGCTTTTGCGGGCTTCTTATTAACTACATTATGGGACTCCCATTTATCCTCAACGGGATTTTCGATATAAGCGAGAACGAACACGAAGCTCTTGCTTTCGCCGGGAGCGAGCTTTACGTTAAGCTGATGGCTTGCGATGGGCGACCAGCCGCTTGCCACGGAGTTCGTGCACGCGCCGTTTACGACGGCGTCGGGAGTGTCGATTCCGTTGTAAAGTCCGACAAAGCTGTCCCTTGCGGTGTCGAAGCTGTCAACGGGGCTGTTTACCGAATAAACGGCGTAATGATTGCGGCGTTCGCGGTACTCCGTCTTATGATAAATTGTGGAGCCGTCAACCTCAACCTCGCCGGTGCTCAGGTTACGCTGGAAATTACGGGAATCGTCGTCAGCGTTCCAGAGACACCACTCAACATAGGAGAATACCTTGAAATCCTTGTCCGCGGAGGAATTATTGGTGAGCGTAAGGCGTGTGACCTCGCAGTTGTCGCTCATGGGAACGAAGGTGAGAACCGACGCCTCAAGTCCGTTCTTACTGCCTCTGAACTTGCTGTAGCCCATACCGTGACGGCACTCGTATGAATCAAGTTCCGTTTTGGTGGGCTTCCAGCCGGGATTCCAGATTGAATCGCCGTCCTTTATGTAAATGTACTTACCGTTAATGTCGTTGGGTACATCGTTGTAACGGTAACGCGTGAGCCTGAGCAGCTTGGCGTCCTTATAGAAAGTGTAACCGCCGCAGGTGTTGGAAATAAGCGTGAAAAACTCCTTTGAACCGAGATAGTTAATCCACGGAAGGGGAGTTTTCGGGGTGGTGATGACATATTCTCTGTTGGAATCGTCAAAATAACCATACTTCATATACATTATCCTCCTGATAAAAAATATCCCATTACCATAATTAATGGGAACCGAATCGCTTCGGCAAATACCTCACAAGTATTTTTATTATATCAAAATCAATAGTAAAATACAAGAAGTTTAGCCTAAGCTTTGAAAATATTCAGAAAATTTCAAAAAGAAATTGCTTTTTGGTATATTTTGATATAATATTTAATATTGAGGAAAGTCCCGTTCGGCGCAGCCAGGAAAGTCAGCGCCCCGCGGGAGTGTTAGCGGAAATAACGGAATGGGATTTTTGCACAAATACCGATAAAGGCGGAGCCGGGAATGAACAAATTTTTTCACGCGGATAATCCCTTTAACAGATTTATGTATAAGCTTGGCTGCTTTATACTGGTGAATATTTATTTTCTGCTGTGCTGCATACCGATTGTGACAGTCGGCGCATCGCTTACGGCAGCCGATTTTGTGTGCTATAAGATGAAAGAGGAGCCGGATGTGAAAATCACATCTGTATTTTTTCGTGCTTTTGCGGCAAATTTCCTGAATTCGACGCTTGTGTGGATTATTTTTGCGGGAATCATGTCCGCTCTTGTGTACGGCTTTATATGGGGCTTTACGGTGGGCGGCAGTATGGCGGCATGCGTTTTGTGCGCAATCGGAGCGATAATTGCGGGAGCCTGCGGCACCTATGTTTTCATGCTGATTGCGAGATATAAAAATACGATAATGACTCAGATTCTTAACGGCTTTAAGGTGGGCTTCGGAAATCTTGCGTGGACCGTCCTTATATGGTTTGTGTGGGCGGTTCCGATTCTTGTTTTTTTATCGGTTCCGGGGCTTTTGTTATACATGGGATGGATTTGGCTGCTTTGCGGCTTCGCCGTTCTTATTTATATCACGGTAGGTATATACAGGCATATTTTCAGAAAGATTGAGAAAAAGGAAGACTAGAAAGGCCGCGAAGACGTAAGGACGGCAGCGGCATAAGAGGTAAAAATGGTATCGATTAAGGATATAGCGTCGGCGTGCGGGGTTTCCGCGTCAACGGTGAGTAAGGCGTTAAACAACCATAGTGATATAAGCGAGAGTACAAAGGCGCTTGTCCGCAAAAAGGCGGCGGAGCTTGGCTATAGGCCGAACGCGGCGGCACAGGTGCTTAAGACGAACAGAAGCAAGAATCTCGGAGTGCTTTTTGTAGACGAGGCCATGAACGGTCTTACCCATGACTTCTTCGCGAGAGTGCTTGACAGCTTCAAGGTCACGGCGGAGAAATACGGCTATGATATTACTTTTATAATATCGCATAAGCACGGAGAGAACGGAATGAGTTATCTTGAGCACAGCCGTTACAGGAGATTTGACGGAGTGGTAATAGCCTGCGTAAAGTTTGAAGTGCCGGAGGTGCAGGAGCTTATAAACAGTGAAATCCCCATTGTAACAATCGACTACAGCTCCAACGAAAGGATTTCGATACTCTCCAATAATTTACAGGGAATGTCAATGCTGACTCAGTATGCCATAGATATGGGGCACAGACGGATTGCGTATATATACGGGGAGGCTTCGCTTCCGACCACAAACAGACTTTCCGGCTTCTATATTACAATGGAAAACAACAAGATTCCCGTGAACGACGCTTATGTGCGCGAGATAAAATACCGTAATATGGAGGAGGCCGCAAATGCTACGCGTGAGCTTATGGCATTGCAGACGCCGCCGACCTGCATACTGTATCCGGATGACTATGCCTGCTTCGGCGGAATCAACGCGCTGAGAAACATGGGGCTTCGGATTCCCGACGATATATCGGTCGCGGGCTATGACGGAATTCCGATGGCGATACAGTTTGAGCCGAAGCTCACAACGGTTATTCAGAAAACCGCCAATATAGGTAAGTGCGCGGCGGAAAAGCTTATAGGGCTTATCGAGCATCCGAGGCTGACCGCTATCGAAAGCATTATAATTGATTCCGAGCTGTATGAAGGAGAGACCGTAAGGAAAATTTGATTATTTTGTAGTTTGTGTAAGTTTATATGCTTGTTTTGTCGAAAAAACGAAAACGATTTCGGAAAATGGGCGTCCCAATCGGGCTTAGGGAAGGTTGGGACGCCCATTATTTTTTATTATACCCAAATAAAATAGACAAAATTAACAAAAAAGTACAAAAAGTGGTTGCATTTATTGTTAATGTGGTGTATCATTAATTTGCGAAAACGATTTAGTTTAATCGTTAGCAGTAAAAGAAAAAAGAATTAGCCGTAATTAGGGTAATACGGCGGAACGGAGGAACAATGACAAAGTTCAAAAGATTTGCAGCTATCGGTTTGGCAGCTGTAATGTCAATCGCAGCATTCGCAGGCTGCGGAACATCTTCCTCTTCATCATCAGGTTCGGGTGACAGCACTAAGGCAGATACACCGACAAATAATGGTGGAGAAGACGGAACAAAGGCACCCGATGCAAGCGGTCGTGATTACAGCGATGTAGGCGAGGGTGAAGGTAAGGTTCTTAACATTTATGTTTGGAATGAAGAGTTCAAGCAGAGACTTGAAGAGTTTTATCCCGGATATGAGAAGGTTGACGGAACAACAGGTAAGATTGGTGACGTAACCGTTAAGTTCACAATCAATGAGAACACAGGCAGCAACTATCAGGATAAGCTTGATATGCAGCTTGACAATGAGGACAAGGGCGGAGTTGCAGACGATGAAAAGATTGATATTTTCCTTGTAGAAGCTGACTACGCGCTTAAGTATGTTGATGACCCTGCAACGCTTGACATCGCTGAGCTCGGCATCACTAAAGATGACCTTGCTAATCAGTATACATATACACAGGACGTTATGACCAGCGCTGACGGCAAGCTTAAGGGTCTTACATGGCAGGCATGTCCCGGTGTAATGATATACAACAAGGAAATCGCTAAGGATGTTCTCGGATCTGACGATGCAGATACCGTTCAGGCAGCGGTTAAGGATTGGGCTACTTTTGAGGCAACGGCTAAGACCATGAGCGATAAGGGTTACAAGATGCTTTCAAGCTTCGAGGATTCTTACCGTGTATTCTCCAACAACGTATCTTCAAAGTGGGTTGATGAAGACGGCAAGAAGATCGTAGTTGACGACAGAATCATGGAGTGGGTTAAGCAGACAAAGGATTTTGCGGACAACGGATACAACGAGAAATCAAAGCTTTGGGACGATACATGGACTGCCAGCCAGGAGGCAGGTCAGAAGGTATTCGCTTACTTCGGACCGGCTTGGTTCGTAGACTTCACTCTTGCTCATGAGATTAAGGATGAGGATGGTAATGGTACCGGCGAGTACACCAATCAGGGTGCATGGTCAATCTGTGAAGGTCCTGAGAACTATTTCTGGGGCGGTACATGGATTTGCGCTTCAGCAGGCACAGACAACAAGACACTTGTTAAGAACATCATGCTTGCTCTTACGGCAGACACGGAAATCATGACCGAGATTTGCAAGCAGAAGAGTGACTTCGTAAACGATAAGCCCGCTATGGATGTTATGGCTGACGATACGGAATACAAGTCTCCTTTCCTTTTGATAAATCCTATTCCTTATTACAAGGCAGGCGTGGCTAATATCGATCTTAAGTATCTTGGCGAGTATGACCAGGGCTGCAACGAGGAATTCCAGGATGCAATGAGGAACTATTTCCTTGGCGCTGCTACTCTTGAAGAAGCTATGGACGCATTCAAGACTGCAATCGGCGAGAAATATCCTAAGCTTGCAGATTACGAGCTTGTGTACACAGCAGAATAATTAAATGTTTTAAGACATGCCTGCTCTTAAGGGCAGGCATGTTTTTTACCTTACAGGGGTTCGGCGGAATTTTCTGTGGGGCAACAGTATGGACACGCAGAGATTATTGTTAGGAGTGAAGGTATGGCAGCTAATCAGAAGGGTGCCACCGCGGTGAGAAAGAGCAAGAACAGCAAGGCGGTACGGTATAATAAATGGGGTTACATATTTCTGATACCGTTTATCGTAGCATTTCTTGTATTCCAGCTTGTTCCGCTGGTGAACACGTTTTATTATAGTTTATTTGAATATTATAGAGACGGTCGTAAGGTAATCGGACCCAATTGGGTAGGGTTTAAAAATTATGCGACAATATTTAAGACCGATTTGTTAAAGTATGCCGGCAATACCGCTATTATGTGGATAATGGGATTCATACCGCAGATTCTGGTATCGCTTTTGTTAGCGCAGTGGTTTTCGGACAGCAGACTTAAGCTTAAGGGAAGCGCTTTCTTTAAGACTGTAATATACCTTCCCAACCTTATTATGGCATCGGCGTTTTCAATGCTGTTTTTTGCGCTTTTTTCCGACAACGGACCGGTAAACAGTATTTTGATTAAAATAGGGCTTATTGATGAACCTTTCAGCTTTTTGTATAATGTATGGGGAACCCGAAGTCTTGTAGCGGCGATGAACTTCCTGATGTGGTTCGGTAATACCACAATACTCCTCATGGCAGGTATTATGGGAATTGACGTATCGCTTTACGAGGCTGCCGAGGTGGACGGAGCCAATTCATGGCAGAGATTCACGAGAATTACGCTTCCTCTGCTTAAACCAATACTTATTTATGTAATTATTACCTCTCTGATAGGCGGTATCCAGATGTTTGATGTACCGCAGATACTTACGGACGGTGCCGGCGGTATAAACCGTACCTCTATGACGCTGATAATGTATCTGAACAAGCATTTGTTCAGCAAGAACTACGGTCTCGGAGGCGCCCTTTCGGTAATCCTGTTTATAATTACAACTATACTCAGTCTTTCCGTATATAATATTATGTACAGAAAGAAAGATAATTAGGGGGGTGATATTATGGCGAAAAAGAATGTTCAGGGAACGCCGGGCGGCGAACTTGAAAAAAGTGCATCGCTTACATTCCGCAAGGTGATAGCATATATTGTACTGACTTTAGTTTCAGTGCTGTGTCTGTTCTGGTTTTATGTGCTTATAATCAACGCGACAAGAGCACACGGTGAGATTCAGTCGGGATTTTCGGCAATACCCAGCAAAT
>JAAVHB010000022.1 GCA_014799955.1 Butyrivibrio sp. | reverse complement strand
GTTTTACTTTGTAAACTTCCTTTTTTCTGTTTGCCATAATAATAGGCCTCCTATGATTTAGATTTTATCATAGAAGACCTACCACTTATAGCTATTTACAGAAAAACTTTCATACTCTCGATTTAAAAGCATAGTGTTGACTGCACCGATTACAAAGCCGCATTTTGCATAGAACCGACAAGCCGGCAAATTATTTTCCTGCGTTTCCAATGCTGAACCCTTCAGATTAGAATTTTTGGCCCATTCTATCGCCTTTTGTATCAAACCTGTGCCGATTCCCTGTCCCCTTTCCGATTTTGCAGCACAAATATCCTCAATAAGAGCATACCTATTCCAATCTCTTTTCAGAACAATTTGTCCGACACATCCGGCATCAGAATAGGCTAAGAAAACAGTTTTATCGGGATTATCGATGTAAGATTTTGTTGATTTATTTTTACAATTTCCATATTAAGGCTCTCCTTTGTACGCTCTCCTTTTTATATAAAATATAATAGCAAAACAGACACCGGAAATCAAAAGAATACTCCTCTGTATGGAACAAATTACAATGTCTACAGATTTTATGTATGAAATGAATTCTTTCTGTCAACGCTTTATATGAAATAAAACCCACAAGGAGGCAGACAATGAACAGTGACGAGGTAATTTGCAGTTGCCTTGGAGTAACCGCGGGAATGATAAAGGACGCCGTTGACGGCGGCGCGCACACCCTCGACGAGGTAAAGGCAGCGACCGGAGCAGGCACCGTATGCGGAGTATGCGACGGCGACGTGCAGAATGTAATCGACGAGGTGCTTAAAGGCTGATTCCGGAGCCCGAAAGCGATACCTCAAAACAGAACCGCCGCAGAGCTAATGCCGCGAACGGATACGGACGCATTCCAAAATCTATCCGCAGCATTGCAGTGGCAACGAAAATACCGAGATTAGCAGACGGAATGCTTTTCTCGGTATTTTCTCTTTATATGGTACTTCAAGATATATAGCAATATCAAAAGGATTTACCGATATCACAGTAAAACAAAATATCCTTCTTTTCCTCCTGTGACGTGCCTGTGTAAACATGGGTATCCGGTCCGCCGATGACAAAGCCGTTTTTCAGGTAGAACAGACATGCCGCAAGGTTATTGTCCTGCCTCTGTACTCCCTATTAACCTTCAGGTCGTACAGATATATATATTTCATTATTGCATGCTGCAAAACAGCAAGCCCGATACAGGTATCGCCGTCATATGCACCGACAAAAATGCTGTTTTCGGAGAGTTTATCATAGTCGTAATCTTCGTCGGGGAAACACATTTCGGTATGATTTTCCGGCGGAAAGTTTATCACGGTATGTGACCGGTCAATTATTTTTATATTTATCATCGTTTATCCGTTCTTTCGGCTTTTTTACAAAAATACCGCCCTCAAAAACAATATCCGTTCCGTATTCATCCTTATGAAATGAGAGCGTTTCGGTTTTTTCCAATACAAATCCGAGTTTTTCAAGCAGCTTGCATGATGGTATATTTTCAAGCGCCGTTCCTGCGGTAAAGGTCTTTACAGATTTTGTTTTTTCAATATGCTCCAATATGGCAGAGCATGCTTCCCTTGCATAGCCGTTGCCTTGATAATCGGAGTGAAAACAGTATCCCAAATCGAATATTCCGTTATCCTCGTGAAAGCATACATAACCGATCATTTTTTCATCAAGCAAAACCGCAAAGAATAAACGGTTTTCGGCAAATTGTTTTGTCAAGGCTTTAATCTCATCTTCCCGAACCGGCAGCGGCATATCATATACCGCATATTCAGAGTTCCGGAAATCAACGGCAATTCTCTGCATCGCCTGCCAATCTTCTGATGTGAGTTCCCGAATGTGTAAGCAGTATGCGTCGGTGAATTTTTTTATCTCTGTCATTTTCTTTCCCCTCATTTTTTGCCAATACATAGCTTCCTTCCGTTTGTCAATATATCCGGCGGCTTCTTCGGAAATTTCAAAACAAGGAACCTGCTATCCCCGTTCCGTAAAAAACTTTTTCGCAGATTTACAAGAAAAGGTGCATCCCCACCTGAGACTGCACCTATATCCCGCTTAAAATACTTCCTTCTATTGCTGATTATTATTGTTGGTAAAATGTATATGCGTATACAAATGGTCCTGACAGAATTCGTAACCGCCCTCGCATTTGGAGCAGAAACGGAACTGCAAATCGTCACCGTCTTTCTCCGTCCTTCCGCATACCGCGCAGCGATGCTTGGAAACCGTCGATGAACGCGCGTCTCTCTGCGCCCTCCTTGCGTTCTGCTTGAACTCGCGGTGCATTTTCCGCTGTGCTCTGTTCATTCTTATATATTTACGCGTCGTAAAGAAGAATACGATGAAATTCAGGAGCGACGAGCCTATCGCGAACGGATAAATATATCCTACATAGGGCTGGCGCACTCCCACTATGATCTCATACACAAGGAATGCCCCGTACACTATTCCGAGCCATTTTACCTTTATAGGTATGAAGAACATCAGAAGCACCTGATTGTCCGGGAAGGTTGCCGCATATGCCAAAAATATCGACATATTCACATAATATGTGCTGAACATCGTTGAAACTATCCTGAAATACAGAGACGTTCCGCCTCCCGCAATATCAAGAATATCCGGTCTGAACAGGTAGGTAAATCCCATCATCAGAAAGCTTCCCAACACGGTAAAAAGCATTCCCGAAAAAAGATACACATTGTACTGAAACGGGCCCCACGTCCTCTCAAGCGTAGTTCCAATGGAATAATAAAACACACACATAATCAGGGCAAAAAATATATTGCTCTCCGGCGGCGGAATCAGAAGCCAGCTCACAATCCTCCATACCTGACCGTGCGCAATCGCATAAGGGTCAAGCGTGAGCCAGTACAGAAATTCGGGATTGAAAAATTCCATTATAAATCCGGCAACATAACAGATAATAAGAATCAGCGAAAGATTTTTTATCGCGTATCTTCCGAACTTTCGTTCAAGTTTATACATAAAATTCATAATCTAAAACAAATCCTTTTTTCTGAAAATAAAAACAATAATAAGCGAGATAACCAGAGAAATGCCTATTACGATAAGGAATCCCCAGCTGTTGTCCGCAAAAGGCATTCCCGACGATTTGACGTTCATGCCGTAAAAGCTGGCAATCATCGTCGGAATCGAAAGCACAATCGTAACCGTCGTGAGGAATTTCATAACGCTGTTCTGGTTGTTTGAAATAACCGACGCGAAGGTATCCATCGTTCCGTTAAGAATTCCGCTGTAAATATTTGCCATCTCAATCGCCTGCTTGTTTTCGACGATTACGTCCTCAATCAAATCCTCGTCCTCGGGATATTTTTTGATTGCGTTGAATTTAAGCAGCTTCTCAAGAACTATTTCGTTTGATTTTAACGAGGTCGTAAAGAACACCAATGATTTTTCAAGCTCCAGAAGCTCGATAAGCTCCCTGTTGCGCGTCGCCTCATGAAGCTTCTGCTCAATGCTGTCACAGCGTCTGTCAATAATTCTGAGATAATTCAGGTAAAGCGTGGAATTTCTGTACAGAATCTGAAAAATAAAGCGGGTTTTCATATATGTGTAAAAATTGCGGACGCGTCCGTCCATAAACGCCGTAAGCACCGGAGTATCCTCCAGACATACGGTGACAATCGCCTCCTCACACACTATGATAGCCAACGGAATAGTCCCGTACCAGTCCTTGTCGTTTCTTTCCTCAATGGTCGGGACGTCAACAAGTATAAGAGTATAGCCGTCCTCAACTCCGATACGCGAGCGTTCCTCCTCATCCAACGACGCTCTCATATCGTCCGGGTCTATATTGTACTTTGCGGAAACTCTGTATAATTCCTCAGCCGTAGGATTGGTCATCGCAATCCAGCATCCGGCCTCAAAATCATCAATCTGAAACGCTCCCGCTTCTTCAGTCTTAAAAATCTTAACCATCATGTCCTCCCAAGGCGGACACGGAGCTGCTCTGTCTGCGCGCGCTTACAAAAACGCCGCACAGAGATGAAAGTACCGTGACCGCATATATAGTATTGTGCAGCAACTGTGATAATTATCAGGTCCGCTTTCCATGCGCCCACTTCCTTTCTTTTTTAATACTGATTATAATATTATAATCATGACAGATGTTTGTCAAGACAAATGTCGGCACACTCCTGTCTGCCGCGCCTTATTAAGTCTGGAATTAATGGGAATATTTTTATAATTTTTTAATGCTCTATCCTGTTGAAAAAAAAATCTCCTTAATATATAATGTTCGTTAGGGTAAAATAAACCCTTTAAACAACAGCACTATGTTACGCAAGGAGGTACGGCAGCAGCCGCACATTATGAACGATTTATTCAAGCTTGGAATTGATATAGGCTCGACCACCATAAAGGTCGCGCTTCTCAATGAAAATAACGATATTATTTTTTCGGATTACGAAAGGCATTTTGCGAATATACAGGATACTCTTGCCGGACTGCTTAAGAAAACCCGTGAAATAACCGGCGGAGTTTCGGTTCATCCCGTAATTACCGGCTCCGGCGGTCTTACGCTCGCCGGGCACCTCAACATACCGTTCAATCAGGAGGTTGTCGCGGTGTCTACCGCGCTCAGCCACTACGCGCCCCAGACCGACGTTGCAATCGAGCTTGGAGGCGAGGACGCCAAAATAATATATTTTACGGGCGGAATAGACCAGCGCATGAACGGCATCTGCGCAGGAGGCACCGGCTCGTTTATTGACCAGATGGCTTCGCTTTTGCAGACCGATGCGTCCGGTCTTAACGAATACGCCAAAAATTACAAGGCAATATATCCCATCGCGGCGCGCTGCGGCGTTTTTGCCAAGACGGATATTCAGCCTCTTATCAACGAGGGCGCGACAAGGGAGGATTTGGCGGCGTCTATTTTTCAGGCTGTCGTGAACCAGACCATAAGCGGCCTTGCCTGCGGCAAGCCAATAAGAGGACACGTCGCGTTCCTAGGCGGTCCGCTGCACTTTTTATCGGAGCTTAAAGAGGCGTTTATCCGCACTCTCCGTCTTACTGACGAATACATAATCGCGCCGGATAATTCCCATCTTTTTGCCGCAATCGGCTCAGCAATGACATATAAGGAGGACGTATGCGTCGGACTTGACAGCTTAATCGAGCGGCTTTCCGCCAATATCAAGCTGGATTTCGAGGTTGAACGCATGGAGCCCCTCTTCGCAACCCGCGGGGATTACGACGAATTCACAGAAAGGCACAACAAAGCATGTGTTAAAAAGGGCGAGCTTGCATCATACAGCGGCAACTGCTATATGGGAATTGACGCAGGCTCCACCACGACCAAGGTTGCCTTGGTCGGCGAGGACGGAACCCTTCTTTACTCTTTTTACGACAATAACAACGGAAGTCCGCTCGCAACGTCGATAAGGGCGATTACCGATATTTACAGCAAGCTTCCTAAGGACGCTCACATCGTGCGCGCCTGCTCCACGGGCTACGGCGAGGCTTTGATCAAATCGGCGTTCATGCTTGACGAGGGCGAAGTCGAAACGGTGTCGCACTACTATGCCGCCGCGTTTTTCAATCCCGACGTTGACTGTATTCTGGATATAGGCGGTCAGGATATGAAATGCATCAAAATCAAAAACCAGACCGTGGACGGCGTGCAGCTCAACGAGGCATGCTCCTCCGGCTGCGGCTCCTTTATAGAAACCTTTGCGAAATCACTGAACTATTCCGTACAGGATTTCGCGCAGGCGGCAATTTTTGCCGAGCACCCCATTGATTTGGGCACACGCTGCACGGTATTTATGAACTCCAAGGTAAAGCAGGCGCAGAAAGAGGGCGCGAGCGTGTCGGATATTTCCGCGGGACTTGCCTATTCCGTAATTAAAAACGCGCTTTACAAGGTCATAAAGCTGTCAGATGCCGCAGATTTAGGACAGAATATTGTGGTCCAGGGCGGAACCTTTTACAATGACGCAGTTCTGCGAAGCTTTGAAAAGATTGCCGGAGTACAGGCAATACGTCCCGACATTGCCGGAATAATGGGCGCCTTCGGCGCCGCCCTGATTGCGAGGGAGCGCTACGACGGTCAGGAAAGCACAATGCTTACGCTTCCTCAGATTATGGAGCTTAAGTACGAAACCAGCATGACCAGATGCAAGGGCTGTACCAACAGCTGCCTTCTCACAGTAAACCGCTTCACCGGAGGCCGCCAGTTCATCTCCGGCAACCGCTGCGAGCGCGGACTCGGCAAGGAGCGCAACAAGGAGAATATTCCGAATCTCTACGAATATAAACTCAAAAGAATTTTTACATACGAATCGCTTGATACGGACAAAGCGCCCAGAGGCGTTGTCGGAATTCCGCGCGCGCTTAATATGTACGAGAACTATCCGTTCTGGCACACCTTTTTCACAAAGCTGGGCTTTTCGGTTGTGCTCTCTCCCACCTCAAGCCGTAAAATATACGAGCTTGGAATTGAGTCGATTCCGAGCGAATCCGAATGCTATCCCGCAAAGCTTGTGCACGGTCATGTTTCGTGGCTTATCCGTCAGGGCGTAAAATTTATTTTCCTGCCCTGCATACCCTACGAGCGCTGCGAGGACCCTTCGACAAATAATCATTTCAACTGCCCCATAGTCACCTCCTACGGTGAAAACATCAAGAACAATATGGAGGAGCTTAAGGACAACGATGTCAAATTCATGAATCCATTCGTTGCCTTCACCTCCGAGGAGATTGCCGAGAAGGAGCTTGTAAAGGTATTCACGGCTGAATTCAAAATGACCGCCGCAGAAGTTTCCGAAGCGTGCAAGTCAGGCTGGGAGGAAATGCAAAAATGCCGCAGGGATATTCAGGAAATGGGCGAAAAAACCCTGCGCTATCTTGAGGAAACTGGACGCAAAGGAATCGTTCTCGCCGGAAGGCCGTACCATATAGACCCCGAAATAAACCACGGTATACCCGAGCTTATCAACTCCTACGGAATCGCCGTACTTTCGGAGGACTCGATTTCTCATCTCGGCAAGGTTGAGCGCCCCATAATCGTAATGGACCAGTGGGTTTACCACTCAAGGCTTTACGCCGCCGCCAGCTTTGTCAAGACAAGGGACGACCTTGAAATGATTCAGCTCAATTCCTTCGGCTGCGGTCTTGACGCCGTAACCGCCGACTGCGTAAACGATATACTTTCGTCGGGCGGCAAGATTTATACCGTGCTTAAAATAGATGAGGTAAACAATTTAGGAGCCGCAAGAATCCGCGTGCGCTCCCTTATCGCCGCGCTCAAGGTGCGCGACCGCAATAATTATGTCCGCCGCATAGAGCCGTCGGCGTATGAGCGCAAGGAATATACCAAAGAAATGCAGGACGCAAAGTACACCATACTCTGTCCCCAGCTTTCGCCTATTCATTTTGACATATTACAGCCCGCCCTCAATTCCTGCGGCTACCGCTTTGTAATGCTGCAGAACTTTGAGAAATCCGCGGTTGATACCGGACTGCGTTTTGTAAACAACGACGCCTGCTTCCCTTCCATTATAATTACGGGACAGATTATGGAGGCTCTTTTGTCCGGCAAATACGATTTGGACAAAACAGCCGTAGTCATAACGCAGACGGGCGGAGGCTGCCGCGCGAGCAATTACATAGGCTTCATACGCCGCGCGCTTATAAAGGCAGGTCTGGAGCACATACCCGTAATTTCGCTCAGCGCGCAGGGAATAGAAAGCAATTCCGGACTTAAATACAGCTACACGCTTCTCAAAAAAGCAATGATGGCGCTGCAGTACGGCGACGTGCTTATGAACGTACTTTACCGCACACGCCCCTACGAGGCTGTTCCCGGCTCCGCCAACGAGCTTGCGGACAAAATGCGGGCGCTCTGCGCAAAAAGCTTTGACGACCCCCATCTTTCGGTACATAAATTCAATAAGGTCGTAAAGCACATTATTGACGAATTCGACAGGCTGCCGCTTCTTGACATCAAGAAACCGAAGGTCGGCGTGGTCGGCGAGATTCTCGTCAAATTCCACCCTACCGCCAACAATCATATTGTTGAGCTTCTTGAAAAAGAGGGCGCGGAAGCCGTTGTTCCCGACTTTATGGGATTTTTCCTGTACTGCGCGCAAAACGGGGAGTTCAAGACCGAGCATCTCGGAGCCTCCAAAAAATCCAGACTTGTCAGCAACCTTATCATCGCACTGCTCGAGGGACTGCGCCGCAAATCAAGCGTCTATCTTAACAAAAGCAAGCGCTTCAAGGGTACGATGCACATAAAAAAGCTTCAGAAGCTTTCAGTACCTTATGTATCAAGCGGTAACCAGACCGGAGAGGGCTGGCTCCTCACAAGCGAAATGGTTGAGCTTATCGAAGACGGCACCACGAATATCGTTTGCTGTCAGCCTTTCGGCTGCCTGCCCAACCACATAGTAGGCAAGGGCGTAATAAAGGAGCTTCGCACGGCATTCCCCGAAGCCAACATCATTGCCGTTGACTACGACGCAGGAGCAAGCGAGGTCAACCAGCTTAACCGAATCAAGCTTATGCTCTCAACCGCCCAGAAGAATCTGAATTCAATTACCTAGAATGAGCAACCAAACGGAGGGTAAGGCCGTAAAAGCCGTGCCCTCCTTATTTTTACATAAGCTCCAAAGGAGATACCGACAATGCAGGAAAGCCGTCTGTTCAAAATTTTATACTGTCTGCTTGATAAGGGAACCGTCAAAGCCTCCGAACTGGCTGAAAAATTCGAGGTGTCCGTCCGAACGGTATACAGGGATATCGAAGCCCTGAGCGGAGCGGGCATCCCGGTTTATACCGAACCCGGAAGAAACGGCGGAATCCGCCTGATGAACGGCTTTACTCTTGACAGGGTGATACTCTCCGAGGAAGAAAAACAAAAAATCCTCACCGGACTTCAAAGCCTGAACGCCGCCCAAAGCCTTGACAACAGCGACATTCTTGATAAGCTTTCCGGACTTTTCAAAACAAATACCGAAGACTGGCTTGAGGCGGACTTTTCAAGATGGGGCGATAACAAGACGGACAATGCCCGTTTTGAGTTTTTTAAATCGGCAATCATAAACCGCAAAAGCGCAAAAATAACATACGCAGGCTCCGACGGAAGCGTGAACGAACGAATCATATATCCGCTGAAGCTCTCCTACAAGGCCTATGCGTGGTATCTCAAAGCATACTGCACCCGCCGAAAGGATTACCGCCTCTTCAAGCTGAACAGGATTCTTGACTTTAAGCTTTCGGGCGACAGCTTCTCTCCTCGCTCCTATCCCGAATCCGAGGAAACAGACGAAAGTATTTCCGAACGGGTTGTACTTCTCTTTTCTAAAGAAATGGCGTACCGCGTCTATGACGAATTTGACGTTGAGCACATACATCCTCAGCCGGACGGAGATTTTCTTGTCTGTGCGCATATGCCGGCGGATTCATGGCTTACGGGCTTCCTGCTCTCCTTCGGAACAAATGTCACGGTATTGGAGCCTGCATATATGAAAGACGTTCTGGCCAAACAGGGAAAATTAATTTACGAAAAAAATAAAACCTGACAAGCGATGTCAGTATTACTCTGTTAAAATAATACCAAATATTTTTTCCGGAGGAAGCAAAATGGGCAGACCCACAACAAAAACTGATTTACTGAATGCGT
>JAAVHB010000021.1 GCA_014799955.1 Butyrivibrio sp. | reverse complement strand
GAATCGGAGTTCTCTATATGATGAATAAGTAACAGGTATAGAGAAAACTTTTCATAATAGGAATACGGCAAGAGATTTTTGCACCATCAGACGATAGATATATTGTTTGGCGGTGTTTTTTTTCGAGGAGGAACGGATATGGAATTTGTTTTGGTAAACATGCAGGACACAGAAAAAGTATATAAACTGGTACAGGAGACAATAAAGTCGGTTTATCCCAAGTACTATTTGCAGGAAATTGTTGATATGTTTTGTGAGTTTCATAGCAGAGAAAATATTATGAAGGATATTATGGATGAGAATGTGTACGTTTTGCTGGATGACGGAGAACTGATCGGAACAGGGACCAAAAAGGAAAACCACATTACCAGAGTATATGTATTGCCGAAGTTTCAGAAAAAAGGATACGGAACTTTTATTATGAATCGTCTGGAAGAGCTGATAGGTGAAAATTATGATTATGCGGATATAGATGCTTCTTTGCCGGCTTGCAGGCTATATGCACATTTAGGGTATCAAACGGTAGACCACGGAATCTGGGAATGCAAAAACAATGTAATACAGGTTTACGAAATTATGAAAAAGCAATTGGTAAATAAACCGATGGAGCAACTAAAATTAAGACCGTATAAGCCAAAAGACGGAGAAGCGATAGCAAGCTGGATTAAGGATGAAAGGGCTCTTCGCAAATGGAGTTCTGACAGATACGGTGCGTTTCCGATTACAGCAGAGGATATCAATTATAAATATTTGAAATGTAACGGAGATTGTGAGGAAGAGGATAATTTTTATCCGATGACCGCAGTAGATGAGAATGGTCCGGTCGGTCATTTGATACTGCGTTATACAAATGCAGAAAAGACAACAATTCGCCTTGGATTCATTATTGTTGATGACGGTAAACGGGGCAGAGGTTACGGGAAAAGAATGATACAGATGGCAATCCGTTATGCGTTTGATATGTTGAAAGCCAAAAAAATCACATTGGGCGTGTTTGATAACAATCCTTCTGCTTATTATTGCTACAAAGCAGCGGGGTTCCGGGAAATTCCGACGGAGCAGGAATCGGTTTTCACGATACTCGGAGAAAAATGGAAATGTATAGAACTGGAAGTAAATAAGAAATGAATTATTCGGAAAACTATTATGCAAATTATGATGAAGACGGGGCGTAAACATATGAAAGGGGGACACAATCTTGCGCAAACGCCCGATTGACATTGACGGCGCAAACGGATATACTGTATTTGGAAAAATAATGAGGAGCATACATGAAAAAAACGGACCTGACAGAATATACAGTCGAAACGGAAAAGTTCAGCGAAGGCTTTTCCGGCTTTAAGTTTGCTGTAATGAGCGATTTGCACTCAAACTGCTACGGAATAGATTTGCACGCGCTTAACCGGAATATACGGGCGCAAAATCCGGACGCGGTATTTATAGCGGGGGACATGTTCAACGCGCATTTAAAGGATAAGCCGGAGGGGGTAATCAACTATCTTTCGGCGCTTGCCGGACATTATCCGGTCTTTTTTGCGCTCGGAAATCACGAGTACCGGATGAAGATATATACGGATACCTTCGGGGAGAGATACTATGACATAAGGGAGAGGCTTACAAACGCCGGAGTTGTTTTTCTCGAGGACGAAACGGTGACGCTCGAGAAGGAAAACGAGAGGCTGATGCTGTCGGGGATTGAGATTGATTCGTGTTTTTATAAGAAGTGCGGCAGACCGGAGATGGGCGGCGGGCTTGCGGACAAGCATCTCGGCTCGCCGGATATGAGGTTTTACAATCTGCTTCTGGCGCACAATCCCGATTTTTTTCACAGATATGCAGAGTGGGGCGCCGACCTTACTGTGTCGGGGCATCTGCACGGCGGAATCGTGAGGCTTCCGGGAATCGGCGGCGTCGTATCGACGACGGGGCTTATTATGCCGAAATACGACAGCGGTATGTATTATTACAAAAACAGCCTGATGCTCGTAAGCCGCGGACTTGGCGCGCATACCCTGCCTTTGAGAATAAACAACGCTCCGGAGCTTGTCTCGCTGAAAATCCTTGCAAAGAACGGCTTATAAGGTTACAATGGAAAAAGCGGTTTTGACTTGGAGGGAATATGGCGCTTGAGGTAAAGCTTGAGGCGTTTGAAGGTCCGCTCGACCTTCTGCTTCATCTTATAGACAAAAATAAAGTTAATATATATGACATTCCGATAGCGCTTATTACGGACCAGTATCTTGACTATGTGGCGGGAATGGAAAAGCGGGATTTGAACGTGGCGAGCGAATTTCTGGTTATGGCGGCGATGCTTCTTGACATCAAGTCGAGAATGCTTCTTCCCAAGGAGCCGGAGCCCGACGATGAGTACGACGACCCCAGACATGAGCTGGTGGACAAGCTTCTGGAATACAAGATGTATAAATATATGTCGTATGAGCTTAAGGACAGGCTTATGGACGCGGACAGGGCGATGTTCAAGCCGTCAACGTTGCCTGACGAGGTGGCGGCGTACGAGGAGCCAGTGAACCTTGAGGAGCTTATGGAGGACGTAAGCCTTGTGAAGCTGCGCGAGATTTTCAATGAGGTTATGAGGCGCAGCGAGGACAAGATTGACCCTGTGCGCAGCAAATTCGGCAGAATCGAGAAGGAAGAAATCGACCTCGAGGAAAGGGCGGGATACGTCAGGGATTATATAACGTCGCATCGAAACTGTTCGTTCCGTCAGCTTCTGGTCAGAAAGAGCAGAATGGAGATTATCGTCACATTTCTTGTCGTTCTTGAAA
Source organism: Butyrivibrio sp. (assembly GCA_014799955.1). Lineage (GTDB taxonomy): Bacteria > Bacillota > Clostridia > Lachnospirales > Lachnospiraceae > Eshraghiella. The sequence continues at coordinate 6,015 of JAAVHB010000021.1, read as the reverse complement.
TGATTAAGAGCGGCGCGATTTTTGTTATTCAGGAGAGCAGGACGGACGATATCCTGATTAATTCGGTATAAAATATAAGCCCTCGGGCTTTTCTTTGGAGATTTTGATATGGAAATGAGCATTGAGCGTATGGAGGCGGTAATCGAGGCGGTTCTGTTCACGATGGGGGATTCGGTCGAGACCGCGAAGCTCGCGCTTGCGATAGAACAGGATAAGGACACCACCCGCAGGCTTGTACACAATATGATGGATAAATACGAGGCTGAGGGCAGAGGAATCAAGATAATTGAGCTTGAGGACAGCTTTCAGCTGTGCACCAAAGCGGAGTTTTATGAGAATCTTATAAAGGTGGCGGCGGAGCCGAAGCGCCATGTGCTTTCGGATTCGGCGCTTGAAACCCTGTCGATAATCGCGTACAAGCAGCCAGTCACAAAGCTTGAAATAGAGCAAATCCGCGGAGTCAAGAGCGACTACTCGGTGAATAAGCTCATAGAGTACAATCTGATAACGGAGCTGGGAAGGCTGGACGCGCCGGGCAGACCGATTCTTTTCGGAACAACCGAGGATTTCTTGAGAAGCTTCGGGCTTACCTCCGTGGAGGAGCTGCCGACGATAAGCCCCGACAAGCTTGCCGATTTCAGGGTGGAAGCCGAGGAAGAAACGCAGATTAAGCTTGAGATATAGGAGAATTTATTTTTAGGGAGGTATTATAATATGACAAGAGAAAACGCATGGACCAAATGTGACAAGAAGAAAATCAATCAGGTTATGGAGTTTTGCGAGGAGTACAGGAAATTTTTGTCGGAATGCAAAACCGAGAGGGAATGCACCGACAGAGCCGTTGAGATGGCTAAGGAAAACGGCTATGTTGACCTTATGGACGTAATCGCCAAAAATAAGACCTTAAAGCCCGGAGACAAGGTATACGCCTCCAATATGGGAAAGGCAATCGTGCTTTTCAATATCGGAACGAAGCCCATTGAGCAGGGAATGAAGATTCTCGGCGCGCATATCGACTCGCCCAGACTTGACGTAAAGCAGAATCCTCTTTATGAGGACGAGGAGCTTGTTCTTATGGACACCCATTATTACGGCGGAATCAAGAAATACCAGTGGGTTGCGATTCCCCTTGCTCTTCACGGCGTTGTCGTGCTGACAAGCGGCAAGAAAATAGACGTGGTAATCGGCGAGGACATGGACGATACCGTTGTCGGCGTTTCCGATCTTCTCATACACCTTGCCGCCGAGCAGATGGACAAAAAAGCGTCAAAGGTTGTTGAGGGCGAGGCTCTCGACATTCTTGTCGGAAGTATGCCCATGGGAAGCAAGAAAAAGGACGATGAGGCAAAGAACGAGAAGGAGAAAACAAAGGCGTATATCCTTAAGCTTCTCCAGAAGAAATACGGCTTCAAGGAGGAGGATTTCATGTCCGCCGAGCTTGAGGCGGTTCCCGCCGGACCCGCGCGCAACATGGGTATCGACAACAGCATGATTATGGGCTACGGCCAGGACGACAGAGTATGCGCCTACACCTCGCTTGTCGCAATGCTCAAGACGGAGAATCCCGAGAAAACAACGGCGTGCCTTCTGGTTGACAAGGAGGAAATCGGCAGCGTGGGCGCTACCGGAATGGAATCGAAATTCTTTGAAAATATGACAGCCGAGCTTATCGGAAGGCTCGGAAGCTACAACGATTTGACGCTTCGCAGGGCGCTTGCCAATTCGCAGATGCTTTCCTCCGACGTAAACGCGGCGTACGACCCCAACTACCCGTCGGCATTTGAGAAAAAGAACGCTTCGTTTTTCGGAAGAGGAATCGTATTCAATAAATTTACCGGCGCGAGAGGCAAGTCGGGAAGCAACGACGCCAACGCCGAGTATGTCGCAAAGGTTCGCGCGGCTATGGAGCGTGACGACGTGGCTTATCAGATGGCGGAGCTTGGAAAGGTTGATGTCGGCGGAGGCGGAACAATCGCCTACATTCTCGCAAATTACGGAATGGAGGTTATGGACTGCGGCGTTGCGGTTCAGAATATGCACGCGCCCTATGAGGTTACAAGCAAAATAGATATTTACGAAACGATGCGCGGCTACCTCGCTTTCCTTAAGTAAAATATCCGCGTTAAGAGGCATATCCCATGAAATGGAAAAAATACACGATTACGACGACCACCGATGCCGAGGACTTGGTGAGCTATATGCTCACCGAGCTTGGCGTCGAGGGCGTGCAGATTGAGGACAATATACAGCTTTCCGAGCAGGATACCAAGGCGATGTTCGTCGATATACTGCCGGAGCTTTCGCCCGACGACGGAATCGGAAAGGTGAGCTTTTTTCTGGAGTCCGACGCTGACGGGGTGCGTTATCCCGAAGGAATTGACGGCGAGGACGTGCTTAGGCAACGGATTCTCGAGGGACTTGAGGAGCTTAAGGCCTTTGCCGATGTCGGCAGCTGCGAACTCACGACTGACGAAACCGAGGATAAGGACTGGATTAACAACTGGAAGCAGTATTTCAGGCCCTTTGCGGTAGGCGATATAGTAATCAAGCCCACCTGGGAGGAAGTGCCCGACGGCATGAAGGGCGGCATGGTCGTGGATATAGACCCGGGAATCGCTTTCGGCACGGGCTCGCATGAAACTACGCAGCTTGTCATAAAGCAGATGGTCAAATATGTGACGCAAAAGACACAGCTTCTTGATGTCGGGACGGGCAGCGGTATACTCTCGGTAATCGGACTTAAACTCGGTGCGGCTCATGTTATGGCGACGGATCTGGATTCAAACGCGATAATCGCCACACGGGAGAATATGGAGGCAAACGGCATTTCCGATTCCCTGTACGAGGTTATTGAGGGAAATATTATCGACGATGAGAAAATCCGAAATTATGTCGGCTACGGCAGATATGACGTGGTTACGGCAAATATTCTTGCGGATATTATAATTCCTCTTCTGAGCGTAATCGCCGCTCACATGAAGCCGGGTGCGGTTATAATAACCTCGGGAATCATTGATATGAAGGAAGAGGCAGTCAAGGCGGCTTTTGCCGCAAACGACAGCTTTGAAATAATCGAAACGACCTATCAGGGCGAATGGGTTTCAATAACTGCCCGCAGAGTGAAGTAGAAGCATGTACAGATTTTTTGGCAAATCGGAAAATATATCGGATGAGCAGATAATAATAGACGGCGGCGACGTGAACCATATCCGCAATGTGCTGCGCATGAAGCCGGGCGAACGGCTGACGGTAAGCGGCGGCGACAATGCGGACTATCTTTGCGCTATAAGGGAGTTTGACGGGGAAAGAGCTGTTCTTGATATTATCGAAAAATGTGAAACCGACAGGGAGCTCGGGGCGAAAATATGTCTTTTTCAGGGGCTTCCGAAGGGCGATAAGATGGAGCTTATCGTGAGAAAATGCGTCGAGCTCGGAGTTTTTGAAATCGTTCCGGTTGAAATGAAGCGCTCAATCGTCAGGCTTGACGGGAAAAAATCGGCGGCAAAAGCCGCCCGCTGGCAGGCGATAAGCGAGAGCGCGGCGAAGCAGAGCGGGAGAACCGTGATTCCGAAGGTTCACGAGCCGATGACCTATAAGCAGGCATTGGATTACGCGTCGGAAATGGACATAAAGCTCATACCCTATGAGCTGGCGCAGGGCATGGAGGCGACAAAAGCGGCGGTTGAGTCAATACATAACGGCATGAGCGTCGCCGTTTTTATCGGACCGGAGGGAGGTCTTGAAGCCGACGAGGTGGAGGCGGCGAAGGAGCGGGGAATTCTTCCCATATCCCTCGGACGCAGGATACTGCGCACCGAAACCGCGGGACTTACGGTAATGTCGATACTTATGTATCATCTTGAACAGGAGCATACAAATGGAAGCGTATCTTGACAATTCCGCCACTACGAGGGTGTCGGAGAACGCCGCGAGGCTTGTATACGGCATAATGACAAAGGATTACGGAAACCCTTCTTCAATGCATAAAAAGGGCTTTGATGCGGAGAAATATGTACGCGGCGCGAGAGAAACCTTTGCCGGAATACTCAAATGCTCGGAGAAGGAAATATTTTTCACTTCTGGCGGCACCGAGTCGGACAATATGGCGATTATCGGCGCGGCAATGGCGGCAAAACGCAGGGGCAGCCACATAATAACGACGGCAATCGAGCATCCCGCGGTTTCGGAAAGCTTTGAATTTCTTGCGGGACAGGGCTTTGAGGTGACGTATCTTCCGGTAAACGGGGCAGGTCAGGTCGAGCCTGATACGCTCAGGGCGGCACTCAGGGAAGATACGGTGCTTGTTTCTGTTATGTATGTCAACAACGAAATCGGCTCGGTGCAGCCGATTGCCGAGCTCGGAAGCATAATAAAAGAAGCCGGACGGGATATTGTTTTTCATGTGGACGCGGTGCAGGCGTTCGGAAAATACAGGATTTATCCGTACAGGGAAAATATAGACCTCCTATCGGTCAGCAGCCACAAGATACACGGACCGAAGGGCGTAGGAGCACTTTTTGTCAGGGACAAAACCAAGCTGCTGCCGCTTTCGTTCGGCGGCGGACAGCAAAAGGGGCTGCGCCCAGGCACGGAGAATGTTCCGGGAATCGCCGGAATGGCTCTTGCCGCAAAGGAGATATACGAGGATTTTGACGGTAAGACGGAGCGGATGTACGCGCTCAAGGATTATTTTACAAAAGAGGTGTCAAAGCTTGACGGTACGGTTGTAAACGGGCTTGAGGGACGGCTTTCCGCGCCCCATGTGGTGAGCGTAAGCTTTGAGGGAATAGCTAAGAGCGAGGTTCTTTTGCACGCGTTGGAGGATAAGGGCATATATGTGTCGTCGGGCTCCGCATGCGCATCGAACAAGCCTGCGTTAAGCGCCACGCTTAAGGCAATCGGAGTGGAAAGGGAGCTTCTGGGCTCGACACTGCGTTTCAGCTTTTCGGATTATACGACGATGGAAGAACTTGAATACACGATAGGCGCGCTTAAGGAGCTGCTGCCTGTTCTGCGAAAATACAGGCCGAAGTGATTTGCGGCGGAGGGAATTTTATATGTATAAGGCTTTTTTGATTAAATACGGAGAAATCGGTACAAAAGGAAACAACAGGTATCTTTTCGAGGACGCGCTTTGCAGACAGATAAGACGCGCGCTCAAAAAAATCGGCGGTCAGTTTACGGTCAGCAAGGAGCAGGGCAGGATTTATGTTGACAGCGAGGACGATTTTGACTATGAGGAGGCTGTCGCCGCCCTCAAGACGGTTTTCGGTATTCTGTGGATTTGTCCGATGATGCAGATTGAGGACAACGGCTTTGACGATTTGGCGGAAAACACTGTGCGCTATGTCAGGGACGGATATAAGGGAGAGACCAGAACCTTCAAGGTAAAGGCAAGACGCGCCCGCAAAAATTATCCGCTCGATTCGATGCAGATTAACATGAGCATGGGAGAGAGGCTTCTTGATGCCTGTCCCGAGCTTAAGGTTGATGTTCACAAGCCCGATTTTGAGCTTAATATCGAAATCAGGAACAAGATAAACATTTATTCCGAATTTATTCCGGGGCCGGGAGGAATGCCCGTCGGTACGAACGGGAAGGCGACGCTTCTTTTGTCGGGAGGAATAGACAGCCCCGTTGCCGGATATATGATTGCCAAGAGGGGTGTTATAATCGACGCGGTATATTTTCACGCGCCGCCGTACACCAGCGAGAGAGCAAAGCAGAAGGTTGTGGATCTGGCGAAGCTTGTGTCCGTATACTCGGGACCTATCAGGCTTCATGTCGTTAATTTCACGGATATTCAGATGTATATTTACGACCAATGCCCTCATGACGAGCTTACGATAATTATGCGAAGATATATGATGAGGATTGCGGAGCATTTTGCCAAGGCGGAGGAATCGCTCGGTCTTATCACGGGTGAAAGCATCGGACAGGTGGCGAGCCAGACAATGCACTCGCTCGCAGTTACCAACGAGGTCTGCACGCTTCCGGTTATGCGCCCGTTAATCG
>JAAVHB010000020.1 GCA_014799955.1 Butyrivibrio sp. | reverse complement strand
TCGGAAGAAGAAACGGCGGTGGCGGTTCTTTTTATTCCCGCCGCAAGAGGTGTTGATTTTTCAAGATAATAGTCATAGTCTCCGGTATAGTTTGTCAGCGTGCCGTCGCGCAAATCAAGTATTCTTGTCGCCACCGAGTTTATGAAGTATCTGTCGTGCGATACAAAAAGACAGGTTCCGGTGTAGCTGTTGAGCGCGCTTTCAAGAATCTCCTTGGACGCCATGTCAAGATGGTTGGTCGGCTCGTCAAGGAGAAGAAAATTGGCGTTGGAGAGCATGAGCTTGGCGAGAAGCATACGTCCGCGCTCGCCTCCGGAAAGCTCGCCGACTTTTTTGAAGACATCGTCGCCCGTAAAAAGAAAGGCGGCGAGGACATTGCGTATTCTGGTGTTCGTCATGTCGGGATACGCGTCGGAAATTTCGTCAAAAAGCGTTTTGTCCGTGTTGAGCACATGATGCTCCTGGTCGTAATAGCCGCACTCAGTCCCGGCTCCTAGGCGGACAGAACCGTAATCGGCGTCCATGAGTCCGTTGATTATTTTGAGAATCGTGGTTTTGCCGGTGCCGTTTGCACCCAAAAGAGCCACGCGCTCGCCGCGCTTAATCTCAAAATCAATGCCGTCAAAAAGAACTCTGCTGCCGAAGCTTTTGGAAAGTCCGTTCACCGAAAGAACGTCGTTTCCGCTGATTATTGCCGGCTCAAGCTTAAAGTGCATGGTGTCCGCCTCGTCCGCGGGCTTGTCCACAACCTCCATCCTGGCGAGAAGCTTTTCACGGCTTTCGGCGCGCTTGATGGACTTTTCGCGGTTAAAGGATTTGAGTTTGTCGATAACCTCTTGCTGGTGCTTAATTTCGCGCTGATTGTTATAGTAAGCCTTGAGCCTTGCCTCGCGAAGCATCGCTTTTTTGGCGGCATAATCGGAATAGCTTCCTCTGAAAACGGCGGCTTGTCCGTTCTCAAGCTCGATTACTTTTGTCACTATTTTATCGAGAAAATAGCGGTCGTGCGCGACTATAACAACGCTTCCGTCATAGCCGTGCAGAAAGTTTTCAAGCCACGCGATGGAAGGGAGGTCAAGATGGTTTGTCGGCTCGTCCAAAAGCAGTACGTCGGGATGGGACAAAAGAAGCCTGCTTAATGAAACGCGGGTTTTTTCGCCGCCGGAAAGTCTGCTTATCGGTTTGTCAAATTCCTCTTCCGTAAAGCCGAGACCTTTAAGGACGCCGGTGACCTCGCTGCGGACGGCGTAGCCGTTCTGGCTTTCAAATTCATGGTTTTTCTGAGCGTATGTGTCAAGCAGCTTTTCAAGGGCTTCTCCCGCTGCCGATTTCATCTGATGCTCAAGGCTTCGTATCGAAAGCTCAAGCTCCATTACGTTTTGTTTTACGGTGAGAACCTCCTCGTAGATGGTGCGTCCCGAGGAAATATCCTGATGCTGCGCGAGATAGCCTACGGTTTTGTCGCGGGAGAGCGTAACAGTGCCTGAATCGGGCGAAAGCTCCTTCATTATTATTTTGAGGAGCGTGGATTTGCCAGCGCCGTTAATTCCGACGACGGCGGCTTTCTCCCCGTCCTCGATATGAAAGGATACGTCCTTTAAAACCACGTCCGTGATGAATGTTTTGTTTATATTACTGCAATTAAGTATCATTTTTAATTCCAATCGTTTATTATGTTTTTTACAAGTCGGACAAAATTCTGTTCGCTTTGCCTTGCAATTTCGCCGACCTCCTCATGGGAGAGCTGTGAGCCGCCAAGTCCCGCGGCTTTGTTTGTTATAAGAGAAATTCCGAGAATCCGCATTCCGCAGTGCCTTGCTGTTATCGCCTCGGGAACGGTTGACATTCCAGCCGCGTCGGCGCCCAGAAGCTTTACGGCCCGTATTTCCGCGGGAGTTTCGTACTGCGGTCCGCGAAAATAGCAGTACACGCCATCGTCCAGGCAGATGTCCAGCCTGTCGGCGGTTTTTTGCGCCAGCTCGCGAAGCTCTGGCGTATATACGTCGGTCATGTCCTTAAAGCGAGGTCCGAACTCGTCGAGATTAGGACCCGCAAGCGGCGACGGGCACATGAAGCTAAGATGGTCGGATATAAGCATCAGCGAGCCGGGCTTTAATGAATCCTTTATTCCTCCGGCGGCGTTGGTGACGATTAAATCCTTTATGCCGAGCCTTGCGAATACCCGAATCGGGAGCGTGACTATTTCCATGGGATATCCCTCATAGAAATGGAAACGCCCGTTCATCACAAGCACGCGGCGTCCGCCTGCCGTTCCGGCAATCAGCTCGCCGGCGTGTCCCGCCACGGTCGAAACCCTGAAATGGGGAATTTCACCGTACGGTATAACGGTCGGCGACTCTATTTCTTTTGAGAGAGGACCCAGACCGGAGCCGAGGATAACGGCTATTTCCGGCGTGAAATCTATGCGGTTTCGTATGAAGCCTGCGGCTTCGTCAATCATTGTCATTATATTTTTTTCCGGCATACAACAACCTCCCGAATGTCATTATTATTGTAATCAAGTATAACCGATTAAGGGATTCTTTGCAACTTGCTATGGAGAATAAAATGTGGTATACTATTTGCGAAAACAATTAGCAGTGCGAAAGTGCGGGATGGCAAAGCGTCTGCTTGCAGACGAATTTGCCGGACGGCGCTTTCATAGGGCGAAAGCCCACGAGCGAGAAGACGCGAAGCGTATTCGAGCGCGCACTGCGAAATAGCCGAAAGGATGAGAGGAGAAAGAAATGCTGATTTGTGATGAATTGGTCAAAAGATACTATTCCTGCGTTGCCGTAAACAAGGTGAATATGTGTCTTGAGGACGGAAAGGTTTACGCGCTTCTGGGACCTAACGGCAGCGGCAAGACGACGCTGATGAAAATGATAATGGGGCTGATACAGCCGACCTCCGGAAGCATAAAGCTTGACGGGAAACCGCTTTCCGTTGAGAGCAAGGCAAGTATTACATATATGCCGACCGAGAGCTATTTTTATTCATATATGACGATAAAGGATATAGTCGTATTTTATAAGGATTTCTATAAGGACTTTTCGGAGAGCTGCTTTTACGATATGCTTGCGCGAATGGGACTGCAGTTTACCGACAAGGTTAAGAATATGTCCACGGGTATGCTGGCTAAATTAAAAATCGCGGTTGCTCTTTCGAGAGATTCGAGAATAATAATGCTTGACGAGCCGTTGAACGGAATCGATATTTTGGCAAGAGAGGTCATAATAAACGCGATTCGGGCGAACGCCGGAGGCGGCAGGACGATAGTTGTGTCAAGCCACCTTGTAGATGAGCTGGAAACAATCGTCAACGGAGCTCTTTTTATGAAAAGCGGAGCTCTTGTGCTTGCGGGAGACGCGGACAAGCTCAGACAGGTAAATCAGAAATCCCTTGTTGAACTTTACAAGGAGGTCTACGGATGGGGAGGTGCGCCTTATGCTCAAACTTATTAAATACGAATACCGCAAAAGCCTGACAATATTTATAATTATTTTCTCAGTGCTTTTCGGGCTGGAGGCTTACCTTGCGGGAAGCATAATTGCGAAGAGCACCACCAATATAGCCATCTCAATGGTACTGTATATGCTTGTAGGCTGGGCGGGAATCCTGGGACTCATGATTATCGGAGTTATTTCCTACGCCAGAGAGCTTAACGCGAAATACAGCTTTATGACCTTTATGACTCCTAATTCCACATACAAAATCGTAGGTGCAAAATATCTTACTCTGCTGATAACTACGGTTGCGGCGACACTGCTTTACGGAGCGTTCGTATATCTTGACATAAAGCTTGCGATGTCCAGATTTGAGGACACCGCGGAAATGTTTGAAATGATTAACGAGCTTATGGGGGTTCTTTTCGGAAAAAGTATAACCAACCTTATAATAGGATTTGTGGGTATGGTTGTCGGAATATGGGTCAGCATACTGCTTACGGTCAGCTTTGCTTATCTTGCGATTACTCTGAGCAGCACGGTTCTCGCGAACAAAAGAGGCAAGGGCTGGCTTGCTGTCGGATTTTTTGTGGCTATAAGGGTTGCCGTTCAGGTTGTTTCACATTTTCTGCCTGATTTTGACTTCGGAAACGATACGCTGCTTCAGGTTATGGCGGGACAGTGGCCCACATATATTTTTGAAATTTTATTTATTGTCGGGACATATATAGGTGTCTCCGAGCTTCTTAAGCGTAAGGTAAGCCTGTAGATTTGTTTTATACAGCCCCGCTATGGCGGCGGGGCTGATGATTGTTAAGGAGATTAATCACCACATGGACGGAAACGATATTTCTCTTGCGGTTATCAAAAGACTTCCGCGGTATTACAGATACCTTGAGGAGCTTTTGGACAACGGGGTTGAGCGCATATCGTCGGGGGATCTGAGCGTGAGGATGAATGTCACGGCCTCGCAGATACGTCAGGACCTCAATAATTTCGGCGGGTTCGGACAGCAGGGGTACGGCTACAACGTGGCTTATCTGCATGATGAAATAGCCCGGATTCTTGGAATCGACCATACGCACAGCATAATAATCGTCGGAGCCGGAAATCTCGGAAAGGCAATCGCCAATTATGCGAATTTTGAGAAAAGAGGTTTCGTTGTAAGAGGAATGTTTGACAGTAATCCGTCGGTTGTGGGAAGCGAATGCAGGGGCTCAAAGGTCATGCCGATGGAGATGATGAAGGATTTTATAAGGGATAACGGTATAGAAATCCTTGCGCTCACAATTCCCAAAACCAACGCAAACGAGGTCGCAAGGATTGCTGTCGAGGCGGGAATACGGGGAATATGGAATTTTGCCCATATGGATTTGACGGTGCCGGATAACGTAGTGGTGGAGAACGTGCATCTTTCTGAGAGTCTTATGACCTTATCATACAATATTTCAAGACAAAAATAACAGGACGTTAATTTGCGGAGGTTTTAGGCATGTCATTAACTATAGAAGAGGTAAAACAGCAAACTTCATACAAGCGTCTTCCGATACTGATACTTGACGAGCGCTATCACCGTCTTTTTCCCGAGGAGGATAAGACGCCCGAGATAAAAAGGCTTGAAAAAAAGCTGTCGGATTTGCTGAAGCGTCAGGGTCAGGTGACAAACGACCTTAAGACGGTCAAAAAAATCAAGGCGGATTTAATACAGTCTGTATTGGTAAACGTCGAGAATACGGATATTTCGGATTCAAAGCGCCAGAAGCTTATGAACGCCAACCAGAAGCTTATTCTGGAGGCAAAGGACAAAATCGCGTCGCTTGAGCAGGAGGAAACGGATATGCCGGAGACGATAAGGACGGCAAATCTCGCTCTTGTGCTGGAGTGCGTGGACGTTTGCTACAACAGAATCCATCAGAATTATGAGGACATACAGATACTCGGCAAATGGATTAACGAGATGAGAATAGAACTCAAGAAAAAAGTCCTTGTCAAGCAGGATAAGGAAACCAAAAACGCGGAAATATATTCGTATATGCACGACCTGCTCGGTCACGAGATGATGGAGGTTTTTGACAAGGGAGCGGATACGGGAAATAAGGGTGCCAAATAACCGGACATGGGCTTATGTCCGGTTTTTGACGTTATTTTTGATATAAAACGGAGGGAGACTGTCCATGAAATACGCGCTTGATGCGGCTATGTCAAAAAAGGTTGACAGCTATACTATAAACGAGATGGGAGTGCCGTCGCTTGTTCTGATGGAGCGGGCGGCGCTGGCGGTTGCTTCAAAGGTTGCAGAGATTGCGGCGGACTTTTGCAGGCAAGTCAGAATATGCGCGGTGTGCGGCAGCGGAAACAACGGAGCGGACGGAGTGGCGGCGGCGCGGATTCTCACATGGCAGGGACTGCCTGTGGATATAATAATCGCGGGCGACGAAAAAAAAGGCTCACCGGAGTTTGCTGCGCAGGTCGGGATTGCGAGTAATTCCGGAATGACCTTTTGTAACATATCGTCGATAGAGGAATATGATATTGTAATAGACGCCGTTTTCGGTACAGGCTTGTCACGCGGGATTGAAGGCGCTTACGCCGATATAATCAATACGATAAATATGTGCCGAAGCGTGACTGTCAGCGTGGATATTCCGTCGGGAATTTCCGCGGATACGGGAAATGTGCTCGGCACGGCGGTAAGAGCGGACGCTACGGTGACCTTCGGCTACAATAAGCAGGGGCTTTTGCTTTATCCCGGAAGGGAATTCGCGGGAGAAATTACGGTTGCCGACATCGGATTCTGTCCCGAGGCAATCCGAAGCCTTAACCCCGCGATGTATTTTACGGCGGAGGATATAGACGGAATTCCGGTAAGGAGCGCTTTGGCGAATAAGGGAACCTACGGCAGAACCCTGATTATTGCGGGGAGCGAAAGCATGAGCGGCGCGGCGTATCTTGCGGCTGCCGCGGCGTACAAAAGCGGCGTCGGGCTTGCAGAGGTGTTTACGCACAGCGCTAACTGTTCCGTCATAAGAACTCTGCTTCCGGAGGCGATAGTCACCGGATATGAGGCGGATAACGCGACGGAGCTTCTTGAGCCTCTGCTTAAAAAAGCCAATACCGTTATTCTGGGCCCGGGACTTTCGACGGACGGTACCGCCGTCAGCATAGTAAAAAAAGTGCTAACCGAGGCAAATCAGCCTCTTATAATTGACGCTGACGCGCTGAATATTATTTCCTCGGATACAAATATATTGAAAAGCTGTCGGTCAACTGTTATAATTACACCGCATATAGGCGAGATGATGAGGCTGACCGGAAAAGACAAAAATGAGATTCTGGCCGATACAGTCGGAGTCGCGGCTTCCTTTGCAAAGGAATACAATGTCGTATGCGTTCTCAAAAACGCCGCCACGGTGGTTGCCGAGCCGGACGGAAAACACCGTGTATATATAAACAATTCCGGCTGCGCGGCGATGGCAAAGGGCGGTTCAGGCGATGTGCTTACCGGGGTTATCGCGGGAATGCTTGCTTTAAGAATCGAACCGTTTTCGGCGGCGTCCATGGGTGTTTATGTGCACGGGCTTGCCGGAGAGACCGCTGCCGATGACTGCGGCAGTCACGCGGTTGTCGCGTCGGATATACTGGAACGTCTCGGCAAAGTAACGGAGCATAATTGATTTTTTAAGGAAATATTATAATGATTGAATTTACAAGAACCTACGCGGTTATACATCTTGACGCGATACGGCGCAATATTGACAGCGCCGTAAAAAGAGTCGGCAAAAACGTAAAGGTCATGGCGATAGTAAAGGCAAACGCCTACGGACACGGCGCGGTTCCCGTCGCACGCGCAATCCGCGATAAAGTGTACGGCTTTGCGGTTGCGACGGTAAGGGAGGCGCTTGAGCTTCGCAGACAGGGAATCGACAATCTCATACTTGTTCTCGGTTATGTGTGCAAAGAGGAATATGAGGTAGTGATACAAAACAACGTGACCTTCGCGCTTCTTTCCAAAGAAATGGCAAAGGAAATTTCTGACTGCGCGCAGAGGCTCGGCATGACCGCGAGATGCCATATAAAGGTAAATACGGGAATGAACCGCATAGGCTTTCCGGTAAACGGCGAGGCAATCAGCGAGATTGAGCGGCTCCATAAGCTGCCGGGACTTTACTGCGAGGGAATTTTTATGCATTTTGCAACGGCGGACGAAAGCGACAAGGAGTTTTCGCGCGCGCAGTTTGAGCTGTTTATGAAAGCGGTGAACGAACTTTCCTCGCGGGGAGTAAGCTTTGACATAAAGCATTGCTGCAACAGCGCCGGGATTATTGATTTGCCGGAGTATGCTCTTGACATGGTGCGGGAGGGAATTCTGCTTTACGGGCTTAAGCCCTCAGACGAGGTTGACTCATCGATGGAGTACAGTCCTGCGCTTGAACTTAAAAGCCATGTGATTTTTGTGAAGGAGCTTCCGGCAGGCGAGGGTGTGAGCTATGGGCGCACGTACATAACCGAAGCGCCTACAAGGGTTGCTACCGTCGCCATAGGCTATGCCGACGGGTACCCACGCTCGCTTTCTTCAAAGGGTTATGTTCTGATTCGCGGAAAAAAAGCGCCGATAATCGGCAGGATATGCATGGACCAGATGATGGTCGATGTTTCGGATATAGAAGGAGTTTCGGTTGAGGACATTGTGACGCTTATCGGCAGGGACGGCGATGAATACATATCGATTGAGGAGCTGTCGGAGCTGTCGGGACGTTTTAATTATGAATTCGTATGCGATTTGTCGGAGCGCGTTGAAAGAAAATATGTAGATTAACTTTACGGAAATTGTATAAACACACACGAAAATAGAAATAATACTTTTAAAATTATTAACGGAGTGTGTTTTATTGTGGTTATTAGAAGAGGAGATATTTTTTACGCTGATTTAAGACCCGTGGTCGGCTCTGAGCAGGGCGGAATACGTCCCGTGCTGGTGGTACAGAACGACACAGGAAACAAGCACAGTCCCACGGTCATTATAGCCGCCATAACAAGCAAAATGAACAAGGCGAAGCTTCCGACCCATGTGGAGATTGATTCTAATAAGTACGATATGATAAAGGACTCGGTAATTTTACTCGAGCAGCTAAGGACAATAGACAAAACAAGATTGAAGGATAAGGTCTGCCATCTTGACAACGAGATAATCGTCAAGGTAAACAGAGCGCTGCTTACAAGCCTCGAAATAGCCCGTACATAAACGAAAACAAAGGGGCGGGCTACAAGCAAGGCGGACGGAAAGGAATTTTTATGGGCGAGAGCCAGACGTATATAGGAATTGCGCTTTTTGTGCTTTTTCTTATAATCGACGCCGTTTTGTACGCGTTTTCGGCGGCGTTGGGAAGCATCAACGACAAGGAACTTGATAAAAAGGTTGAGGAGGGCAATAAAAGAGCCGTCCGCCTTAAAAAGCTTATGGATGAACCGTCACGCTTCGGCGACACGCTTGACATCGTGGTGTTTGTGACCAATGTGGTGGCGGGCGCGTACATATTAGGGGTTATACAGCGCAGAATCGGCAGAAGCGTTGCAGACGACAGCCCGTGGCTTAAGTGGCTTCCCGTGCTGATAGCGCTTGCAATGCTTTTGATACTGATTGTTTTCGGCGTGCTGATTCCCAAAAAATGCGGAAAGCGCTCGGCGGGAAAGGCGGCATATGCGCTTTCGGGCACGGTGTGCGCGGTAATCATACTTCTTTTTCCGTTTACAAAGGCAGTCACCCTGATTTCTCATTTGTTTCTGCGCATATTCGGAATTGACCCCAACGAGAAAACCGACAATGTCACCGAGGAAGAGATCATCACGATGGTCAATGAGGGGCAGGAGCAGGGTGTCCTTGAGGCAAGCGAGGCGGAAATGATTGCAAATATTTTTGAGCTTGGAGACAAGAACGCGGGCGACATCATGACGCACCGCTCGGCAATCGTGGCTCTTGACGGGCATATGACGCTTGAAGAGGTAATTCAGAAGCATATCGACGGAAATTATTCACGTTTTCCCGTATACGACGGCGACATCGACAACATAGTCGGTACGCTGCATATCAGGGACGCGCTGATTATGTACCGAAATCTTCCCAGCCGCAAAAAAGAAATCTCAAAGCTGAAAAGCATTATCAGACCGGCTTATTTTGTCCCAGATACAAGGGATATCGACGACCTTCTTAAGGACATGCAGGCGGAAAAAATACATATGGGAATCGTGGTCGATGAATACGGCCAGACCGCCGGAGTAATAAGCATGGAGGATATTATTGAGGAAATTGTCGGCAACATTCTTGACGAATATGACGTTGAGGAGGATTCGATAGAGCATAATTCCGATGACTCGTATATCGTGGACGGGCTTACGGAGCTTGAGGATCTGAACAAGCTTATCGGCACCGAGATAGAGAGCGAGGACTTCGATACGCTGAACGGCTATCTCATCTCGCTTTTAAACCGCATTCCCGAGGAAAACGAAACTGCCGAAATCACGGCTGACGGGTATGTTTTCAGGATACTTGAGGTTTCGGGCAATGTGATAAGAAGGGTTGAGGTTGTGAAGGAAAAGGAGGAAGATGAGGGAGAGAATCCCGATGAAAATCCGCCGGACGATTCGAAAACTGAATAAATGAATTTTTGTAAAGACCGCCCCGTTTGGATGTGATATTCAGACGGGACGGTTTTAT
>JAAVHB010000019.1 GCA_014799955.1 Butyrivibrio sp. | reverse complement strand
GAAGTGTTTATTAACCAAATGATACGTGCTTTTGCAAAAAGCATTGATATTAAAGATCAATATACAAAGGGACATTCCTTTAGGGTTGCGGAGTATGCCAAAATGATTGCAGGCAAAATGGGATATACAGATAAAGCGCTGGAAAATATATATTATATTGCACTGCTTCATGATATCGGAAAAGTTATTATTCCGGAAGAAATTCTAAACAAGCCGGGGAAGCTGACAGACGATGAATTTGAAACAATCAGAAAACATGCACAATATGGCTATGATATTCTCAAGGAAATTGACTGCCTGCCCAATCTGGCATTAGGAGCCGGATACCACCATGAGCGTTTAGACGGAAAGGGGTATCCAAACGGAAAACAGGCAGAAGATATTCCGCAAATTGCTAAGATTATCGCTGTTGCAGATACATTTGATGCCATGCATTCAACCCGCCCATATAGGGAAAGAATGCCAATGGAAAATATTATTTCCGAACTAAAACGGGTTGTCGGCACTCAATTGGATAAGGACATTGTAAATATTCTTCTGGAACTTATTATGGAGGGAGCCTTTACAGAAGAAGATCAATATGATAGAGAATATTAGGAGTGTCGCAAAATAACTAAGCCGAAGGGCTTTTTATAATTACCGCGATGGCGGTTTGCTGCCGACTGTCGTTTTACGCTCGGCAGCCTCGCCGTCTTCGCTCGTTCCGCTTCGTGTTCAATGCTTAATATTCGTCTATGGTGTAAACGAAGCCGTTGTTGAGCAGAACATACTTGCCTCTGATATATTCGACCTCCGCGTCAATGCCGTTCAGTGCCTGAACGGGTCTGAAGCCGGTATCGGTCTCATGCTCAACAGCGAACACGCCCTTGTCGGTTTTTACGATCGTTCTGTAATCATTCTGCCATATGTCTTGAATAGTGCCGTCGGGCTTATCGCCGCTGAAAAGTATCTCGTGTGTGGACGTTTTGAATGTAACTATCTTATCATCGTTCGTAACCCCCGTATATGCGCTGCTGCCATAGTTATCGGCTTCATTGTAGTAAAGCTCCGTAAAGCTGTAATCCTTCAGATATTCAAGGGGTTCCTTGTTGGATATCATTCCGCCTCCGCTGCACTCATACACCTTGCCTTCATCTGTGATAAAGTATCCCCCGACTAATTTCTTTACTTTCATTTCAAGGAAGTAACGCCCTTCGTTTCCGGCGGAATGTAGTACACGCTGCCGTCATCGGTAAGGAGTACCGCATCATTGTAAGGTCCGAGCTCGGTGTGCTGGGCATATGTGTTTTTCACCGCAAAGCCATAACCTTCTGCGTCAAAAGCGTATATTCCGCCCAAATCGGTCAGGGCGATATCGGCAACATCGACGTCGAAATTCAAAACGCCCGTGATCTCTCTTGGTTTTCCCTGTTTGCTTACCCTGACCTCTCCCGTTTTTTTGACCATTACCTTAAACAAAATGTTTTTGCCGTCTATGAGAAGAAGATCGAAATCACTTCCGCCGTCGTGGAAGTAACAATTTTCAAGCGTGCTTATCCCCGTGTCTTTACCGATAGAAACAGTATACGGATTGGTGGCTCCGTCAAAGTAATAGTAAACGATCTCGCCGTCGTTCATCAGCAATAAATAACCCGATGTATTGCGGATCATCTCCTTGATATTGCCGGAAGCGATATCGGGCTCATTTTGGTCGCCTACTCTTCTTTCAAGCTTAACGGGCGTAAGCCCCTCATACTTTGGATACACTACCTTGTCGCTAATCATGGGCGTGCTCGTTTCGGGCGTGCTTTGCCCGGAGTCGGAAGAAGTCGTGTTCTGAGAAACGGCAGGCTTTGAAGTGTTCGCGGAGCTTTGCGGCTTTGTCTCGGACTGCACAGGGATTGAGAAGGTGATGTCCGCAGGTTTTTTGGAGTTGTTCGAGATGATAACTCCCGCGGTAACTCCGCCGCCGACTACGGCAGCAACGCACGCGCCCGCGATAATTTTTGCTTTAAGTGTGTTAAGCATCGGTTTTCCTCCTTGTTTTGCGGCAGGTGCCGCAGCATTTGAGGGAACTCCGGTTTGTGTATTCGGAGGGGCTTGAAATATGATCGGCACGTTCGGCACCGAAGTGTTTTCCGCTTCGATCCTGAACAGCCGTGTCGGAATCGGAACAAATACGACCGCGTGCAGCTTGTCTTTATTTTCTTCTTCATACCGCATCACTTCCTCCTTGATCTTTGATCGGGCGACTTTCAGACGGTACATCACGGTTTTCTCATGACAGTCCATAAGCTCGGCGATCTCGACGGCAGTCATCTCATCGAAGTAGTAGAGGATTATTGTCCTGTACTGCTCCTCGGACAGCGAACGCTCGATAATATCCATAATTAGCTTCCGCTTTGCCATATCCGTGACGTATTCCTCGGGTATCAATTTCTCATCCGGGATATTTTCAAGCAGCTCCTCGCCGTTCTCCGCCAACGCACTGTTGACTATGGTTCTGATGTAATTTTCGCATTTGTTCGCGGCGATCTTGTTAAGCCAGCTTTGTACCCCGCTGTAATCCGCAAGCGAGCCGAGCTTTTCAAATGCCGCGATATAAGTTTCCTGCATAACGTCCTTTGCGTTTTCCTCATTTTTCAAAAGACTTATGCAGGTGAACCAAACGCCGCTTTTTGTCTGCTCATAAAGGCTGTCGAATGCCGCTCTGTCACCGTTTGCCGCCATTCTGGCAAGCTCCGAAATATTACTCACAGGGTATTCCTCCTACTTACACTTTGTTCCCTTTTATTATAACACTTCCCAAAAAAGAAAAAGATAAATATCCTTTAAAAAATTTTATTTTCCGGCGTTGAGGGCAGCAAAAAGCGAAGGAGCTTTGGCTTCTTCGCTTTTACTTGATACATGCAAGATTATTATCTATATAAGCAATATAAGGCTTTTTGTTCACCCTATCCGGATGTTCGAGATACCATTCAAGCGCCTCACGCAAACCCACCTCAATAGATTCTGTCGTTGACATAAATTTTTTCTGTTTGCTTATATCGAGACAGTAATCATAATCATAGAAACTAAAATAATTTCGCTGTTCAATATCTTGATAAACTTTTACAAACTCGGGGCGCTTTCCAACCACCTTATAGCAGGTCTCAATCCATTCCTTAACAGTAACAGTTTTCTCATTGCCAACATTAAAAATCTTTTGCTCTGGATGCTTTTCAATCAAAACATCCATAAATCTGCAAAGATCTTTTACGTGGAAGAACTGAAGTCTCAAATCACCGTCTTTAGGGATATAAAACTTACGTTCTCCCAAGGCACAGTCGAAAGCAAACGCCTCACGGTAAACGTTATTCATCGGTCCGTACAAATACGGAGGACGGAGAATATACGCTCCCGGAACCCTTGCCTGTAAGGCACGTTCAGCTTCGACTTTTCCCATTCCGTAGTTGCCCCATATCTTATTTTCGCCGATAGGAGTATTTTCGGTAAAGGGCTGTTTACAATATTCCGGATAAACTGAGCTTGAACTGATTAGTATGTAGTCATCAAATCCGCCCAAAGCATTGAGCAGACAGTCCACATCGTTTGCATTGTATGCGGTAACATCGAAAACAACATCAAAATGGTATGACTTTAAGACGTCACCCAAGTTCCTTCTGTCTGCTTCAATCAGAGTAACGCCCTCGCTCTGAATTTTGGTATTTCTGTTCAAGACATAAACATCCCAGTTTTTGCAAACATAATACTCTGCTATATACCGACTGACAAAAACCGTTCCTCCGGTAACAAGTACCCTTTTCATGTTTCTTCCTCCACATTAATTTTTACATCAAGAAGCTTCCTAAAAGTCGAAATTGCCTGCAGTTTACTATAATTTGCGTTCGGGTTGATGTAAAGCATTATTTGTATCGTCCAATACGCATTTCATTTCCACTTCATTCCCCGCAACTTCGCCGGTCTCATAAAATCCAAATGATGCATACAGATTTCTGGCAATACGATTCGATGATTCATACGCTGTATACACTTCTTTCACTTGGAACCGACCAATCAAATACTCCATACCAAGTTTCAAACCATTTCTGCCATAGCCCCGATTCTGATATCGTTCATCAATCATAAACTTCCATAGGGTATACTGCTTCTTTGCCTCATAGTATCCCAACATAATAAATCCGACCATGACGCCATCCGCATAGATGGCGAAAGGAAACGCCGTATCGTAATACACCCATGCTTGCGCTAAGGCGTGAACGGTTGAGGAAACAAAAGTTTTTTGGTTATCAGCAACATTTAGTTTCAAACACTCTTCATAGTTATCTTTCGTAATTTTTCTTAGTTCAACCATTACAATCCTCCGTAGCATAATAATCATTTCATTCCAAAAAGTATTCCAATTGATGTAATTACAAAAAATGCGGATTTATAGACTTCTTATAAACCCGCATAAATACTATATTTTCAACCCTTTTAATTATCCAACGACTTCATCGTCGGGAACAGCAGTACATCCCTTATAGCCGCGGAATCCGTAAGCAGCATTACCATTCTGTCGATGCCGAAGCCGATGCCGCCGGTGGGGGGCATTCCGATTTCAAGCGCGTTGAGGAAATCCTCGTCGGTGTGGTTTGCCTCCTCGTCGCCCATGGCGAAAAGCTCCTCCTGAGCGGCGAAGCGCTGGCGCTGGTCGATGGGGTCGTTAAGCTCGGAGTAGGCGTTCGCCATCTCCCAGCCGTTCATGAAGAACTCAAAACGCTCAACGTAATCGGGATTGTCGGGCTTTTTCTTGGTAAGCGGTGAAATCTCGATAGGGTGGTCCATAACAAAGGTAGGCTGAATAAGATGCTCCTCCGCAAAATCCTCGAAGAAACGGTTGAGTATATCGCCCTTTTTGTGGTGCTCCTCTATTTCGACATGATGCTCCGCCGCCGTGGCTCTTGCCTCGTCGAGCGTCTTTATTTCGTTAAAATCTACGCCGGAATATTTCTTGACCGCGTCCACCATAGTGATGCGCTCAAAGGGCTTTCCGAGGTCCATTTCTATTCCGTTGTAAACGATTTTGGTCGTGCCGAGAACCTCCTTTGCCACATGGCGGTAAAGATTCTCCGTCAAATCCATCATTCCGTGGTAATCCGTGAACGCCTGATAAAGCTCCATAAGCGTAAACTCGGGATTGTGCCTTGTATCAAGTCCCTCGTTGCGGAATACGCGTCCGATTTCGTAGACCTTTTCAAGTCCGCCGACTATGAGACGCTTTAAATAAAGCTCAAGCGATATGCGGAGCTTTATGTCCTCGTCCAGAGCATTGAAATGTGTTTCAAAGGGGCGGGCAGCCGCGCCGCCGGCATTGGACACGAGCATGGGGGTTTCAACCTCCATGAACCCCTGTCCGTCAAGGTATTTGCGGATTGACGAAATAATGCGCGAACGTTTTACAAAGGTGTCCTTTACGTCGGGATTCATTATAAGGTCAACATACCTCTGACGGTATCTTAAGTCCGTGTTTGTAAGCCCGTGGAATTTCTCGGGCAGTATCTGAAGACTTTTAGAAAGAAGCGTTAACTGCTCCGCATGCACCGAAATTTCTCCGGTCTGCGTTTTGAATACCTTACCTCTTATTCCGACTATGTCGCCGATGTCAAGCTTTTTGAAGTCGGCATAGGCTTCCTCGCCTATCGAATCCCTCGCCACATACGACTGGATTGTGCCCTGCAAATCCTGGACGTGGCAGAATGATGCCTTACCCATTACACGCTTTGACATGAGGCGTCCGGCAACGGTCACCTCCTTGTCGTTAAGCCCGTCGAAGCCGTCCTTAATCTCCTGACTGTGGTGAGTAACGTCGTATTTTGTTATTTCAAACGGATTGCTGCCTCTTGCAACAAGGTCCGCCAGCTTGTCTTTTCTAACCTGTATCAGCGCGTTGGTGTCCTGCTGCTGATTATTATTCTGTGATGCCAAAATAAGTTCCAGCCTTTCTGTTAATTTCTTGTAACCTTAAGTATCTTGTAATTCATTTCGCCCGAAGGAGTTTCAACGACAACCAGATCTCCCGGCTTTTTGCCGATGAGCGCCCTGCCCAGAGGCGATTCGTTGGAAATCTTGTTTTCAAGGCTCTTTGCCTCTGTCGAGCCTACAAGCTTGAAATCAATTTCCTCATCGTATTCTATGTCAAGAACCTTGACCGTACATCCGAGATTGGCAGTTCCCTTGCCTGTTCCGTCCTCGTCGGCAACCTCGGCGTTTTTGAGAATCTTCTCAATTTCCTCGATTCTGGCCTCAATATCCCTTTGCTCGTCCTTGGCGGCGTCATACTCGGCATTCTCGGAAAGGTCTCCCTGCTCCCTTGCCTCTTTTATTTTCTCGGCAACTTCCTTACGCCTTACGACTTTAAGCTCCTGAAGCTCTTCCTCCAGCTTTTTAAGCCCCTCATAGGTCATTAGATTCTTTTTTTCTGCCATTTTTCACATACTCCTTCTGAAAAAGTACCCCGCAAAGCGGGAGTTGATACTGATGCCGGCGCCGCTTGCGCCATGCCTCTAAACGCAGTGTATCCCCGCCACAAGGCGGGGTCATGCACTTTCTTTATAAATAATGCTATAAAATCCATGATTTGTCAATCTTTGTTTTACTTTACTTTGTTCTCCTTTCAAGCCTGACGGCTCTGAACATATAGCTCACGTTATTTACAAGCCATATAACGCATACGCACAAAAGCGGATAAACCCCGGTCTTAAACAAAAACATGACTATAAGCGAAACCGTACACATGACAACGCAGACTATATTCGTATTCAAAAACGCCTGATACCCTGCCTTATACGCAATCAGCTTCTGCGCTTCGTCACAGGAATCCATCCAGACCCTGTTAAAGCGAAAGTCAAGGAGATTGCCTTCCTTTTCCGGATTAAGCTTCTTTTCAATGTCAATTACAAGCTTCGGTATCAACACCTCCGTCACGGAAGCAATCAGAAATAATACAAAATCCGCGATAATAAGCACCGTCTGATATCCGCCGTTCTTTCCGTAATCCGATATCAGGCTCACATATAAAAAGCTGAAAAACAGAAACACTTCTATAACGGAAAATATATTGGAGCATATCATCGGACCGTTCAGCTTTTCCTCCAGAGTATCCCATAAATCGTCGTTATCCATGTCTTTTTGCAGTTCCTTGTACATAGAATTACAGGATATAAACTTTATAACGGGAAGCATTACGGCAAGTGCCGAAACTGCGGCAAAAACCGGCGGAAGCAGATTTATCAGGAAGTGTTTCCAGTTTTTAATTATTTCATTAAAGCCGGACGCCCTCTCTGCTTCAGCTGCAATGCGTCCGATAAAATAGCCTGCCGCGTACAGAATCACCATAACGGCGATAAACGTAATTATTATTTTCTTATTTGATTTCCGATTCTTCATTTTCGTTCTCCTCCGTATATTCAAATATATCCTCGACCGTCACCCCGCATACTTTAGCTATTTTCAGCGCCAAAGTCACGGACGGGGAGTAGTCGCCTCTTTCAATCTGGCTTATAGTCTGTCTTGAAGTTTGTACCATAGCGCCCATTTGCTGTTGGTTCACTCCAAGCCTTGCTCTGTATTCTTTTAAACGGTTATTCAGCGGCATTTTCTTTTTCTCCACTTCTTCATTTGCTGCTCAGTCTTTTTCAATTTCGTTCTCCGAATGATATTCTTTATTGACAAAATCGTAGGAAGCCCACTCGGTTTTCGATTTCGATGTCGCAATTGCGACTCCGCCCCAAAGCGAAGCGTAGGTGACTCCAAAGCAAAGTCCCATCAAAAAGGATTTAAAAAGCATCCAGCCCATATACATTCCGAGGGCAAATCCGCCTATATAGCCCCATATACAGCCAATTCCACCGCTCTTTTTTTCAAGCTGCCTGCGGTATATAAGCTCGTCGCCCCATTCCACTCCCGCAATTTGTCCGAAGGAAATCTGCTCCGACAAATCTGCACGTATATCTTTTTCAATCTTTTTCTCATATTCCCTCACTTCATCCCGAAGTATTTTATCCGTCAGCCTGAATGCCGCGCTGCTCTCGCCAAGCCATGCACCCTCAAAATTTATCTTTTTTCCGCCTATAACAACGCTTGCATCATCATTCTTAACAAAATAATTCTCCAGCCTCTCAAAAATATAAACTCCCACCAGCTCTTTCTTCCTGTAAATGCCGTATACTCTTCCCTTATTTTCTATGGAATTCCTGACCTTTTCCTTAATCTCCTCCACATTCGTAATTTCCGACAGCAGCAAAGCGAAATCCTCTTTTTCCGCTCTTCTTTTGTTGATTGTATGCGTATTATATTTGTTTACCGTGCTGATTACCATCCTTATGCTCCTCAGGTTCTTATTTCCGAAATTTGACAACTTTTCTTGTCATCTGTGCACAGTATCTTTATATCATATGACAAGTATTCTTGTCAATCAATTTCGTCAAAAAAATCCCCGCAGGAAGCCGGTTATTTCTCGGCATACCGTCGGGGATTATAAGTTTATTTTTTCATCGAGCAGAGCGTATAATTCTTCCAGACTTTCTGTCTGATTCACCTGTGCCCTCAGAGCGGCTCCGCCGCGCAGTCCGGCGGTGTACCATGACACATGCTTGCGAAGTTCCCGCACCGCTATATATTCGGGTTTGTAGTTCACCATAAGCGCCGCCTGTTTTTTTATCATAAGAAGAATTTCGGAAGGAGAGGGTCTTTCGGGTATGGGTTCTCCCGCGAGCGCCGCCTTTATTTCGCGGAAAATCCAAGGATTCCCCTTGGCGCCCCTTGCAACCGCAACGCCGTCACAGCCGGTTTCGGCGAGCATACGGACTGCGTCCTGCGCCGTAAAAATATCTCCGTTTCCGAATACGGGAATGCTCACACGCTCCTTGACCTTCTTTATTATGTCCCAGTCGGCATTACCGGAATAATACTGCTCTCTGGTGCGCCCGTGGACGGTGAGCGCGGCAGCTCCCGATTCTTCCATGATATGCGCGAATTCCACCGCGTTCACATGAGCGTCGTCAAAGCCCTTACGGAATTTCACCGTGACGGGACAGGTCACCGCGGCGGACATTTTTTCGATAATGCGTCCCGCAAGGGACGGCTCCTTCATAAGGGCGGAGCCCTCGCCGTTCCCGACGATTTTAGGGACCGGGCAGCCCATATTTACGTCAATGGCGGCAAAGCCCCTGTCCTCGAGCCGCGCCGCGATTTCAGCCATTATATCAGGGTCCGAGCCGAAAAGCTGCAAGG
This sequence comes from Butyrivibrio sp., assembly GCA_014799955.1. Lineage (GTDB taxonomy): Bacteria > Bacillota > Clostridia > Lachnospirales > Lachnospiraceae > Eshraghiella. Next base: position 11,480 of record JAAVHB010000019.1, on the reverse strand, counting down.
CAACCGCGCCCTCCTCGGGCTCGCGCCGCAGCAGTATATCCGTATTGCGGTTGTTGTAAAGCACCGCCTTGGCGCTCACCATCTCCGTAACGGTATAAGAGCAGCCCTGCTCCCTGCAAAGCTGCCTGAAAGATAAATCCGTCACTCCCGCCATGGGAGCGAGCATCACATTATTATCAAGCTCAAAGCTGCCTATTTTCATTGCGTATTCTCCGGTTCCTCTCCGAGGCAGAAAACCCTGTAATACATTTCCAGCGCAACAAAGGTATCCTCTTTTTCAAGGCGCAGTCTTTTGACCTTCAGCGCCGCCCCGATTTCGTCGTAAAGCAAATCGCCCTCGTCCGCCTCGGTCTTAAGAAGCAGCGTTCCGTCAGAACCGAACTCAACCGATAAAATTCCGCCCACGTCCTCGGTAAAAAGCACGCACATTATTTTCAGCTCGTCCTTGACGCTCTGCGGCAGCCCGTCAAATGCCTCATTGAGATAGAATTTTTTATCGTAGGCGCTTGCAGCGCACAAAACCTCGTTTTCTTCCATTGTACCGCTCCCTCTGTCAGGTATATCCGTAAACGCCGCGTACCGAGACCTCGCCGGCGCGGATATTTTCGGTATTACCGTCCGAATCCTCCACAATAAGCTCTCCCGCATCGTTTATTCCTAGAGCTCTGCGGCGTTTTTCTTTGTCTGCGTCTATAATTATAACCTCGGCGTCCTTATTGACAAGCGCCGCCTCGTATTCCCCGCGAAGCCTGCGCATATCCCCGTCCTCCGTAAATATTTTGTAGCATCTCTCAAAATGCTTCCCGAAGGACGCGACAATACCGCTTCTTTTCACTCTGTGCCCGCACTCCGCGGAAAGTGATGTCGCCTTATCCCTTATCTCCTCGGGGAAGCTCCGGTTGTTGACATTTATTCCGATTCCCACCGCCACATAGTTGATGCTCTCCATATCGGTGCTGAGCTCGACAAGAATTCCCGTAAGCTTGCGCCCGTTTATCACAATATCGTTGGGCCATTTAATCTGTGCGGGAAGTCCAAGCTCTTCGCGCACCGCCGCCGCAACTCCCATTGCCGAAACAAGCGTTATACCCGCCGCCTGTTCGGGAGTTATATCGGGTCTGAGCAAAAAAGACATCCAGATGCCGCTGCCCGCCGGAGACTGCCACATTCTGCCGTGTCTTCCGCGACCCGCGCTCTGGCTTTCCGCAATGGCGAGCAGTCCTTCCCTGCCGCCCTGCTCCGCCTGTCTTTTTATCTCGTTGTTGGTCGAGTCAACCGTATCGAAATAAAGGATTTCCCTGCCGAACCATTCGGTATCAAGAAGGCTTTTTACCTCCCCGGCAAAAAGCACGTCGGGGCTTTCCTTGAGCCTGTAGCCGCGGTTTGTGACCGACTCGATTTCATATCCGCTTTCCTTTAACGCATTGACTGCCTTCCACACTGCCGTCCGCGACACCCCGAGACTTTCGCACAGCTCCTGTCCCGAAACATAGCCGCCGCTTTGTTTAAGCAGCGCAAGAACCTTTTCCTTCATTTACAGCCCTCCTACGGCAGTCCTGCTGACATAAGCTATCCCCACAAGAAGCAGCGCTACGAAAAGCATTATCGCTCCCGTAACGCGCCGCTCCGTCATAAGATGCTTTATCGCCGTAAGAAAATTCATAGCCGCTCCCAATATGAAAATCAACGGAAACATCCATTTGTTATTCTGTGTGTCAAGAAAGGTCATAACCGCAAGTACAACCGCGCCGATACCTATTATTACATTGAGAAAGTCTATAATTATTCGTACTGCTTTTTTGAATTTGCCGCCGGAAGAAGTCATTTTTATTCCCCTTGTCCCAAAAGTATTACATATTATAATACTATAAATTTCCCAAGGTTGCAACCATCACGGCTTTAATTGTGTGCATTCTGTTTTCCGCCTCGTCAAAAACAACCGACTGCGCCGATTCAAATACCTCCTCGGTCACTTCCTTTTCCTTTACGGCGGGCAGGCAGTGCATAAATATCGTCTCGGGCTTTCCGGTTTTTGCCATAAGCTCCGAATTAATCTGATACGGCGTCAGAAGCGCGATTCTCTCGGCCGCCTTATCCTCCTCGCCCATAGAGCACCACACGTCGGTGTAAAGCACATCCGCTCCCGCCACGACATCGGTGGAATCGGTAATAGTGACCGTACTGCCCGATTCCTCGGCGTAGCCCTTGCAGAGCTTCACAAGCTCTTCACCGGGGAAAAGCTCCTTCGGAGCGATAATCGTGAAATTCACTCCCATTTTGGCGGAGCCTATCATAAGGCTGTTCGCCATATTGTTGCGTCCGTCTCCGAGATATACAAAATTCAAGCCCTTAAGATGTCCGAATTTTTCCTTCATGGTAAGGAAATCCGCCAGAATCTGCGTCGGATGATATTCGTCCGTCAGACCGTTCCACACCGGTACGCCGCTGTACTCGGCAAGCTCCTCAACCGTTTTCTGCGAAAATCCCCTGAACTCGATTCCGTCAAACATCCGTCCCAGAACCCTCGCCGTATCCTTTACGCTCTCCTTATGTCCGAGCTGTATATCGTCCTTTCCGAGATATTCGGGATGCCCGCCCTCGTCGATGCAGCCTATTGTAAAGGAGCACCTCGTTCTCGTGGACGGCTTCTCAAAAATAAGCGCAATATTTTTCCCTTCAAGGCTTCTGCCCGTGATTCCCTTCTTTTTCTTAGCCTTAAGCTCCGCCGCAAGCTCGAGAAGATACTCTATCTCCTCCGCCGTGAAATCCTTAAGCGTTAAAAAGCTTCGTCCTTTTAAATCCATACTCAATGCTCCTCCTTTTTATGTATAAATACAAAATAACCCCCTGACCGTATTTTGTCAAGGGGTGTTTTGTATAATATTCACAATTTATGCATATTTATTCAGTCCCGTTATCCGCTTTCCATTTCTGTACCGCATCACACTCCGAATAAAATCTGCCCATAAACCATTGTTCGCCGCTGGTAAATTCCATTGAGCGCATCGCGTCGTACCATTCGTTACTGCTTCCCTGCCACTCGATATTCTTAAAAAAGGCGCTGCTGTAATAAAGCACATAGGCTTCCTTATTTTCACGCGCAATGGCGTTTGCAATCATCCGTTTCACAAGCTTCTGCCTGTCATCCTTGCTTAACTGCCCGCAGGCACTGCTCTGTGAAAGAAACACCTCCATAAGCTCCTGTTCCTTGAAGGTTTTCATTGCGGCATCGGTAGCTTCATGAGGCGGAAGCTCCGATGACATATACATATCCATCATCATCCCGGCATAATCGTCCCTCTCGGAGAGGCTTTTTACGGCGTCCGAATGAGCGATCCATGACTCGAAAGCAGGCTCCGCCTGCTCCCACTCATCAACCGTCTGACCGTTTTCACGAATATATTCCAATGAAGCTTCTATAAGCTTTTTAACCTCTTCATTCTCTTTTACTCCGCCACTTGCGGTACTTTTCGACTTTGAGCAGCCTGCAAACAGCAAAACAGCCACGCAGGCGCAAAGCAGCAGACCTGACCAAATTTTTTTCTTAATCATACAAAACCTCCCTACTCAATATAATAATACGATATTCCGGAGCCCCTGCCTTCATAGGCATTGTCATAATGCACTACCATAGGACCTCCGCCCCATTTGGATACAAACTGGTAAGATACATATGCCGTTCCCGGAATCTGATATAACGTCGTGCTCATCACTCTGGCAGAATGCCACCCATTATTCCAATGCGCAATTTCATTGGCGCGGCTCGGGGTTGTTTCTTTGTGGTATGCCGGGTCGGTGATCAACTCCGAAGTAACTGACGCAAGCGTATATCTTTGATATGCCGAAGGGTACATATCGCTCAGCCAGGCGTAGGAATGGCAATTAAACGTGCTACTCGCAGCGCATAAAATACGCGCGCCGGGAGTTTCCGCCACTCTTGACGTCCACTCATCCAAATCACACATATACGTTTTTTCCCATTCTTTTACGGTAAATGTACGTCCGCTCGGACTTTTCAGCGTCGTGTAATGATATGTGCCGTCACTTCCTACAAGGTCCTTTGAAGGCTCGGAATATGTCTGCATGATTTGCTGATTGGAAATAAACACGCTTGACGCCTCATGCCCGTATATCTCCGAAGCGCTTTTTTCCTCCGATTTTTTGATTATAAGCTCTATTATATCCTCCTGTTCTTCAACCGTGAGCGCATCGCTTTTATAAAGCATTATCATTTCGAGCAAATCACAGATATGCTTCGGTCTGGCATTGGCTATGGCGACCGCCAGCAATTCCTTATTTTCTATAATGTAATTGGCATTTTCCGAAAATGTATTTGCGGCTTCGTCAATACCATACATCCTGATCTTTTCCTCCGGAATTTCATACGACTGATATTCGCTCATCACGGTACTCAGGCAATCCTCCCTGTCAAGAAGCGCCTTCAGGGCATTACACTGACTTACCAAAATGTCAAAGCCATCCCGCATGTCCGTGTACATATACATAGTTCCAAGAAGGGGATACTGTTCAACCGCCCTTAGTAAATTATATGTTGTCATAGCCTTGATTGTTTCATCGGAAAGCTGGCAGATATTAACTCTGTCTTCCATAAGGTACAGCTTATCCCATTCCTCATCCACAGGCGTAACAGGATACAGTATATCATCTTCACTGAGCCGTTCGTCTTCCGAAGCTTCTGCCGTTTCATTCCGAAAATCACCTTTTCCTATTGCAGTTACATAATGCGGATATACAAATGAATTCATCAGCATAATTCCGACACTTAAGCCAAGTAAAAACTTATTCATTCAGAACCTCCTCCCTGTTAAAATTCATATTTTTAACCCATGTCTGTATCTGACAACTTATGTCATATTTCATGGTTTTATGTAAATTTCTGTTTGTTAATTATACACCTTTTTAAAAAATATTGCAATACCGCAATAAAAAATCCCCCGAAAGACGCCCGATATTATAAAACGGGCATCCCCCGGGGAATTATATACATATTCCGGATTTATTCAATCAACTGTTCCGTTTATTTCGTTTCATCGTTTCCGACTTCAACCAGCGACTTCGCAAGTCCCGCAATTCCCTGAATCTCGGAGGGAATAATGATTTTGGTCGCCTTGCCGTCTGCCGCCTTAGCGAAGGCCTCAAGGCTCTTGAGCGTAAGCACCGCGCTGTCGGCTCCCGCCTCGCGGATATATCTGATACCCTCGGCGTTTGCCATCTGCACCGTTCTTATTGCCTCTGCCTGACCTTCCGCCTCGCGGATTGTCGCCTCTTTTTTTGCCTCGGCACGGAGAATCGCTGCCTCCTTTTCCGCCTCGGCTTCAAGGATTGCCGACTGTTTTTTACCCTCGGCAACCGTGATGCTTGCTTTCTTCTCGCCCTCTGCCCTTGTGACAGCCTCGCGGCGCTCGCGCTCCGCTTTCATCTGTCTCTCCATCGCGTTCTGAATCTCGGCGGGCGGAATAATGTTTTTAAGCTCCACGCGGTTTACCTTGATTCCCCAAGGGTCAGTCGCCTGGTCAAGAGCCACGCGCATTTTGGTATTGATTATTTCTCTTGAGGTAAGCGTCTGATCAAGCTCAAGCTCTCCGATGATGTTTCTCAGCGTGGTTGCGGTCAGATTTTCAATCGCCATAATGGGATTTTCAACGCCGTAAGCGTAAAGCTTGGGGTCCGTAATCTGAAAATAAATTACCGTGTCAATCCTCATTGTAACATTATCCTTGGTAATAACCGGCTGGGGCGCAAAATCCACCACCTGCTCCTTTAAGCTTACGCGCCTCGCCGCCTTGTCTATAAACGGCACCTTAAAGTGCATTCCCACCGACCATGTCGCCCTGTAGGCGCCGAGCCGTTCAAGAATTACCGCGTGAGCCTGCGGAACAATTTTAATGCAGGACGCGATAATAATCAGAACGAGCAAAGCCGCCGCTCCGATTGCGACTCCCTCCCCCGGTGTCAATGCCGCATAAATCATCATATTTGTGTTTCTCCTTTCACATTTCATATTTATTGCGTTTTTTTAACGCATAATGGTATACTTATTCGCTCTCGCCAAGCTGACGTACAATCAGCTTTACGCCGGAAATCCTTACTATCTCCACAAGCGTGTTTTCAGGTATTATTTCGGCATCGTCCTCGGCGCGCGCAGTCCACTCCTGACCTCCGACCACGGCACAGCCTGTCTGTCCGTTATTGTCGATTTGCTCGATAACCTTTGCCCGTCTGCCGATTAATCCCTCCACATTAGTCTTTGCGGAACCGATTTTGAATATTTTGGTAAAAACAGGTCGTGTAAAAAACAGCAGCACAAGCGATACCACAAAAAATGCCACTATCTGCGCCCATAGCGGCAGTTTAAAAAGAGCCATGATGAATGCCACAAGCGCTCCGCCCGCAAACCAGATAGTCGTGAGGCTCGGCGTTATCAATTCGCACACAACAAAAATCACAAGCACACCTAACCATACCCAGATAACAGGTTCCATAGTTTTTCCTCCAATCTGCCGTATAAATACTGTCTGCTTTCAGTATACTTTATTTTATTATTTTTTTCAATATGATTAAAAAAACCGTCAGATTTTGTCAGATTCGGAAAATGTCATACCGTCCACGCAATTATCATATAAAAACCCTTTCAGTTCCGCACCGTTTCCCGTTTCATAATAGCGAACCAGTAATGAGTAAAACGGCTTTATATCCTTTTGGCTAACGGATATTACACCCTGCCCGTTCTCTATCATAATTTTGTTTCCTATAAGCATGGCAATTCTTTTGTTCCCGTCATAAAACAGCTGCGCCCTCATAAGGTACAAAACCATATCCAGCGCCTTTTCAATCGGAGACACCTTGCTTTCTGATATTCCGATAATCCCGGCTGCAGCTTTCCCCTCGTCGGGGACTTCGGGAACCCATTCCGTGCCTCCTATTCTGACCTCTTCCCGTCTTAACGCACCTGCGTTTATCACTGTAAATTTGCCCAAAAGCATATGAACTTTTCTGACAAATTTCAAATCAAGGCTGTCGTTGATATGCTCAAGCAAAAACTGCCATGCGTGCTTTAAATCGTTGACAGCGTTAATATCGTCTATGGTATATCCGTCCACGGACATACCGTTATAAATCGCCTGCGTGTCGGGATACGTAACTCCGATTCCCTCAAGGTTCGCGCTTTTCCATATATAGTCCACAATATTTCTTTTAGCAAGGAAAATATTTTGTTCCGGCGTCATATTATATTTTGCTTTCATATCTGCCCGACCTTTCATTGGGATACGGTCTTATTATACAAAAAAGTGTGGAAGTTTACAATAAAATTCCAGGCTTAAATACTTGAAAGTTTTGCACCGGTATGTTATATTGTAATCACAGAAGGGAAACCGTATAAGCGGCTCCCCTCATGGTTTACAAGCTACTTTAAGCAACCGTCAACTATTTGCGGTAGTTGGCGGCTATTTCTTTTTCCCTCTAAAGATTGTATAACACACTTAATGTGTAATTACAACAAATCTACATCTAAACCGTATGATTTTGTCAGGTTCGGAAAAGGTCATACTGTCAACGAAATTATCATATAAAATATTTTCAATCTAAGATGTTATTACCAAAAATCCTGCCCTCACATTTTATGACGAACGGAGAGCAGGATTTTACCCACAGAATGTGTTCCTATTGTTTGTTATTGCGTCAGCCTAATTTGTACGGGAATGCATATATTTACGGCTTTATGTGGCACTGCGCTTTTTCAACGCTGCCGCCGCACCTGCTGCAAATCCTGCCAGTCCCGTAATGCAGAGTATGGCTATAAGCGCGTTCACTGTGCCGTCGCCGCTCGCCACATCGGAATAAGCAATCGCATAGGTCGAGAATTTATCCGTCGCAAAGGTAAGCCTTTTGCCGTCCTTGCCAAGCTGCGCGTCTATTGCCTCAGCCTTGCCGTCATGGATTCTTATGGCCTTGTATGTTCCGCTCATAGGATTTTCCAGTTCTACCGAAACCGTCAGCCGTCCGTCTGTTTCGGTAATGGCAAGCTCTTTTTCGTTGATTGACGCGCTAAGCTTAACGTCAAGATAATTCATAACCTTGAAGCTCAGCTTATCGCCGTCGGAAATCTCTCCGATTGCCTTTGCGATAATCTCCTTATCCGATTCGGAAACACTACCGTCAAGACTTGACACGAAAAGCTTAATTTCAAGCGCTGACGCTCCAGTTCTTACGGCAAAAAGCTGCTCTCCGGTGAGATAGCCGGCAATTGCGGAAAGAAGCCTGTCCTTAGCTGCTTCAAGCTTAGGAGAAAATTCGCCGGACACATCAACGGTGATTTCCGCTTCGGAAGGAGTTTGCGTAGGTTCGTCTTTTATTTCAATAAAGGTGAATCCGTTTTCCGTTGCGTAGGCTTCGGCAGCGGTGCCGGGGTAGCCGTAGATGGTGAAGTCGGGGAGTTTAATGGATTTTCCATCAGAATCATGTGTATATCCGAATGCATATTCGCCTATATGCTCAACGCTTGTCGGTATTTTTATGTTTTTTAAAGCTACACAACCATCAAACATAGAATGACCTATTTTTGTCACCCCTTCCAATATTTCTACACTTTCAAGCGATGTGCAATTTTCAAATATAGCTGCATCTATACCAGTTACGCTTGATGGTATATTTATGCTTCTTAATGCAGTACAACCAGAAAACGCCCAAAGCCCTAGCGTTAAAATCCCTTCCGGTAATTCTACGTTTTTAAGTGCACTACAGCCAGAAAATGTATTATAACTTATCTCCATAACTCCTTCCGGTATCTCCACACTCTCAAGTGAACTGCACCCAGAAAATGCACCATAGCCTATCTCAATTATGCTATCCGGTATTACTATTGTCTTTAATGACTTACATTGAGAAAAAGAATAAGAGCCTATATAATTCACTCCCTCCGGAATTATGATACTCTCAATCAACTCATTCTCTCCAAATATTCCTCCAAAAAGCCCCATCTCCCAATTAGCTGTTCCGATAACCTTATGCCCGTCTATAGCTGCAGGAATTTCAACATCTTTCATGTTTCCATTATAGCTGTTTATATACGCCATTCCGTCATCACCAATAAAATAACCCCATTTGTCGTCCGTTTCTGCTGCTTTCTCCGCCTGCATTTCCGACAACGCCGTCGCGCTGTCCTCTGCTTTTGCGGAAATGCCCGTCATAAAAAACGCTCCCACAAACATTACCGTTGCCGTTACCACGGCAAATACTCTTTGTTTCCTCATTGTTTCTCTCGTCCTTTCCGATTTTTATTACGAAACCGGAATCTTGCACAGCATAACGCCGTCCGAAAAAAGCAGACCGCGAAAACCGCAGTCTGCCAAAACTCCGATTTCTCACCTGAATATCCCGAAGATGACGGATTCGTAACCGCCACCTTAAGGATACTCCGTGAGAAATCAAGAACGGGGTGCAAGTATGCGTCCACACTTAACACCCCGTCGTATATCTTAAGGTATGACAGATTTCGCCATGAATACACACAACATTCTTATTGTAAATAAAGCGCTTTTACATTATAATAACCTTGTGTGTATCGCAGACCCAGTCTGTATCGTGTGGTAGCTTGGATACCATCCCTTGCCCTGTGTTACGCCAATAACACAGGGTGGTACACCGTATGTCCTTGAATTCTCAATGAGTATTTTACCATATACTTTAAATTAGTACAAGTACAAACTTCTTAACTTTCATTCACTATATAGAATAATTTATGTATAATTTTACTATCTAAAAAAATGTCTTTTCGTACCGACAATCAAATCAAGCGCCACCAAATTGAAGCAGGATTGGGAAATTTACAAATTGTTCTTATCAATATTATATCCGGCTGCTTTTAATTCATCAGCAAGATGCAAATTCCATCCGCTGTCAAACTCATTATAAGGCTTATATAAAATTCCTGATATATCGGACGGAAGTTCAATAATATCTCCTTTGGTAATGTCATATAGGGCAAGGACGTTCTCACGTCCTAATTTTCCAATAAAATAACCCAGCTCAAGGATCACATTCTGTCGTGCCCTAAAGCTTTTTTACTTTTCAACATCAACCTCATCATCAGGAGAAATCAACACTATAGCAAAACTGGCTTTTTCTGCCTCTTCCTCAAACTTCTCAATTATAGTTCGGTTTTTATCCGGCAATTCATGCAGGATAATAGGCTCTAACCCTAACTTTTTGATAACAGCGGATACAGCTAATTTCATTTCGTTTTTATGACCGTGAACTATAAATATGTTATTATTCCGTTTTTTCTTTAAATCTGCCAATGTTTTATCCTCTCTGTCTGATAATAACAGTTCAATACTTGATACTGCATTCTCCTTGAGAATTATCATCTTAGCATGGTTGTCCTCTTCAAAAGACTGTTCATTTATCCAATTAAGCAATATCTGCAATTCCTCGTATGCTTTTTCCCTATTTGCCGATTTGATATTTACAAATATATAAGTCGAAAGCTGTTTAATGATAGATATTGCATTTTCAATATTCTCTTCACTTGAGTAATTACTTAATTCCGATATTTTAACTTTAAAATTTGTCAAATCCTGCTTAACCTTATTTGTCATATTTGCTCCTTCTTAATTTAAATAGGGCTTTTTCCATTATGCCAATATTATAATTTCTTGTTTTATCTAATTCATGGATTCCAACTGCAAAACTCATTCTCTGAAATATTATAAACAATGCTTTTTCCCTTTTCCTGCAATTCTTTAATCCGACTCTGAATTCGCTCTTTTAATGTTTCTGAAATCGACCTATGTACCAGATTAAATAAACTGCACCTTGGACTTACAAACACTCGATAAACTTTAGCACAATCAATAAACGAGGGAACTTTAAAGCCGTTTTCTATATTTTCCGGAGCTGTGATGGTAACATAATTATACTGTTCTGTTCCAAATACTCTCTTCTCTTTTCCCAATATAGAAGAAACCGAATACAAATCAACATAACGGTCTGTTTGTTCTGCAACAAACATCTGATGTGCCGTCATATTTTTTGTCGGGTCATTCGGAAAACATAAAACGGCAATGATAATATCAAACGTCATGACACCACCAGTTCTCCTTCAACAATTTCTAAAAATTTCGGTTCATCAAATTTACCGAACGATAATAGCCTGTCGATTATCTCATCTGTCATACTGAATGAATCATCCATGTAATAATATATATTGCCCTTTATCTTCTCCTTTTTCAGATTAGAAAAGTTCATTTCTGAATACACATTATACAAATTCCTGTTATATTCAATGAGTTCGTTATCAATATCACCAAAATCAATTTTCGGATTATATGGAATCATATTCTCCACTTTCTTCCAAAGTGAATGGTTATGAGATTCCTCAATCAACTTTTCTACGGGTGAATCACCATATATGAAATTAATAATATTAAGCGTTTTTTCCTGTTTTTTATCTAATGGAG
>JAAVHB010000018.1 GCA_014799955.1 Butyrivibrio sp. | reverse complement strand
GCCTGCTTTCAATCCTTTTACGCGTCCGTCCTCCTCAATAAGCCCATCAACATGGGAGTTCAGGTTTATTTCTACGCCGAGCCTTCTCATCGCGCGTTCCAGGGCGTCTATTATGTCCGCCGCCCTGTCTGACACGGGAAAAACCCTGTTGCCGCGCTCCGTTTTAAGGGGACAGCCCTCATCCTCAAAGAACTGCCGCACCATATTATTATCAAAAGAATACACAGGACTATACAGAAAATTCGCGTTTGTCACGACATTTCCGAAAAAATCCTCGGTTTCGCAGGCATTAGTCAGATTGCATCTTCCCTTTCCGGTTATATAAAGCTTCTTGCCGAGCCTGCTGTTTTTTTCATAGAGGCATACTCTGTGCCCGTTTTCCGCCGCCGCTATCGCAGCCATCATTCCCGCGGCTCCGCCGCCCGCAACCAGTATCTTCACTCTTTTAATCCCCGCAAATCCTTCATAAGCTCCTCGTCAAGGTAATTAATCTCGTCGTTATTGGTTATCTGATAATCGTTCCACACTCTGTCAAGCTCCTCAAGCCTGCCCGCTACCGTCTTTGAATTGCGCACGCACAGCGCCACGATAAGGGCGTTTATAAGCGACATCGGAGCCGTCATTGAATCCACCACCGTCGCCATATCGCTTCTCGCAAAAAGATTGCATGACGAGTAGAGATTCATCGGAGAATGAATGCTGTCGGTAATCGCTATGACCTTCGCGCTCCTGTTGTTGGCGAATTCAAGCGCCTTGAGCGTCCTCATGGAATAACGCGGAAAGCTTATGCCGATTACAACATCGTTTTCGCCCACGTTTATCATCTGTTCAAAAATCTCGCTTGAGCTGTTGGTCGTAACGGCAGTAACATCCTTTGCGACCATGCGAAGATAAAAAGCCAGAAATTCCCCGAGCGGCGCCGCGCTCCTCACCGCCACGACATAGACCTTGTCCGCCTCGGCAAGCATATCCACCGCCAAATCAAAGGCGTCCGAATCCAGATTGTTCAGCGTATCCATTATTTTCTCGGCATCACCCTTGAACACATAGTCAAGTATCTTGGAGTGATTCATATCGGTGCCGCCGATGTCGAAGCGGCTCGGCGCGCCGAGTCTGCCCCTGACAGCTGCCGCCATCGCCTCCTGAAAGCCCGGGAAGCCGTCGTAGCCCATAGCCGCGGCAAAGCGTACCACAGTGGACTCGCTCACCCCGATATTTTTTCCGATTTTCGCGGCGGTCATAAACGCCGCCTCGTCCAGATTTTCGATAATGTAATGCGCCGTTTTTTTATGCCCCTTGCTGAGCGTGGGCATTGCAATTTTAAGCTCTTCCAGAATATTGCGTTCCATTTCCCCTAACCTTTACTAATCAAGAGAAATAATTTCATATTCTCTGCTGCCAAAGCCCAGACGCGCGGCAGCCTCAACGGTGTGAATACCGTTGCGCGATTCCATGCGCTCAATAAGGTGCTTTTTACCGGGGTCCTCGCTTGAATATACCAAATCCACGCACGCCTGATCAAGCGCGATGGGGTCAAGCGACGCGAGAATTCCTATATCCGCCATCTTCGGGTCCTCCGCAACGGCACAACAGTCACAGTCCACCGACATATTTTTCATTATATTGATAAACGCCGTTTTTCCCTTGAAAAATTCAACCACGGAAAGCGCCGCGTCCGCCATGGATTCAAGGAACGCGTCGTGGTCGGCGCTCCACATCTCGTCGGGATTCCCCGCGCCATGTATATATGCCTTGCCGTGCGACGAGGCGATTCCGATTGATATGTTTTTGAGCGCGCCTCCGAAGCCTCCCATCGGGTGTCCCTTAAAATGCGACAGCACAAGCATCGAATCGTAATCGGCAAGATTTTTCCCGACATAATTAACCTTAATCCGCGCACCGTTCGGAACGGGCAGCTCCGTCTCCCCATTTTCGTCCATTATATCCACGTTTGCGATATCCGTCCAGCCGTGAAGTTTCATAGTCTCCCAGTGCGCCTTTGAAGTGTTTCTCTTACCCTCGTAAGCGGTATTGCATTCCACGATTGTTCCGTTCACCGTTTTAATCACCGGAGCGAGAAAATCCGGTCTGATAAAGTTCTGATTGCCGACCTCACCAGAATGAAGCTTTACGGCAACCCTTCCGGAAAGCCCCGCACCCAGAGCCCCGTAAATTTTTACAACCGCCTCCGGCGTTATTTCTTTGGTAAAATAAACCTTTGCCTTGCTCATATTATTCCTCCCGTCACAAATATCCGCCGTCAATTTTACGGCATTTAAAAGAAACGAGCACCGGACGCCGAAGCTTTGTAAAGCAAGTTCCGGGACAGATGCTCGTTATATTTACGTCAAATGCTATTTAACCGCACTGCGAAGCTGAGCGGTAAGCATGGGAACAATCTTGTTGAGATCTCCCACAATACCGTAATCGGCAACGTCGAAAATCGGCGCTGACTCGTCCTTGTTGATTGCGATTATGATGTCCGACTCCTCCATACCTGCGGTATGCTGAATAGCGCCGGAGATACCGATTGCGAAATACACGTTGGGGCGAACGGTCTTACCCGTCTGTCCTACCTGTAAATCCTTGGGCTTCCAGCCGTTGTCAACAACCGCACGAGAGCAGCTTACGGTGCCGCCGATTGCCTCTGCAAGCTCGTCAAGAAGCTTGAAGTTCTCTGCGCTTCCCACGCCTCTGCCGCCGGATACGAGAATCTTTGCCTCGGAAATGTCAACCGTCTCGACAACGGACTTGACAACCTCAAGAATCTCAACATATTTGCTGTCGGGCGTGAATCCCGGATTGTATTCGACAACATTTGCCTTCGTTCCGTCAACGGGCGCGATTTTCTGCATAACGCCGGGACGTACCGTAGCCATCTGAGGTCTGTTGTACGGGCACGCAATTGTGGCAATCGTGTTGCCGCCGAACGCGGGACGTGTCATAAGAAGCTGATTGTGAAGCTGCTCCTGACCTTCCTTAGCCTCGAGAGGAAAATCGCCGATTTCAAGAGAGGTACAGTCAGCCGTAAGTCCCGTCGCAACTCTCGCTGATACGCGGGGACCGAGGTCACGTCCGATAGCCGTAGCTCCGACAAGCACGATTTCGGGTTTGTATTCGTTAATTACGCAAGCAAGTGCGTGAGCATAGGGCTCTGTTCTGTAATCCTTAAGCTCAGGGTCGTCCACAACGATTACCCTGTCAGCGCCGTAAACCGCAAGACTGTCGGCAAGCGGCTTTACTCCCGAACCGATGAGAACCGCCGTAACGTCCGTGCTTAAATCCTTTGCCAGGTCCTTTGCCTTGCCAAGCAGCTCGTAAGCGATATTGCTTATCTGATTGTCCACCTGCTCGGCAAAAATAAATACTCCTTTATATTCTTCTAAAGCCATTTTATTTCACCACTTTTCCTTTATATTCAGATTACATGTTTCTCTTTCAACTTGCCCATAATGTACTCAACAGACTCGTCCGCGGAATCAAAGGCAACCTTTTCGCCGGCGCCCTTGCGTACCTTGTCGGATGCCTTGGCAATCTTTGTGGGCGAGCCCTTAAGTCCGAGGTTGGAATCGTCAACATCCTTTAAGTCTGCTCTTCCCCAAACGGTAATTTCCTTATCCCATGCGTCAAAAATTCCGCCGGGTGTCATGTAACGGGGCTCGTTAAGCTCCGAAAGCGCCGTAATCAGGCAGGGCATTTTTGCCTTGAGAACATGGTATCTGTCCTCGAACTGACGCTGTACGATAACGGAATCTCCGTCTATCTTTATATCCTGAGCATAAGAAATTACGGGAATTCCGAGATGCTCCGAAATCTGCGGGCCTACCTGAGCGGTATCTCCGTCGATGGCCTGACGTCCTGTTATAATCAAATCATATTCAAGATTTCTGATTGCTCCGGCAATGGTGGTAGAGGTTGCCCATGTATCGGCTCCTCCGAGAACTCTGTCGGTTACGAGAATTCCCTGGTCGGCTCCCATCGCGAACGCCTCGCGGAGCACGTCCTCGGCCTTGGGAAGTCCCATTGTAAGCACGGTAACCTCTGCGCCGTACTCATCCTTTAATCTGAGCGCTGCCTCAAGTCCGGCTTTATCATCGGGGTTCATGATTGTAAGCATTGCTGCGCGGTCAAGCGTTCCGTCCGGATTAAACTTAACGCCGCCCTTCGTATCAGGAACCTGTTTAATACATACTACGATTTTCACGGTTATTCACTCCTTTTTGTTTATTAACGACATGATTAGTTAAGTAATGCGCCAGAGATTACCATTCTCTGAACCTCTGAGGTTCCCTCGTAAATCTCGGTAATCTTTGCATCTCTCATCATACGCTCAACATCATACTCTCTGATGTAGCCGTATCCGCCGTGAAGCTGTACTGCCTTCGTGGTAACCTCCATGGCAACCTCTGCGGCATAAAGCTTTGCCTGCGCAGCCTCAAAGGAATATACCTTCTGCGTAGCCTTTGCCATTGCGGCCTTATATACAAGAAGTTTTGCGGCCTCAACCTTGGTAGCCATATCTGCAAGCTGGAACTGGGTGTTCTGCTGTGCGGCGATTGAGCGTCCGAACTGCTTTCTTTCTTTAACATAAGCGATTGTCGTTTCAAGCGCACCCTCTGCGATTCCGAGAGCCTGCGCGGCGATTCCTATACGTCCGCCGTCAAGTGTATGCATCGCAATCGGGAAGCCCCTTCCTTCGGGGCCGAGAAGATTTTCCTTCGGAATTCTGCAATCCTGGAAAATAAGCTCGTATGTTGCTGAACCGCGGATACCCATTTTCTTTTCCTTGGTTCCGAAAGTAAATCCGGGAGTACCCTTCTCAACTATGAACGCCGAGAAATTCTTTTTCTTGCGTCCTCTCTTGTCCTCTGTAACGCTTGTGATGGCGATTACGATGTATACGTCCGCCTCCTTGCCGTTGGTTATAAAGCACTTGGAGCCGTTGAGAACCCATTCGTCGCCGTCAAGCACTGCCTTTGTCTGAGCGCCCTGAGCGTCCGTACCGGCGCCCGGCTCGGTAAGAGCGAAGGCTCCGAGCTTATCGCCCTTTGCAAGGGGAACAAGGAATTTCTGCTTCTGCTCGTCCGTTCCGTAGGTCATAATGGGGTCGCAGCAAAGCGAGGTATGAGCCGATACGATAACGCCCGTCGTACCGCATACCTTTGAAAGCTCCTCAACGCACATTACATATGTAAGGGGGTCGCAGCCCTGTCCGCCGTATTCCTTGGGAACCGGAATTCCCATGAAGCCGTTTTTCTGCATCTTAGCAACGGTATCTCTGGGGAATGCTTCCGTTTCGTCAACCTCCTGAGCGAGAGGCTTTACTTCTTTTTCGGCGAATTCTTTGAAAAGACTTCTCGCCATCTCATGTTTTTTATCTAAAGAAAAATCCATGATTATAATTCCTCCATATTTCTTATATAATTCCGCATACCCCGCGCACCGTATGCGCGGAGTATGCTCCGGTATAAATTATTTTGAGTAATCGTAGAAACCGATTCCGGTCTTGCGTCCTAACTTGCCGCCGCGTACCATTTTGCGGAGAAGCGGATGCGGACGGTACTTGTCATCGCCCGTTTCAGCCTGAAGAACCTCCATAATCGCAAGACATACGTCAAGTCCGATTAAGTCTCCGAGAGCAAGCGGTCCCATCGGGTGATTTGCTCCGAGCTTCATAGCGTTGTCGATTCCCTCAACGGAAGCAACACCGTCAGCGTAGATTCCGACTGCCTCGTTAATCATCGGGATAAGGATTCTGTTTACAACAAAGCCTGCCGCCTCGTTTACCTGAACGGGCGTCTTTCCGATTTCCTCGGAAATTGCCTTGATTTTGTCAACCATTTCGTCGGGCGTGTTGATGCCTGCGATAACCTCTACAAGCTTCATAACGGGAGCCGGATTGAAGAAATGCATACCGATAATAGGTCTGTCAAGTCCCGCGCCGATTTCGGTAATCGAAAGCGAGGAAGTATTGGTTGCGAACATTGCCTCGGGCTTGCAGATTGACTGAAGCTCCTTAAAGGTCTGCTTCTTGATTTCCATATTCTCGATTGCTGCCTCAACGATAAGGTCGCAGTCCGTGCAGATGTCCTTTACTCCGGTTGTGATTTTGCCGAGGATTGCGTCTGCTGCCGCCTGCTCCATCTTTCCCTTTGCGACAAGCTTCTCAAGTCCCTTCGCAATTTTGTTTTTGCCGTTGGCTGCGAACTCCTCATTGATGTCGCATAAGCATACCTCATAGCCCTCCGTCTGCGCGAAAGCCTGTGCGATTCCGGAACCCATCGTTCCGGCGCCGATAATACCTACCTTCATTTTAAATCCTCCTGTTTTTGATTGGCGCCGCAATACGGCGCCTTATATTTAATATTTTTTTAAGCTTTATGATATATTTATGACAAGAAATCCTATTCCGAGAACAACCACAAACAGTCCGCCCATTCCAGCAAATATGGATCTTCTCAATAATTCCGTATAAGCCAGATAAGCTCCCGCAAGAATAAGACATATTCCGTAAAGCTTCATTCTGTGGTTTTCCATAAACTCCGGCAGCAGAAACCATAAAAAAGCCGCAACAAAGCTGCTTATACCGCATATTCTGAGTTTAACTTCCCAATTCCCTCCGCTTGGTATATATGAACAAAGAAACAATACCGCGCCCGACGCAAGCCAGGGAACAGAGGGCGGTGTCCTTTTGGATTTCATACCGTTTTCCCTCAAACACAATTATTTACTAACAGTTCTTAAAGGGTACGACCTTAAGCTTTTTCTCCTTATCCTTCTCAAGGAAATTGCCCATTCCGGCCTTCTGGTCCTCGGTCTCGAAGCAGTCGCCGAAAAGCTTCTCCTCTATAACGATTGCCTGATCCATATCAACCTGAAGTCCGTCGTTTATCGCCTTCTTGCAGTTACGCACAGCGATGGGAGCGTTTGCGGCGATAATTGAAGCAAGCTTCTTTGCCGCGGGGATAAGCTCCTCAAGCGGATACACGTTATTGACAAGTCCGATTCTGTACGCCTCGTCTGCCTTGATATTGCGCGCGCCGTAAATCATTTCCTTTGCCTTGCCGACGCCGACAATTCTTGCGAGCCTCTGTGTTCCGCCAAAGCCCGGTGTGATTCCCAGCCCCACCTCGGGCTGTCCGAAAACGGCGTTCTCCGAGCATATTCTTATATCGCAGCTCATAGAAATCTCACAGCCTCCGCCGAGCGCGAAGCCGTTGATTGCCGCGATTACGGGAATCGGGAAGGTCTCGATTTTTCTGAAAACATCGTTGCCCTTCTTGCCGAATGCCTCTCCCTCCGCCTTGGTAAGCGTGCTCATCTCTCCGATATCCGCGCCTGCGACAAAGGATTTTTCACCCGCTCCCGTCAAAATAACGCATCTGACCGTGTTAAGGTCCACTCCGGCAAAAGCCTCGTCAAGCTCCTCAAGAACCTGGCTGTTAAGAGCGTTGAGAGCCTGCGGACGGTTGATTGTAATCAGTCCTACAGCGCCTTCAACCTCGTATGTAACGAATTCCATTTATGTATCTCCTTTCTTACCTCGTTGTTTTCCAACACATATTTGTACAGCAAAATTATTCCGACATACGGCAGTAAGCCGTATGCCGGTTATTATTCAAGTTAATCGCGTTCAACAACAGTCGAGCAGCCCATGCCACCGCCGATACAGAGAGTAGCAAGACCCTTCTTTGCGTCCCTTCTTACCATCTCGTGAAGAAGAGTTACAAGGATACGGCAGCCCGAAGCACCTACGGGATGTCCGAGAGCGATTGCGCCGCCGTTGACATTGAGCTTGTCAAGGTTAAAGCCAAGGTCCTTTCCTACGGCGATTGACTGTGCGGCGAAAGCCTCGTTTGCCTCGATAAGGTCGAAATCGTCAATGCTCATTCCGGTCTTTGCAAGCACCTTCTTGGTGGAGGCAACGGGACCGATTCCCATGATTGACGGGTCAACTCCGCCGAGCGCTCCGGCAACCCATGTAGCCATGGGCTTAACTCCGAGCTCCTTAGCCTTCTCCTCTGACATTACAACGATTGCTGCCGCGCCGTCGTTGATTCCCGAAGCGTTTCCTGCCGTAACAAATCCGTCGGGATTTATTGTGCGGAGCTTTGCAAGTCCCTCTATTGTTGTT
This sequence comes from Butyrivibrio sp., assembly GCA_014799955.1. GTDB lineage: Bacteria > Bacillota > Clostridia > Lachnospirales > Lachnospiraceae > Eshraghiella. Next base: position 10,242 of record JAAVHB010000018.1, on the reverse strand, counting down.
CCGGGACGGGGTCCCTCGTCTGTGTCTACAATAACGGTGTTCTTCTTAACCTTAACCTCAACGGGAACGATTTCGTCCTTGAACTTGCCCTCGGCAATAGCCTTCTCAGCCTTATTCTGGCTGTTTACGGCGAACTCGTCAAGCTCTTCCCTTGTGAGTCCCCACTTCTCGCAGATATTATCCGCTGTTTTAATCATATGATAGTCGTTGAAAGCATCCCAGAGAGCGTCCTTTATCATTGTATCAACAAGCGTTCCGTTGTTCATTCTGTAACCGAAACGCGCGTTGGGAAGTGCGTAGGGTGCTCTTGACATGCTCTCCATACCGCCCGCAACAACGATGTCGGCATCTCCCGCCTCAATCATCTGCGCCGCCATATTTACGCAGTTAAGACCCGAACCGCATACCACATTGACCGTAACGGCCGTAGTTTCAATCGGAAGTCCTGCATTGATCGAAGCCTGACGGGCAACGTTCTGTCCGAGCCCTGCCTGAATTACGCAGCCCATATAAACATGGTCAACCTTGTCGGCAGGTACGCCCGCTCTGTTAAGAGCCTCCTTGATAACGATGCTTCCGAGGTCAACCGCGGGAATGCTGCTTAACGCTCCTCCCATTGTTCCGATTGCAGTACGGCAAGCGCCTGCTAAAACGATTTTCTTTGCCATTAAAAAAATCCTCCTTAAAAATGATTTACTTATTATATTTTTCTTTAAATTTGGTAACTACTATCGGCGGTACGAGCTTTTCCACGCCCGCGTCGTAAAACGCGACTTCTTTGGCTATGGTCGAGCTTAAGAACGAGAATTCAAGTCCCGTTGCGAGAAACATTGTTTCTATTGAAGAATCTATGCTGCGGTTGACCTGCGCAATCTGCATCTCCGTTTCGTAATCCGAGATAACGCGGAGCCCCCTGATTATGACCTTCGCGTTATTTTCTCTGGCAAAATCAATGGTCATGCCTTCAAAGGTCTTGACAACGACATTCGGAATATCCTTGACGGATTCCCGCAGCATCTCAAGCCTCTCCTCCATCGTAAACATGGGCGTCTTGTTGTTATTTACCAAAATGCCCACAATAAGCTCGTCCACGATGCTTGCCGAGCGGCTTATAATATCCAGATGTCCCAATGTGACCGGGTCAAAGCTCCCCGGATAAACTGCCTTCATATGTGCTCCTGACCGTCCGGACACAGATTTTTGCCCGTCCGTACTGATATTGAATGTTATTTTTTTAACAATCTTTTATATAAAATTAAGAACAAAAAATATCCACTCCGACATCATACCATTTTTGTCCTTAATTGTCAATTTTTTATCAAGTTAATTTACGCTCCGCACGCGCCTACCGTCCCGCGTCCTTCCTGACAAAAGGTTCCTTCACCTCCTCGGACAGCAAAATCCCGTATTTTCCCGGCCTTCTGTATGCGTTGCCGTGCACCTCACGGCTTCGGTATTCTCTCATTTTGTCAATCGGGAAATCGGCAAAAAGTATGCACTCTCCGCCTCCGGCTTCCGCAATAAGCATATCCCTTGATTTCTCCTCACCCAAGGCATACGCGATACCGTCAAACGCCGTGGAATGCCCGTTGCAGTGCGGATGTCCCTCTGGATAATTCACGGTGGCTATGCCGACCATGTTTTCGTACGCTCTCGCGCGAAGCTGCGAAAGCCTGTTTATTTCCATTTGGCAAGCGTTCGGAACGAGTATGATTTCCGCGCCCTTAAGCATCAGTATTCTCGCGCTCTCGGGGAACTCTCTGTCATAGCATATCATGCTCCCGACCCTGACAATGCCCTTCGCCGTATCTATATCGGCAACGTAAAAATCCTCTCCGGGCGTGAGCCTGCACTCGTCCCCGAAATCGCAGGTGTGCACCTTTGAGTAGGTGTACGCCGCCTGCCCGAAGCGGTCTATAAGGCATACGGAATTTCTCGGCAGCGGCTCAAAGCTTTCAAGAAAGGTAATTCCGATTGCCATGTCAAGTTCTTTCGCAAGCCGCTTAAATTCCGTTACAAACGGACCGTCCGCGCTGACGGCGGTTCTTTTAAGCTCCTCCAAATCCTCGGATATATAATAGCCGACGCTCCACATTTCGGGAAAAAGAGCGATGTCCGCGCCCCTTTTCTTCGCCTCTTTACAGCATTCAATTCCCTTTTTCAGATTGCCCTCCGGACTGCCTGTCGGCATAATCTGAAGCAGCGCAACCGATATATTTTCCATTTTTTACCTCATTTATCCGAAAATAAGCTTGTCGTTGTCAAGCTGCTCATGCCGTTTTACCGAGTAACGCTTCATCAGCTCCTCAACCGTCATGCCCTCCCGCTCCTTTTCGTCCATATCGAAAATAATCTCTCCGGAATCAAGCATTATCGTGCGGTTCCCTGTTTCGAGAGCAGACTTTACGTTGTGGGTTATCATAAGCGTCGTCAGCTTGTTTTTCTCAACAATGTCCCTTGTTATGTTCATTACCTTATCCGCCGTCTTGGGGTCCAGAGCCGCCGTATGCTCGTCGAGAAGCAGAAGGCTCGGCGGCACAAGCGTCGCCATAAGGAGCGTCACGACCTGACGCTGACCGCCCGAGAGCAGCCCCACCTTTGTTTTCATCCTGTCCTCAAGCCCCATGTCAAAGCCCGCCAAAGCCTCACGGAACATGACCCGCTCCGCCTTGGTGACCGCGGGAGCCAGCCCGCCGCGCTTACTGCGCGAATACGCGAGCGAAAGATTCTCCTCGATAGTGAGATTGGGCGCTGTTCCCTTCATCGGGTCCTGAAAAATCCTGCCTATCCTGCGGGCTCTTTTATGCTCCGACCAATAAGTAATATCGGTGCCGTCCAGAATCACGTGTCCCGAGTCAAGCCAGAAATTGCCGCACACCGCGTTGAAAAGCGTTGACTTTCCCGCGCCGTTCGAGCCGATTACCGTCACGAATTCACCGTCGTCAAGCTTAAGGCTCAGACCGTTTAACGCCTTGTATTCGTTGGGCGTTCCGGGCGCGAAAACCTTAACCGCGTTTTTTATCTCAAGCATCCCTGCGACCTCCTATCCTCGTTTTCATCTTCCCTGCGGCTTCCTTTATCGCGGGAATCGCCAAGGCTACCGTTACAATCACCGCCGCCACAAGCTTGAACATCTGCGTCGGAAAAATGCTGTATTTCGTCGCGAGAGAAATTATGAACTGATATATGACCGAGCCCGTTATCGCAGATACAAGTCCTACTGTAACCCCTCTTTTTCCGAAAATAGCTTCGCCTATGATAACCGAGGCAAGCCCGACCACAAGCATTCCAGTGCCGGAATTCAAGTCGGCGTAATTCTGATACTGTGTCGTAAGTCCGCCCGCAAAGGCTATGCAGGCGTTGGAAAGTCCGAGCGCCGCTATTTTGGTGATATTAACATTAACCGACGAGGCGCTTAACATATCCTGATTGTCACCCGTGGCTCTTATGCACAGACCGAAATGGGATTTGAAAAAAAGCGCGAGCAGGACAATGACAATCACCGCCGCCGCAAGCACGACAATGAGCCTGACAATATCCTTGTCAAGCCCCGAAAAAAGCTTACGAGCCGCCGAGAAAAGCGTATCCTTATTCATAAGCGATACGTTGGCTCGGTTTTTAAGAACAAAAATATTTATCGAATGAAGTCCGCTCATGGTGATGATTCCCGCCAGAACCGGATGAATCTTAAGCTTGGTCTGCAAAACTCCCGTCACGCAGCCCGCCGCCGCTCCGACAACCACCGAAAGCAGAAGTCCCAGATACGGATGCCCTATTTCCGCCATCATAGCGGAAACGGCAAGCCCGAAGGTAAAGCTTCCCTCGGTTGTCAAATCCGGGATGTTAAGTATCCTGAAGCTTATGTAAATTCCCAAAACCATTATTCCGTACAGCAGACCGAGCTGTAAGGAGCCGTATACAAGTGTCACTTTTATTCCTCCCGAAAGCAAGGCGGCAATATGCCGCCCTGTCTGTAAATACTGTTAATTTCACTCCGGATCCTTGACAAAGGTCGCCTCGCTCTTTATGTCCTCGGGTATTTCAATTCCGAGAGCGTCAAGCGTCGTCTGATTGATTACGGTCTGGTTTGCGGGAACAACTACCGCGGGAATATCCGCAACAGCCGTGTTGTCCTTAAGATACTTAAGTCCCATGTCCGCCGTCATCTTTCCGATTTCAACGTCGCTTATCGCGATTGTAGCAAACGCGCCCGAATCAACCATTGTCGCCGAGCTTCCGTAAACGGGGATTTTCTTATCCCTCGCAACCTCGGTAACAGTCGTCATTGCGGACTGGATTACGCTGTCGTTCGGAATGAAAATCGCGTCCACCTTATCAGCAAGTGTCTGAACCGCCTGCTGAACCTCGGACGAATTTGTGACGGTTATCTCTTCGTAGGAAATGCCGTTCGCGTCGCAGTACTCCTTTGCGGCGCCCGCCGTGTTCACAGAATTCACCTCGCTCATGCAGTAAAGAAATCCGTAGGTCTTTACGTCGGGCGTGAGCTTTGAGCTGAACGAGAAAATATCCTCTACCGGAATCGCGTTTGAGGTTCCAGTCGCGTTTTTGTCGGGCTTGCTCATATCCGTAATTACACCTGCCGCAACCGGTGCCGATACCGCGCAGAAAAATACCGGGGTATCGCATTCCTGATTGACCATTGCCTGTGTCGCGGGCGTAGCAATAGTAAACACCGCCTTATACGAGCCGTCCGCCATATTCTGAGCGATTGTCTGGATTGCCGAAGCGTCGCCCTGGGCACACTGAACGTCGATATTAGTGTATCCGTTTGCCTTAAGCTGCTCTACTATTCCGTCCCTCATGTCATTGAAGGCGCCGTTTTCGATAAGCTGAATAACTCCTATTTTGTCGGAGCCGTCCTTTGAATCTCCGGTTTTGCCGCAGCCCGTGATTCCGAGTGCCGCCGCGGCGATTATCGCCGCCGTCAGAATAAATGCAAGTTTCTTTTTCATTTTTTTCTCCTTAAAATTATAAATTCATATTTCTTTTTTCAAGCTCCAAAAAAGCCTTTTCAAGCATTTGTTCGGTTATTGCGTAGGGATTATGCTCAATATCCTTCATAGCCGCCGCTGCCCTGACAAGTCTTTGAAGCTCCCCGGCATCCATTTCAATATCCGCCAGCTTCGTTGGCAGCCCTACGCTCCTGTTGAACGAAAAAACACGCTCAAAATCCGCCTCGTTGCCGTCAACAAGCAGAAGCACAAGCACGCCGTAAGCCACGACCTCGCCGTGCAGATGATTACTTTCAATATGCGGATATGAGGTCAGCGCGTAAAAAATCGCGTGCGCCAGTCCCGTATTGTAATCGATAACCTTATCCGTCGTAAGAAGTATCGACGCTACAGCCGTGCTGACAATTATCGCAAGCACCGCCTGCTCAAGCTCATAGCTGTTTTCTCCCGCCTGCTGGTCCGCAAAAGCCTTCGCCCCGTACTCCATTATCGGCTCATAGCACATCGAGGCGTTTGCCGTGCCGAGGGCAATATAATGCGGAACCCTCTCTCCCCTCGACGAAACGGACGACTCGAAATATTTTGCGTATGTATCGCCCATTCCCGCCCACATATAGCGCGCGGGGGATTTTGCTATTACCTCAGAATCGATAAATGCGTGTGTCGGAGGTTTTTTAAAAAAGAACGGCTTCAAAAAGCTTCCGTCGGGATTGTACATAATCGAAACGCTTGTGCAAGCCGCGCAGTTTGAGGCTATCGTCGGAAACGTAAAAACAGGTTTTCCCGTCACCTCGGCAAGCGCCTTCGCCGTGTCTATGGCTTTTCCGCCGCCTGCCGCAAAGAGCATATCCGCAGACATGACCGCACTTTCGTTTTTAAGCCGCTCCACATTTTCGTAGCTTGCCTCGCCGCCGTACCAAAGCCAGTCGAGAATTTCGATTCCGCCCGCAGCAGCATCCGTTATTTTGTCCTTTACGGCAGCCATTCCGCGTCTGCCGCCGATTACCGCCGCGCTTTTGCCGAAGGGCAGGCATATTCTGTTTATCTCCTTGTAAACATCCGCTCCTATGGAATAAGCGGGCAGATAAATATCATAGCTCATATTTTTACCTCAAACCGGGACCGGAAATTCCATTCCGCCCCGCGTCCTACAAAAATCCGGCGCCGTATGCGCCAACTCAAATTATGACACCGCGCACCCGATATGTCAATAAATAATTCCTGTTACGGGACTTCCCAAAGCCTTATAAAAGCGATAGAATTATATCTGACCGTTTACAAAACAGGAGGTGTTTCGGATGAAAACCGACAGAATTCTTGAAATAATTATTTATCTGATTAACCACGACAGGGTTCCCGCCAGCCGTCTGGCGAAGCGTTTTCACGTTTCCGTCAGGACAATACAAAGAGACATAGTCAGTATTTCGTCAATCGGCATCCCAGTGTATTCCGAGGGCGGCAAATACGGCGGCTACTCCGTTCTGCCCACATATAAAATTAAAAACAGCGGCATCAACTCCGGCGAACAGCAGATGATTATAAAGGCTCTGGAAAGTCTGGCAACCTCCTATACAAACGATACCTTAAAGGCACTGATTGAAAAGTACAACGCCATCATAGAAAAGGAAGGCGGGCAAAAGGTATTCTGGGATTTCGGCGTGACAAAGGAAAACAGCCATGTACAGAAAGCAAACCGGCTTCTTGAGCAGGCAGTCGCCGAAAGAAGGCACGTCATATTTGATTACAGGAACGCTGACGGAGAAAAATCACGTCCCTGTGTGGAGCCTCTTGCCATACATTATAAATGGTACGCGTGGTATCTGTTCGCATATTCCCCGCAAAAAAAGCAGTACCGGACATATAAAGTCGCAAGAATGCAAAACCTGCAAATAACCGACACGGTTTCGGCAATAGAACACAGCGATGTGGAAATGCTTATGAAGGATTCCGAACAGGAATATTACCGGACCTGCATCCGCATTGAGGTACGGTTCGACAAAGAGAACACGGAACTTATGGCGGAATACTTTCCCGACTGCCCGCCGGAATCTCTTTCCGAAAAAACAAGCCGCATATTTATTGACGTTCCCGCAAAGGAAAGGCTGTGGAAGGCACTGCTTCTGAGCTTCGGCGACAAGGTGAAGGTAATCGCTCCCAAGGAGTACAAGCAGGAGCTGATTGAAACCGCCGAAAATTTTTTATCTAATTACGACATACAGCTGTCGTAATTGTGCCGTATAATCAAAGAAAAACATGAAGGGAGCTGTCTTTATGACGAAAGAAGAGCTTTTTACACCAATCCGCGAAAAATATGAGGAGCTGAAGCGGGCTTTAAACGGTACGGATATTGAAAAGATAAGAGAACTGACGCTGGAGGTTCACGCCATGGTGCATCCCGCCGAAATCTCCGGTGGAACCGAAAAGACCGTAGCCGATTATGTTCTGGATTATATGCTGTCGGGAAATCAGAACGCAATCGTGCCAAGGGAGGATTACGATGTTGATTTGCACTATGCCGGAACAAGAAGGGTTCCTTTGTGCTGGCAGTTCTGGCATACCTACCGCATTGAAGATTTGGTCAGCAATATTTTAATGGCAAATCAGAATCAGATTTTTAATAAAGAATGGCAGGAAAAAATCGGTTCTTCAATTACGGACACCGGCAACGCGCTGGAATTTGACGAGGCGGTGGATTTCGGAAAATGGATAAACGCCCACGCGCTTCGCGACTATATGATTACAGTAGGAAAAAACACGCGCGACATATTAAAAAATTTAACACTTGAAGAAATACGGTCCATGGTGCCCGAGGAATGGGTAATGAGAATATTGGAGGAAGGCGGCGTAACCACGGATTTCCGCTCCGTGTGGTTATTGGTGTTCTGGGGAAGACTGACGAGGGGCGGTATGATTTTAATTCCGATGACGGACCACCACATGATGCATCTGCCGCCGTGCCTTAACAATCTGCCGATTTTGGACTGAACATCCGGACGGGCAGTTATACGCCATGGGTAACTGCCCGATAAACCGGAGCTTGACGGTTTAAGATCTCACAAGCCTTTATAATATCTTGTTTTTGTAAACCTTTTAATGCATCAACAAAAACAAGATGTTCGCGCAGCTTTAAATCACAAGAATAATCATCCTGAAAACAGTCATCTAAAATAACATACCTTTCAATATTCGGATGCATATGCAAATAAGCGTTAATTTCCTCTGTTCTGCTGTGATATTCTTCTCCATATGGGGTAATATCAACATCATATATATTATTGCTCTTAAAAAACTCTGAAAGTATATCCCAGTTTTTACCGCCTGACCGATGGCTTGAAATAACTACCACCTTCGCTTTCATTCTATGTATCAATTCGCATATATTTTCTCCTGCACATGGCAATAAAGTCTGCACTTCTGAATCAGGCTGATAAATATTTAATACGCCGTCAATATCAAGAAATACGGTGAGCGGTTGATTATTCACTTGCGCTTTGACGTAGCTTAACATTTCCTTACATATAAGCTCAGTCGCATGAATATCCTTGCCCCATTCATCAATAATTCTTTGTCCCTCCGACAATGCCGCCTCATACTGCTCTTCTGTAAATTCTCCTGACCGGTATGCCGCATCCAATTCTTCTTTGTCTTCTACCAATACGTCACCGCTTGTTGTAAGCATAACATCTAAATATTTATCCATAAAAGCCAACACTCCATCCTCATCTATTATCACGGAGTGGATTACATCTATATACCAGGCTGATACATTTCCGTTTTCCGTAAACATTGCCGTAATAGAATGGTTTTTTCCGTCAGGGATTAAAGTAAGCCAGCACATTCCTTTTCCTGCTACGGGGACTTTACCCGCCTTTTCAAAAAAATCCCAATACATATATTCTCCGTCCGTCAATTCGTTCAGTGCTGCCCAGCCATGAAATCTATCACATTCAATCCGCATCTGATAATAAGGAAAATATTGAAATCCCCATTTCAAATCTCTTGTCAATCTTTTTTTAGTCATAATATGCCTTTTTCGTTATTCCAATCCTTTTACCAATCCTTGATACATTGTTCCCCACTCAAACATAGAGTTAATAATCGGGCGCATTGTATTACCTAATTCACTTAAAGAATACTCTACCCGTACAGGGACTTCGGGATAAACAGTACGGGTAATGATACCGTCCTCTTCCATAGAACGAAGATTATCTGTTAAAACCCGCTGGCTGATGCCCGGAATACCCTTTTGCAGCTCATTAAACCGCCAGGGACGGTCTAACAGTCTTTGCACAATAAATATCTTCCACTTATTTCCAATCAGCATTAACGTCGTTGCAACAGGACAAGCCGGCAGCTCATCTTTTGTCAGCATAAAGGGCACCTCCCATTGATTATAACATTCATTTTTGCACTAACTAAGAAAAATCTCACTACATAATAAAATAGTGCGTACTTTTATTTTTGATTGTTGCAATTTACACTGAGTATAGACCAAATAGGTCAGAAAATCAAGCAAACAATTAAGGAGGTAACTATCATGAGTAATCTTGAAAATGTCGCTGCATTTGCGGCATCGTCCTGTGGTTCAGCCTGTGGCGCAGCAGATCCGAAGCCGGAGGAAAAGCCTGCATCTGCCTGTGGTTCAGCTTGCGGCGCAGCAGATCCGAAGCCGGAAGAAAAACCTGCATCTGCCTGTGGTTCAGCTTGCGGCGCAGGCGATCCGAAATAGGCTTCGGTTCGCAAGATACATAGTATCAATGCGGTCATGGACACACAGTTTTTTGGTGTGTCCGTGATTGCGCTAAGAACAAAAAGACAGAACTTTAGGAGGATTCCCCAAAATGAAACCATACTTCGCGTTCCAATGGCATATTACAGATGAGTGCGACCAAAGATGCAGACACTGTTATATTTTTTCCGAAAATAACAATATCTGCCTGAAGCAGATGAAATATGAGGAAATGGAAACGGTAGTTTCAAGCTGTATGGATATGTGTGAAAAAATAGGGCGCACGCCATATTTTTATATTACGGGTGGTGATCCGATTTTACATAAAGATTTTTGGAAACTTTGTGAACTGCTTAAAAAGCATAATATTATTTTTGGTATTTTGGGCAATCCGTTCCACTTGACCGATAAGGTATGCACAAGGCTTTATGAGTATGGATGCAGAAAGTACCAGCTTTCGCTGGATGGAATGAGAGAAACGCATGATAAATTCAGAAAACCCGGCTCTTTTGATATTACGGTAGAAAAGATTGATTGTAT
>JAAVHB010000017.1 GCA_014799955.1 Butyrivibrio sp. | reverse complement strand
TGAAATAATCCCCCTCCTTAAGCTTCGGGAAGCTTACGTCCTTAAGCATAACGTCGTTGACAGTACAGAGCGAGCCGAAAACGCACCAGCTCATTTCCTCCGTTTCTCCCCCGCCGTTCTGAACCAGCTTCATGCGAGGCTTTTTCATTCCCATCATCTGCCCGTAATAATTAAGCTGATGGATGCCTCCGTCCACGATGCAGTAATTATGACCGTCAGTAGTCTTGGTGTCCACGACCGAGGTCGCGTAATATCCGCAGCCCGCCGCGATAAAACGGCCTAACTCGACATTTATTTTATCACATTCTATACTCTCCTTCAACATAAGGCAGAGATTCCCAAGCTCCGCCCCCGCATCCGCCGCCTCGTCTCCCTCAAAGTACGAAACAGAAAGTCCCGGACCGTATTCCAGCTCTTCCAAACGCACTCCGTAGGCTTCGGACAGATATGTAAAATACTCCCTCAGCTCCTTAAGCTCTTTTTCTGTCTTTTTGAGCTTCTTCTGTGTTCCCGAATAATAGTGGATTCCCTTAATTTCCACCCATTCGTCCCTCATTATCTCACGCAAAACAGCTTCAAGCGCTTCCCTGTCAACGCCGAACTGATTCCCGGAGGAAAGCCTTATAAGCACGTCTATATGCTTCCGATTCCTGCGGCACAGCTCTGAAAGAATCTCGTAATGCTTCGGGGATTCTATCGTAAAAATCCCCCTGCCGTCCCCAAGCTCCATAATTCTTTCCATGGAGCGGTACGTTTTGTTGACACCCGAAATCACGATTTTGTCGGGCGAGATTCCCGCCTCATGGCAGATTTCGTATTCCCCCGGCGAGCAGACCTCAAGTCTGTCCACATACGCGTCAAGCTCTCTTACGAGAAACGGGTTTGCCTTCATGGCATAGCAAAGTCCGACGCCGCCCAGCTTTTCCCTTATAAGTCCGATTCGCTCCTTCAGCAAATCAAGGTCGAAAAAATATGTCGGCGAGCCGTAAGCTTTCACCCCTTCCTTAAGTTTATCAAACTCCATTTTTTCCTCCCCTGTACAAATCCTTAAGATGCCCTCTGTCAAGCTTGCCGTTTTTGGTAAGCGGCATTTCCTCAACCTGTATAAAAACATTCGGCACCATGAACTCGGGTACCTTTGTTTTCATAGCGTCGATAATATCACCGCGTTCGGATTCCCCGACATAGAAGGCTACGATTTTATTTTTATCCTCGTCAAAAAACGTGCACGCACGCTCAACCCCGCACAGAGAATTCAAGGCGGCGTCAATTTCCTCAAGCTCAATCCTGTGCCCCATGTGCTTTATCTGAAAATCCTTCCGTCCCGCGAAAACAAGCCGTCCGTCATCATCGTAATACGCCAGATCCCCGGTGCGGTAAATAAGCTCGGGATAGCTGCTGTTCAACGGATTCTGCACAAAGACCTTTGCGGTCTGCTCGGGATTGTTCAGATACCCCAAGGCAAGCGCCGTACCGCTCACGCAAAGCTCGCCGTTCTTACCGCTCTGCGTTATCTCCCCGTCGTTTTCATCAAGCAGAAATACTCTTTCATTCGGAAACGCGTTTCCTATCGGAAGCTTTTCCGTGTCCTCATATTCCCTGTCAATCACATAATACGTGCAGTTGCAGGTAATCTCCGTAGGTCCGTACAGATTTACGAACAAAGCCTCTGGATAGTATCCCCGCCACTGGTTGAGCTGCTTTACAGGCATCATCTCACCGCTGAACATGATTCTGCGGATTTGCCCCGGAACCTTGTATTTAAGTCCGTGAAGCCTGTTAAGCATACACAGCGCCGAAACCGCCCATATAAGCGTCGTTACGCCGTTTTCATCAAGCATATCCATAACCTTCATCGGGAACATAAAAAATTCCCTCGGTATGATAACCAGCGTCGCGCCCTTTTTGAGCGCCGAGTATATATCCTTGACCGACACGTCAAAATCAAACGGCGCCTGATTTCCGATTACGTCCGTTTCGTCTATTCCGAACAGCTCCGTAAAATTATCTATGAAATCTATAACCGAACGGTGGCACACCAGAACACCTTTCGGAATTCCGGTAGAGCCCGACGTAAAAATCCCGTACAGCGGGTCGGTATCAAGGCATTGCCCGCGAAGCCTTGAAAGCGCTTCTTTGTCAATCTCCGCGCCTATATCCTCAACCGTCAGAACAGGAGCGTCGCAGCCCGTTTCCTCAAGCTTCGCCAAGTACTCCCGTCTTGTTACTATTACCTTCGGCTTAAGCACGCCGAATATCTGACGTATCCTCTGAACCGGAAATGTCGGCTCGACGGGGACATAAAAACCGCCCGCGTATACTGTTCCCATAAACGCCTGCAAGGTCTGCACGCTCTTAGGCGCAAATATCATTACCGCGTCTCTTCTGTTTATATATCCGGTGAGCGCCGTGCCAATCCGGAGCGCCCGCTCCTTAAGCTCTCTGTAGCTGCATTCTCCGGCATCATCCTTAACCGCCGTCTTATCGGGGTAAAGCTCTGCGGAATTTTCCAGATACTCCAAAACATTTATCATTATGTATGCCGCCTCTGTCTGTTTGTTTTTGATGCATGCCGCACTGTGTACTATATGCACTAATACACTTGATAATGTTATTATAGCATCATTTTTCCGTAAGTCAACATTATCTTACGAAAATTACACTTTTGTTATATTTTACCGTTTCAGTCAACGGCAAAATATTCTATGCATTTTCCGATTCTTTTCTCCGTTTCCGTAAAATGTCCTCCGTTGTTAATCTCATAGCAAAGCTCCCGCGTCCGCCCTATATGCGAGGCTATTGCGTCGGTGTTTGTACGCACCGTCCGGCGCTCGGCGTTCTTTGTTTTTTCCTCGCTTGCCCCCAAAGACATATATACTTTTTTAATCCTGTCATCAAGCGCATTCTCCGAAAAATACTCCGCCGCCCCCGCGTACCAGAACGAGCCCGACACCGAGCCGGCATAATCGAAGTTTTTCATGCGCGAAGCCATATAGAACGCCTCAAGCCCGCCGAGGGAGTAGCCCGCTATCCCGCGTCTTTCTACCTCATGCCCGAGCCGGGCTTCAACATGATAAATCAAATCCGCCTCAAAGCTTTCGGCAAACTCTGCTCCGCCCCCGGTATTTTCCATTCCCCTTCCGGAATAAGCCCACGGCGTCATCATTTCCGTCCAGTCATAGGGATAAACCATGACAACGCAGCAACCCTCGGGCACAGGCGGCTCCACACGCTCAGCCGCCAGAAAATAAAGGGTTTTGCCCGACGCTTCGGGATTGTATATTTCAATTCCGCTGTTTTTCAGATAAAACATCGCTTAACCGCCTTTCTTTTTCAAGATTTTACCACACCGCCGTCCTGTCACGCAACCGCGCAAGACGCATATATTAGATTATCGAGCTTATGGAGGACCGTATGAAAAAGAAAATCCTTGCACTCACACTGATTGCCTGTACCTTTATGCTCTGCCTGTGCGGCTGCGGCAAAAAGGAGGGCGGACTGACAAAAGTTACTCTCAACGAGGTGGCGCACTCTATTTTTTACGCACCTCAGTATGTTGCAATCGAGCTTGGGTATTTCAAAGACGAGGGTATAGACCTGGTTGTCGAAACCGGCTTCGGTGCCGACAAAACAATGACCGCTCTGCTCTCCGGTAACGCCGACATCGGATTTATGGGCTCCGAATCCGTTATTTACGCATACGCCCAGGGCGCGGACGATTACGCGGTAAGCTTCGCGCAGCTGACTCAGCGCGCCGGAAACTTTCTTGTGTCAAGGGAGCCGGTTGAAGATTTCAGCTGGGATATGTTAAAGGGCACCACGGTGCTTGGCGGCAGAGCCGGAGGAATGCCGGAAATGGTTTTTGAATATATCCTGAAAAAGAACGGTATCGACCCGAAAAATGACCTTGAGATAATCCAGAATATCGACTTCGGTCTTACCGGAGGGGCATTCGCCGGAGGCAGCGGCGACTACACCGTGGAATTTGAGCCGGGCGCCACCGCCCTGGAGCTTGAGGGCACGGGCCATGTTGTAGCCTCCCTCGGTGTTGACAGCGGATACGTACCCTACACCGCCTACAGCGCAAAGCAGAGCTATATAGAAAAAAATCCCGAAATTATAGACGGATTCATCAGGGCTCTGGAGCGCGGAATGGAATATGTGGATACTCACTCCGCCGAGGAAATCGCCAAGGTAATAAAGCCCCAGTTTGACGACACCGACGAGAAAACCATAGCCATAATCGTAGAGCGCTACAAAGAACAGGACACATGGAAAACCGACTCGACATTTGAGAAGGAAGCCTTCGACCTTTTGCAGGATATTCTTATGGACGCGGGCGAGCTTGAAAAAGCGGTTCCCTACGAGGAGCTTGTGGTCAGACCGAAGGAAAAAACCGAGTAGGGAAGTTTTTGTATCCTGCTCGCCGCACGGGGCGCACTACGCAAAGCTGCAAAAAACTTGCGCGCCCATATGCATAAAAAGCCCCTGCGTATTCCGTAAACCGTACGCAGGGGCGATATTTTCGCAATATAAAAATTTTTTACAGCTTGCTGAGATTCTCAAATCTCGGGATTTTCTTTTTACCCGGCTCGCCTGAGCCTCCGCTCCTCTTCGGAGCGTCTTTTTCCTCGTCCTTGTAAAATATTTTGTAAATACGGATTGAAGTAACCGCAAACAACGCGGAGCCTGCCACAACAAGCACCATATTGAGTATTATGTTGAGGAAGCCCGAGCCTGCCATATATATGAAAAGCCTTATTGCAAAGTATGTGCCTATGCAGAATGCGTAAAAGCCCTTGCTCACCTTCTGCTGATATGCCGCAAACAGCGGAACCGACACGGCTATATGGAATACCATGCACGCTATCGCGGATACCGCCAGACCGATTACCACTGCGGGCTTGTACTCTATTATTTCAAAAATACTCTGCAGAACCGAATCGAATTCCTCCTGTGTTTCCGCGCTTGACAAAAGCTGCTCCACTCCGGTCTTATTGACCGTATTGGCAGATATATAAACCATAAGAAGATTGATGGCAGAAACCAAGCCCTCCGATGCCATGATTCCTACGCCGAATGAAATAGAATCAGCGACCTTATTCATTTTGTAAGAAAACATCTTCATGGTAAGCACGCGTCCAAGAATCGGAATTGACGACGCGGTCAATGCCAGCACCAGAATGGAGATATAGCTTGAACCCATAAATTTTATAATAAGGTTCGCAACCACCGATACACCGAGGTAATAGAAAGTCATATAGGTGGCGATACCCCCGAAAAATCCGAAGCCGTTAATTCTTTCCCGTTTGCGCACCCACATAAACAGGATTGCCGCCGCCGCTATAATTACAAGCATTCCGATAATAGACATCATAATCGTAGAACGCGGCACCGTACTTCCTATATCGTATCCTTCCGGTATCTCAAACTTAAGCTCTGAACTGATAAAATTCCTCATATATATCCCTTTCATCCTGCGCCGAATCTGCAAAAACAACCAGCTTTTTTCTGCTAAAAAGGGCTATCAAAACTGACAGCCCCTCATTCATAATATTACCAAATGACAATATACTTTTTTAATAAATAATGTTTTATATTGAAAAAAGGCACATTGCAAACTCTTTGATTATTATGCACGCACGGAAATTAAACTCTCTTAACGTGAGTAGCCTGCGGACCCTTTGCTCCGTCAACTACCTCAAACTCAACTTCCTGTCCCTCTTCAAGAGTCTTGAAGCCTTCCATATCAAGTCCTGAGTAGTGTACGAACACATCCTTGCCCTGTTCATCAGAAATGAATCCGTATCCCTTCTGATTATTGAACCATTTTACTGTACCTTTCATGGTATTACCTCCAAAAATAAATAAATCCTGTTGTTCAATCACAACAATATTAATCTATCATATCCGGTCGAATAAGTCAAATAAAATCTTACATTTTGTGAATCAGCCTACATCCCGCCTTTTATTTTCGCCACTTCATCCGGTTCAAAAACATACGCGGTATTGCAGAAATGGCATTTGACCTCAATCGGCTCACCGCCTTCGACAATGGAGTCTATCTCGTCTTTACCGAGCAAAGCAAGGGCTTTCGATACTCTTTCCCTTGAGCAGCCGCATTCAAACCGTACCGGCATCATATCGAGAATTTCAAGGTTCAGTCCGCCGAGAATCATGTCGAGCAAATCCTCCGGCGTCATACCCTGTTCAAGCAGCGCCGTCACCGATTTGACCTGGGACAGGCTTTGCTCAAGCGCCTCAACCGTTTCCTCCGAAATGTCCGGCATCACCTGTATGATAAAGCCGCCCGCCACATTGACGGTGTTCTCCCTTGTCATAAGCACGCCGAGCCCGACGGACGCCGGAGTCTGCTCGCTTGATGCAAAATAATATGTTATGTCCTCGGCGATTTCACCCGTCGCCAGCTCACAGGTGCCGCTGTAAGGCTCCTTCATTCCCATATCTTTGATTACCGTGAGTGTTCCCGCTCCTACGGCGCCCGCGACGTCGAGCTTTCCGACCGAATTAGCGGGAAGCAGCACACAGGGCTCTCCCGGATATCCCTTTACGTTTCCCCGCGAATCCGCCGTCACAAGTAAGGTCTTTACCGGGCCGTCGCCGTTTATCTTCAGCGTAAGCAAATCCTTTTCGCCCTTCATCATACTTCCCATCATCAGTCCCGCCGTGAGAAGCCGTCCCAAAGCCGCCGTCACAACCGGACTTGTGTTATGGGCGGTTCTCGCCGTCTCCACCGTATTTTTTGTATAAGCCGCAAACGCCCTTATTCTGCCGTCAGCCGCCGTTGCTCTTACCATGTAATCCTTCATCTTCAAATCCTCTCCAAAATATAGTATACCCGCTGCGCGCTCCAGTCAGGCGGGCTTTTCAAATCCATGCCGTAAACTCCTAAAAACCCAAAGCCGCTTTTTGCGGCGCACTCTCTTACCTCCCCGTCCGTAAAGGCGTGCTGCACATGCTCCTCCGTGTATCTTCTGTACAGACCGAACAGGCTTTTCAGGTAAAAGGTTATGTAATAAGCGTTGTCCCGAAGCTCCCCGTCATAGTCGTTCTCCCATATGTAGCTTCCCACATCGGTTTCGTCGGTATACACCGTGCTTCCCAGCTCTTTATAGAAGCTCTCCGTTTTCATGTCAAAAATAAAGAGCCCGCCCTTTTCAAGCGCTTTGTGTACACACTCAAACGCCGAACGCAAATCAAAGCAATCGCGCAGATAGTTAATTGAATCGCATACGCTTACCGCCGCCCTGTAAACCGAATCCGTCTCAAGCGCCCTCATATCCTGCAGGCCAAACCTTACTTCACGCCCAGAACCCGAAAGCCTGCGCTTTGCCTGCTTAAGCATATCCGGCGAGGAATCTATTCCCGTGACGGAATATCCCCTCTGCGCCATAAGCAGGGTAAAGCTGCCCGTTCCGCAGCCGAGCTCCAGCAGCTCGCCGTCCGCGACGCCGCGCTCCTTAAGACAGCCGCCTATCATATCCGCCCAAAGCTCATAGGGAATTTCCGCCATAAATTTATCATACACTTTTGCAAATATCGAATACGCCCGCACTTTTTCCTCCTGATTTTGCAGAGCGCGCGCCCCGCGCCACGGTGTTTTATGCTTGATTATTTTACGCCGCTACATTATACTTAATCTGAATATATCCGGCAGGTGGAGCATGAAAAACAAAAATCTCAGGCATGTACTCAGAAAAGTCAATATCTTAAAACTTATTTTTCCGATTATTGTATTATCGGCGTCACTCACCCTGCTGATTCTGAATCCAATGGATAAAAACATCAAGGCGGTATACATAGACGACATTTCGCAAATCGGCGAATGCTACTCGTCCGGTTCGCACTATATCCAGTACACGGCAAACACTCTTTACTATTCGGGCGTTGACTACCGCATCAACGGTAAGGTAAAGGCACGGGTCTATTACAGTCTTGACAGTGAAAACAGCCGCTGCTACTTTTTTATAATATCCGCGGATAAGCTTTCAAAAAGCGGCGAAGCCGCAGGCCCGATAAATCTCAACGCCCGTCTGATACACAATAATAACATGTACCGCAGCATAATTGCAAGTCTTTCGGACAGCATCGATTTTGCGCCGCAGGGACTTGAAGCCGTATGCTCGGATATACTGATAAGCCAGTACGATTACGCCCACGGCTTCGGAACCTATTATACCGCGGCGCTTCTGGTTGTGTGCGTATTTTTCGGGATTATACTTCTCATAAGAATATCGGCGCTTGTTTTCCCTTCATTTTCGCCGTCGGCACTCTGTCTTCGCAGATACGGCGTGAGAAAAGAGCTGTTTGCCTCCGCGTGTGAGGAATTCGGGAACGCGGCTCCGCCCAGAATATCGGGGCTTTATCTCACGGACAGCTTTATTTTCCACATTACGGGAGGCTCTGCCGACATTATTCCCATAGAAAACATAACCTGGATTTACACATCAAACGAAATCCGCCATTTCCGCGGCAAGCCGCGCATAAACTCCACTCTCTGCCTTCTGACAGAGAGCCGCAGAACCTACCGAATCCGCCGTATATCCAAAAAAATCGCCGCCGAAATAATATCGGAGCTTCAGACAAAAAACCCGTCCATAATGGCGGACGGCGCAGCGGATTAAAAATGCAAAAAACGGAGTGCTTATCGCACTCCGCTTCTTACAAGCACCGTAGCTGACAAACTCTGCGCCGCTACGCTTCCCGAAATCTCTCCGAGGCTTTCGCAGCCCGCTTTATCTCCCATGACGCATATCTGCCATTTTCCTTTCGGCAGCCGTATTGTTTCCTCCTTATCCGAGGCATTGTATATCGCGAAAATTCCGTCCGAACGCTCACCGTAGGGCGGCACAAGCTCGTAGGCGATAACT
>JAAVHB010000016.1 GCA_014799955.1 Butyrivibrio sp. | reverse complement strand
GTAAAAATAGGAATACGGCGCATTACGCAGACCTTGAAAAGCTTTATTGTCTGCTTCTCGACACCCTTGGAGCCGTCGATAACCATTACCGCCGAGTCCGCCGCCATAAGGGTGCGGTAGGTGTCCTCCGAGAAATCTTCATGTCCCGGAGTGTCCAGTATATTTATGCAGTAATTGTCGTAGTTGAACTGCAAAACCGACGAGGTGACAGAGATACCTCTTTCTTTTTCTATTTCCATCCAGTCCGAAACAGCGTGCTTCGCCGTTTTTTTGCCCTTTACGGAGCCGGCAAGGTTGATTGCGCCTCCGTAGAGGAGAAATTTCTCGGTCAGCGTTGTTTTGCCCGCGTCGGGGTGAGATATGATTGCAAAGGTTCTTCTTTTTTTGATTTCATCGTTTAAATTAGCCAATTTTATACCCTCTTTTATATATTTTTTTCAATAAAATCAATCCGCTGTTTCTGTAGGAGGACAATTTTAAAATATATTTTACCATTTCACGGCAACCTGTCAAGAGCGGAGCAAAAAAAGGCGTCCGCCCCAATTTTGCGGCATACTTGACATAAGCTGGCGGGAATGGCATTATTATTTTCAAAGAGCGCCCAAGAAACGGTGTCTGCACCGGTAAAAGATAAAATCAGGGCGATAATTACAGGGGAGGAATGTTACATGGTTATAACAGTTATTTGCGGGATATTGGCGGCGTTATGCACGGCATATTATATTGTCATAATAAGCTACGCGGGAACTTCCGCGACGTTTTCACTGGTGTGGCTTTTTGCTGCCGCCATGTTCGCCGTAGCAGCGGCGGCGGCATTCATAATAAAGCGCAGGCATATTACGGTTCCTACGGGGCTTAAGGCTGCGTTTGGCGCATTGCTTGCGGCAGCGGTTATCTTTTTCGCCGTTGTCGAGGGGCTTATTATTTCGGGGATGAATTACAAGACCGAGAGTGGGCTTGATTACGTTATTGTGCTTGGGGCGCAGGTGCGGGGCACCAGAATTACCAAATCGCTTGCCAAAAGGCTTGAGAAGGCGCTTTGGTATCTTGAAAACAATCCGGAGACGGTTGCGGTTGTTTCCGGAGGTCAGGGTACGGGAGAGGATATATCGGAGGCTCAGGCTATGCGTGATTATCTGGTTTCAAAAGGAATTTCCGAGGACAGGATAATCATGGAGGACAAATCGACAAACACGGGGGAAAATATCGATTTTTCAATGAAGCTTATCGAGGAGGACAAGAAAACCGACAGTCCGCGTATAGGTATTATTACAAATAATTTTCATGTTTACAGAGCCGTCAAAATATGCGAGGGCAAGGGCTATGGCGTAAACGGGATAGCCGCCCCTTCGGACGGGATTTTGTTCGTGAATTGTATGGTGCGCGAATTTTTCGCGGTGGTTAAATATAAGCTTTCGGGAGCAATATAAGGGGACGGTTGATTTTTACGCATATATAAAATTTTTGTGGGTAAAATTCCAAAACGGAATAAGAAGCATAGAAAGCACCCTGTTTCAGGGTGTTTTTCTATGCTTATAAGCAAGTAAACCGCCAACCTCGGAATAGGATTTGCCCGCGAATCTTGACCTTTCAGTGCCGGACCTCAGACTTGCAACCGCAATGTGCAGAGAAAAAGCGCTCTCACGGGTAATTCAGCCCATTAAAGACACATACTCATTGACTGTATGTCTTTACTCGGAATGATGATGTTAAACGCCCTTGCGGCGTCCGAAAACGTGATTACACCTGTAAAGGGGGTGGCGGCGAAAGCCGCAAAGACCACAGCCAAAACTACCGAAAAAGCGGTGAAGGCCACGGTAAAATCAGTCGGTGAGACGGTATTTAAGGCTGTGAGCGCCGTTATAGAGAAGCTCGGGGCTACGTGCGCGGCAGGAGGTCCTTTTGTATTCATCATAATTGCCGTCGCCGTTTACATAGGCGTAATCATGTATTCAGATAGGAAATATCGCCGATAAATTTCTTTCAATTTTTTCACTCAGCGGATTAATTGTGTGGGAGGGTGATGTCGAGAACCTTGAGGAGATGATAAAGGACGCGCATCTGGAGTCTAACCCTGCGGTTACGGATTTGAATGAGAACTACCATGATATGCTTGAGCGGATAATCAAAAACAATAAGAATGACGAGGTTGTGCTTGAGAACCCGGACCCTGACTGGGGAGATATTTTAGGGTTCTGGGCAGCATGGAAGTTGTGTGAAAACGACGGTGAGTTTCCGGATTTTGCGAATGACAGTATGGAGGGGCTTAATAAGGTCTTTAACGACATGGTGACGATTGAGTTTGAGGTTACGGCGGGCGATTCGGACGGTGTGGATTCCGACAGTGCAGACAGCGGTACAGCTTCTGAACCCGATGAAGGAGGCGCGCATGCAGGTGATGAAGGGGAGAAAAATGAGGAAAACCCCGGAACCAGACGAAAAGGAAGAAAACGGGAAAACCGTCCTTATGATAACAGTGGAGCAGCTTTCTATTGAGGAGATGGCGGAGTTATATGAGCTTGGGAGCGACGGCGAGGATTATATCGAATTGATGCCTGACGGAAGCCTTTTTGAGGTCATAAATATTTTTACGAAGTACATTGATGGGTAAGAACTGCTGGAGGAAGGAGAGGAGAGTGAAAGCGGGGAACGTCCCGGAGTAGAGGCTTTATGGAAATCAAAGTATAATAAAAAAGTGCCCATGGCTCATTTATAACAAATAGGGGTAAGGTCTTTTCTTATTATTTAATTGAGACATATAGGATTGTGTGTTATGATTAATTTTAGGAGGTATTGTAATGTCAAAAAAGGCTCCAAAAACATACAATCACTATGTGCCAAAATTTTATTTAAAAAACTTCTCTGGTAACGATAGCATTGGAATATATAATTTTAATAGAAAACAGTTTATTGACAAAGCAGCTATTAGAAAGAATGCTGGTAGAGATTTTTTATATGGACAGGATAGCGACTTAGAAGATTGGTTTCAAGATTTGGAAGGAATTTGGGCAACAACTATTAGGAATATCCTGCTTTGTGAAAAAATTCCTATGGATTCAGTAGAGTACACATATTTACTTATGTTTGTATATTTAAGCGATGTACGAATAGCTGAAATAGCCGATGAATTTAAAAGAACCAAATTGGAAGAAGGAAAAAATGTAGCAAGAATACTGGCGGATCAGGGTAAAATAGAAATTTCTGATGAATTTATAGAAAATTTGGATGTTAAGATTGATAGACCCAATCTTTCCTATATTCAAGGAATGAAAAAAATGATACCTATTATTTCTGATCTTTGCCCATTAATTATCGTTAATGAAAGCAAGATAGGCTTTATAACCTCAGATGTTCCAGTTGTGAAATATAACCAATGGTTTTTGGAAAGAGGATACAGACATCCTTTTGGATTTGGACATATGGGCTGCCAGTGTTTTGTTCCGTTATCTGCAAAAATTTGTTTTTGTTTATATGATGATATTGTATACAAAAATCAATTTGGAAATAAAGGAAGAATTAGATTGTACGATGAAAA
This sequence comes from Butyrivibrio sp., assembly GCA_014799955.1. Classification (GTDB taxonomy): domain Bacteria; phylum Bacillota; class Clostridia; order Lachnospirales; family Lachnospiraceae; genus Eshraghiella. The sequence goes on along the minus strand of JAAVHB010000016.1, from coordinate 1,469 downwards.
AGATGTAGAAGAACTAAATCGGTTATTTATGCTGAATTCTTATGCTGAAATTTATTATAGAAAGAATGAAGAGGAATGGTTAAGAAAAAATGTAGGGGAAAAAGTAACAGAAAAAAAGGACGAGTGGATTTTGGGAAATCCTCAAATTGGATATTTGCAAAAGATATCAAGACAAAGTGTGTATGATATAGTTAAGTTGCCTATGTTTAAAACAAATGTTTTTTTTAAGACGGCACCATTCCCATATAGTGATGAAGCTGGACCGTTACGTAAAGCTGTATATGAAAAAATGGATGAAGATATCAAAATTTAAATTATAAGACAAATGGGAAATATAAATTTTCCAATTTGAACCCTCCCCTTTGGGGGCAAAATCAAAAGGTTCAAGGCAAATTGAATTGTATCAAAGACACCATTTACATAGAGGAGGGAATAATGAGATTACAATAATTTAAGAAGGGAAAGACCTCTCATAGACTGAGGTAATGAACTGCCCCCAATCGTTAGACTTAAAATTCTAACGATTGGAGGTCGTTTTTATTGGCAAAATATAGTTTCGAATTTAAAAAGGAAGTAGTTGGTGTTTATCTAAATGGTGAAGGTAGTTATGCATTCCTGACCAAAAAGTTCCGAATGCCCCCTGGAAAAGATATCCGTAAGTGGGTGAATGCATATAAGGCGTTGGGTGATGAGGGGTTAATCCGGTCACGTACCAACAAAAGTTATTCTTTTGATTTTAAATTGCGGATTGTTGAGTTATACTTAACTACAGAAGTTTCATATCAGGAACTGGCATTAAGTGAGGGAATCAATAATCCTGCGACTCTTACGAAATGGGTGAATGACTTCATAATTGCCGGCCCTGACGCTTCGAGACCAAAGAAAAAGGGACGGATAAAAACATTGGAATCATTAAGCTAATAAATTCAGAAAAATCCATGCAGCGTGATGTTGGCGCTGAGTATGTTAAACAGCTTGAAGATGAACTGCTGAAACATAAGATTGAGAATGTTTATTTAAAAGAACTGAGGAGACTGCGTTTAGAAGAGAAAACTCTTCTGAAAAAACAGCGAGAATCGTCCACAGCCTCCGAGGAGAATTTAAATCAAAAGACATTCTCGCAGTTGTTGGGTTTCCGAAAACAACATATATGTACTGGCAGAAAAGATTTGATAGAGAAAATTCAAACCAGAAACTTGAAGATAAAATTTTAGTAATACGTGAAAACAACAAAGATTATGGCTATCGCCGTATGTATGGCGAACTCCGCAATCAAGGATAAAAGAAAGTACAGCGAATTATGCAAAAACTTAATCTTCAGGTTACTTCCTTTGCTAATAAAAGCCGTAAATATAGTCCTTACAAAGGTAAAGTGGGAACATTTGATCCTAACAGAATTCGAAGACGGTTTCATACACATATACCTCATCAGAAAGTCACAACTGATACAACAGAGTTTGAGTACTATG
>JAAVHB010000015.1 GCA_014799955.1 Butyrivibrio sp. | reverse complement strand
GAGCCTAGTAAAAACACACTCTGCTACACTTAGCGAGGTCTCCCACGAGCTTAGTGTAGAGGAGTTTCCTTGATCCGGTCAAAATCAACTTCTAGCTAATTTTACCGTTCTTTACTGTTCTTGGTTCGTTATTTTGTTCGAACTCTCTGAATTTCTTTTTCCCCGATTCTTCATCAGGTACTTTTCTCTTAGAATTTCAGGGTTGCATTGCTGTTTATTTGTCAAGGTGCTTTGTTGCTTGCTTGTCACAAGCGACTTGTATATACTATCATTTCGATTTGAGAATGTCAACACTTTTTTTTCATTTTTTTTTACATTTTTTTCAATTCTTATTTTTCATCCCCAAATCAATCCCGGAAACTGCCGGATTTATGCAAAAAAAGCATTTGTACCAAGAAGCTTTTTCCCAATTTTCCCAATGCAATATTCGGGATGCGCCTCTGATACAAATGCTTCTTTACTACTCTTTCTTTAACAACTCAATCCGTGCAATTTTCATTCACTCTGAGCCTCTTGTGTCTCCTCTTCCATGCCTGCGGCTTCTGGCTGCTGCTCCCGCATCGTATCTTTGGATGTTTCCGCCTGAAGCTTTGTTTCCACACTATCACCACCATATCGGATCAGCAATGATAAATCTGCCAGGTTCTCCCCCTCTTCTGCGCTTACTTCTATGATAAGCACCGCAGTGGTACTTTCTCCTGCTGGAAGCGTTGTACTTAAGGTGGAAAAATCATCTGAAAGCATAGTAATCAGAGCGTTCTTGGTTTCCGAACCGTATTTTATGCGGAAGCGCACATCCTTCGTAAGAATATTGCAGGCTGCATCTTCCGTACCAGTATTCGTAAGCAGAAATTTTGTCACTACCAGCTTCGCACCTGGAGAAGCATTCATGGCAAAGGCAATGTCTGTATCATTTCCTTCCCCATAAGAATCAACGATTTCATAGCCTTGATAGTCTACCTGAACAGTTCCCAATTCCAAAAAGGTTCCAATATTTACGACAGCTTCCAACCCGGATATCCCATCCTGCTTTTCTGCTATCTGGTTTGTAGAAACGGATGGCTCCTCTGCTTTTTCTATCTCCTGTCCCGCCGGCTCTTCTGCTTCTGTTTCCGGTTCCGTATCTGTTTCCATCTCTTCTTCGTCTACAAGTCTGGTAGTATAATTTTTATCATACTTCAATAATAATCCTGCCGCATACTCTGCAACTATGGCGCCTTGTTCTTCTGTCATATCCGGTATGGCATTTCCACACCCGCTTAGTCCCATCATCATAGCCGCCATACAAAAAATAGCTATTGTTTTCTTTTTCATGCGCTGTCCTCACATCATTTGATTTTTTTCACTTTCTTTTCTCCGATTCCATATCGGAGACTTTCCACATTATTTTACCACTATTCGGTTGCAAGTTCAAACCAAAATTCCACGCCGTTTTCATAATTGGTCACTCCAAAGCTTTGATTCATGGATTCCATAATCGCTTTTACAATAGAAAGACCGACGCCGCTGCCTCCATATTCTCTTGTACGGGCTTTATCCACTTTATAAAATTTCCCCCATATCAAAGGCAGGGATTCTTCCGGAATGGGATTTCCCGTATTGAAAACAGATACTCTTATTTTATCCGAAAGCCTCTTAACATCTATGTCAATCTTCTTTTCTCCCATGGCATAATTCATTGCATTGGTAAAGTAATTCATAAATACTTCTTCCACTTTAAATTCATCCCCCCAGGCATACACAGGTTCCTTACAATGAAATTCCACTTTCACATCATTCTGTTTTATCAGAATGTCCGCAGATTGGATATAATTTTCAACAAGCTCATGCAGATCGAATCTTTCCATAGTAACTACGTCATTTCCAAATTCCAACTGGTTCAAGGTAAGAAGCTTCTTTACCATAATATTCATTTTTCCTGCTTCATCCATAATCACATCGCAATAAAATTCCCGGCTGGAGTCGTCTTCATTGATTCCCATTTTCAAGCCTTCTGCATATCCCATGATCAGAGCAATGGGCGTCTTTAATTCGTGGGAAACATTTGATAGAAATTCCTTTCTCATCTCGTCGATTTTTTCTTTTTGGCGAATATCATTCTTTAACTCATTATTGGCTGTCTTCAGCTCTGAAATGGTTTTTTCCAATGTATCCGACAACTGATTGATATGGTCGCCTAAAATACCGATTTCATTTTTATCATTCCCTGTATATTTGGCATCAAAATCCAGGTTCTTCATCCGCTCCGATATTTTAGCCAGTTGTAAAATAGGCCTGGTTACCCGCCCTGTTACAGTCAGGGTCAAAAATGCACTGATTATTACTGCTCCTATTCCCACGTATGCCAGGAATTGATTGGATATCTTTACACTGTCCCTGATACTTTCCACGGATGAGCGCAGTAAGAACAAATTGCCGTTTTCCAACACTCCCCACATTTCAATGTAATTGCTGTTTGTTTCTTTATCAAAGCTTTTCTGGATAACGTATTCCTCATTTTCTTCCAAGAGCTCGTCGGGTTCATTCATCCCCATGGCACTTTCCAGCAATTGGGTAATCATTCTTTTATAGTCATTGACTGAACTTAAAATCAGTTTTGATTCCGCATCCATTACAATAATATTCATATTGTAGGTAGCGCATATTTTTTGAAATTGATAATAGAATTCTTTTGAACCAAGCGTTCCCTGTTCCGCAGCATAGCTAATGCTGGCATAAGCGTTTTTTAAATCGGTTTCTTTATTCTGCACATAATACTTTTCCAGAAAAATGCTATTAAGAAACCAGCACAATAAAATTGTGCCGGCTAAAAGTCCAATAAAAATAATTGCAAATTGTCTTTTTATGGAATGTTTGTATTTCATTCTTCTACCTCGAATTTATATCCCATACCCCAGATCGTCTTAATGCAGTTTCCCTGCTCTCCCATTTTGCTTCTCAGTTTTTTCACATGAGTATCAATGGTCCTGGCATCTCCAAAATAATCATAATTCCAAACATGGTCTAATATCTTTTCTCTGGATAAGGCAATTCCTTTATTTTCCAAAAAATAAGTAAGAAGCTCAAATTCCTTGTAGCTAAGGTCCACCTGCTTTTCTCCGATGGTAACAATGTGCGCTGTTTTATCAATGGTAATCTGCCCTACCTGTACTAACTCCTCTGATGTGCCGTTTCCTGCCCTTCGAAGCACCGCTTCTACTCTTGCGACCATAATCTTTGGACTAAAGGGCTTTGTGATATACTCATCCACTCCATATTGGAACCCTTTCAGCTCATCCTGCTCGTCTGCCTTTGCAGTCAGCATAATAATAGGAACCTTGGAATATTCTCTGATTTCCTTGCAAACCTGATACCCGTCCATTTTAGGCATCATCACATCCAGCAAAATAAGGGAAATGTCCCTTGTCTGAAAAAAAACATCCAAAGCCTGGGCACCATCCTCTGCCTCCAACACCTCATAATTATTTTTGGTAAGGAAGTCTTTCACAAGCTTTCTCATTCTGCTTTCATCATCTACAACGAGAATTTTCATCTTTTCCATTTCCACACCTCTTACATCATTTTTGAAGCTGTCTTTTATGTTAACAGACAAGTATGTAAAAATTGTGAAAATCTTCAATGAAGTTATTTTGCAAAAAGTTCCTTTTCCTTTTCCCTCACTGCTGCTTCCCTTTCCTGCAATTCCTGCTCCCACTGGGCATATTTATTGGTAATAACCATCTTATAGTTAATAATATTGGCATTTTCTCCCGTCAATGTAATAATAAAGAGTATCACGATCAGAAATGCCAAAAAGAAATTCAGTATAATAGAAAATTTCAGTTTTTCCCTGTTCTCTTTCTGTGAACGGATCTGAAGCTTTGGTTTTGCTGTTTCATCGGGCTGCTTTGTAAAAGACAGCTTAGAACGAATGGGAATAGGCTGAAGCTCAAAATCACTGTCTGCCTCTTTTGTTTCAAGTAAATGTCCCTGAAGCTTTTTTAAATACATTTCTCCTATAATCGTTTCAAAGATATGGTTTTCAATTGCCTTATTGTAAACCATGGCAACTGCTTCAAAATTTTTATAATTCAACTTTTTATCAATGGACTGAATCTTATTTTCATCATTTTTTGCTGCCTTTGCCTCCACTTCCGTAGCAAAAGCAAAGCCACCCGCTATATAATCGTCTCTTACTGCCATACTCTTCTCCTTATTCACGCTTCTTAGTTAAAAAGCAAAAAAATTTAAGCAATACATATACTATACTTGCTTAAATCTTTTTTGTAAATAGCCATCATGGAGTAGACGGGAGTCGAACCCGTGTCCAAAAGCCCATTCCCTGTACTTCTACTATCATAGTCAGTTCTTTTTCATTCCCTCTGCCTGCCGGGAACTAACACCCTGCAGGTTTTAGTAGCTTCATTGTACGCCCACAGGCTCAAAGCTTTGCCCATGTCGTTTCCTACATAGTCGATGCCCGGTTCTTAATGTGTAGGTGCACTAAGGCGGACACGCTGCAACTAGGCAGCGAATGCTAAATTATCTTCAGCGTTTATATTTATTGTCGTGATTTGACGCATCACCTGCGGATAGCTTCTCCAGCTGCAAGACCCCTGTCGAAACCTTTACTACCCCGTATTCAGTTTTCTTTGCTGCTTATTTAGTATATCGGTATTCTTGCTTTCCGTCCATAGGGAAAAACAGGATTTTATAAATTTTTAATTTTAAATTCCTTCTGTGCCTCTCTCCTTTGATCCTTTTTGGCAATGTCCTGGCGTTTATCGTATAATTTCTTGCCCCTTGCAAGACCTACCTCCATTTTTGCCTTTCCATCCTTAAAATATACCTGCAGCGGCACTAAGGTATACCCCTTTTCTGCAAGTTTCCCTGCAAGCTTATTGATTTCCGATTTATGAAACAAAAGCTTTCGGATTCTCAAAGGATCCTTGTTAAAGATATTTCCTTTTTCATATGGGCTGATATTCATACCATAAATAAAGGCTTCTCCCTTTTCAATCCGGATAAAGGCTTCTTTTATGCTGCATTTCCCCATGCGCAGGGATTTTACTTCCGTGCCATGCAGCACAAGCCCTGCTTCATATTTCTCATCAATAAAGAAATCAAAATATGCCTTTTTATTATTTGCTACCAGTTTTCCCTGTTCTTTGCTCATTTCTTTTCACCTGCCTTGCCGACTTTTTCTTTTTCACCACTTATTCTGCGGGGCGCTTACCCTTCCCCATAGGGAATGACAAAATCAATGGTTTTTGCTATTTTATCCACGTCTTTTACCTGAATGATGATTTTCTCTCCAAGCTTGTATGATTTTTGGGTATCTTTTCCTACCATTTCATAAGAATTCTCATCATAGTAATAATAGCCTCCCGGTATGGAAGCCACATGAACCATGCCTTCTACCGTATTTGGAAGCTCCACATAGATTCCCCAGGAGGTGATTCCCGAAATAATGCCTTCAAACTGCCCTCCTATATGCCTTTCCATATATTCCACCTTTTTCAGCTTATCGGTTTCCCGTTCCGCTTCCTCTGCTCTTCGTTCTGTTTCCGAAGAATGCCTGCACACTTCCGTTAAAATACTTTTATAATGGGCAATTCTTTCCGGTGTCAATCTTCCCCGGAGCTGTTCCTTGATAATCCGGTGAATCTGCAAATCCGGATATCGGCGGATGGGAGAAGTAAAATGACAGTAGTACTCACAAGCCAATCCAAAATGTCCGGTACAGCTTTCCGTGTATCTGGCCTGCTTCATGCTTCGGAGCACTAAACGGCTTATCAGGGCTTCTTCTGCAGTTCCCTGTATTTTCCCTAACAGCTTCTGCAGTTCTTTTGGATGGACTTCCTCGTTTTTCAGCTTGATTCCATAGCCAAAATTTCGGATGAAGGTAATCAGCTTCCTTATCTTTTCCGTATCCGGAACCTCATGGGTGCGATACACAAAAGGCAGCTCCATCCAGTAAAAATGCTGGGCAACTGTTTCATTTGCCAGAAGCATAAAATCCTCAATCAGCTTTGTTGCACTATTTCTCTCATAAGGCTTGATCTCTACAGGATATCCCTCCTTATCAAGCAAAATCTTACTTTCCTGAAAATCGAAATCAATGGAACCTCTTTTCTGTCTGTTCTTTCTTAAGATTCCGGAAAGCTCTGCCATCCGCTCAAACATGGGGACAAGCTCTTTATAGGTTTCGCATTCTTCCTCATCTTTGTCCTCTAAAATCTTTTTCACACTGGTGTAGGACATGCGGCGGTTTACATTGATAACGGTTTCCGCAATTTCATAATCCTTTACTACACCCTTTTCGTCAATGGTCATCAGGCAGCTTAGGGCAAGCCTGTCTACTCCTTCATTTAAGGAACAGATTCCATTGGACAGGGTATGAGGCAGCATGGGAATCACCCGATCCACCAAATACACGCTGGTACCTCTTTTTTGCGCTTCCCTGTCTAAAGCGGAATTCTCCTGGACATAATTGGTCACATCCGCAATATGGACGCCTAAATAGTAATTGCCATCCTTTACGGTCAGGCTTACGGCATCATCTAAATCTTTTGCATCTTCCCCGTCAATGGTGACCATTTCCATCTGTCTTAAGTCTTTTCTGCCTTCCATGTCTGCTGCAGACACTTCTTTTCCTACCCGTTCCGCCTGGTTAAGCACTTTTTCGGCAAACTCCATAGGAAGGTCAAAGCCCTTTACAATAGCTAAAATGTCCACGCCCGGATCATTGATATGGCCTAAAATCTCCACCACTTTTCCTTCCGGCCGCTTTCCCTTATAGCCTTTTCCATAGTCGGTAATCTCCACTACTACCTTATGCCCGTTGACGGCTCCCTTAGAACGCTCTAAAGGGATAAAAATATCATCCGGCAGCTTTTTGTTGTCCGGCACTACAAATCCAAAGCTTTTTCCTCTTTCAAATGTGCCCACGACTGTTTTCATGCCTCTTTCCAAAACAGCCACTACTTCCGCTTCCTGACGCATTCCCCGCTTCCCCGGAAGAAGGGCGATTTCCACTTTATCCTGATGAAAAGCACCGTTTACTTTTGTTTCCGGCACATAAAAGTCTTCCGGCTGTCCTTCTATTTCTACAAACCCAAAACCTTTTGCATTACTGATAAATGTACCGATGAAAGCTGTTTTTTCCGGCTTTATATATTTTCCTCTTTTGGTAATCTGCAGCTTTCCTTCCGCTAACAGGCTTTCTAACACCCTTTTAAATTCAGGCCGTTCCTCCGGCTCTACCTGAAACATAATTGCCAGCTCTTTTTCCTTCATGGGAACGTATAAATCTTCCGTCACAAAATCACATATTAATTTTTTTCTTTCTTCCAATGTTTTTTTACTCATTCTTTGCTCCAAAAAAAGAAAAGCACTCTGTAAAGAGTGCTTATATCTTAAAATTTGTTAATGTTCAATACTACTGCAAGGAGTAAAAAAACAACAGCTAAAATCTTTGTAATCTTTACTAAGGCTCCTTCCATGGAACGACCTTTATTCTTGCCCCAGTAAGACTCTGCTGCACCGCTGATGGCACCAAGTCCTGCTGACTTCCCTTCCTGCATCAATACAAGCACTGTAATTGCAATACATACTAATATGAAAACTATTGTTAAAATCAATCTTATTGTACCCATTTTTAACCTCCTAATGTCAAACAAGGTTTATTTTAGCACAGGATGAGGGGATTGGCAACGGTTTTTTGTAATTTTTAGCAATTTTGTATATAGCAAAAAGAAAAATAAGGAGAAAACCGTTTTCGATCATCTCCTTATTCATACTATCCTATTTATTTCTTTTTAATTTTCAGGGTACATGTATTGGTATAACTGTTATTAAAATCCATATATACAACCTGTCCCTTGCTCAGCTTTACAGTTGCTGTACGAGAAGTCAAAAATGTTGCTGCCGTTACCTTTCCACTTGAATATCTCTTCGAACAAAGCCAAAGCGTGTGTGACTTGCCCCCTTGTGTCTTTACCTTAAGATATTTATCCGGCCAGATGGAATTAGCGCTTCCGTTACCTGTCCAAAAAGTAACTGCTCCATTTGTATATCTTTGGGCATCCCCTTTTTTGACAAGATTTGAAATCGTAAACTGGTAAGTTCCTGCCTTTGGTGCTGTGAACTTTATAAAGCCTACCGAAGCTAAATTCTTTTTCTTATAATTGCTGCTTTTTACGGGTCTTGCAGTGACTGTAGTCGTACCGACTTTTACAGTTGGGGCTTTTCTCCAATTATAATTTGTGGTAACCTTTTTTGCTGCCTGTACCTCCATACTGGTGGTCGGTACTAATGTAGTAAGCACCAGTGCCATTACCAATCCTAAGCAGACAAGTAATGTAGATTTTTTTCTTTTGATTGAGTTCATTATTTTCTCCTTTCTTCAAACAGTATATAGTAACATAAGTATAACGGATTTCTTTTTTGTCCGCAAGTGATTTTCATATTTTTGAGAATTTAATGTTTTTTACATTATTTAATTTTAATCTTTACTTTTGCCTTTTTATTGCTTCCGTCCGTAGATACTGCCGTAATGGTTACAGTCTTTCCTTTTCCAGCTTTTTTGGCTGTCACCTTTCCTTTCTGGTTGACGGTGGCATATTTGGTATTAGAGCTTTGCCATTTTAAAGTCTTATTCACACTCTTTCCAGTGGTCTTTACGGTCGCCTTGACTGTCATGGTCTTTCCTGCCTTTAAAGTCTTGGAAGGTGCTTTCAGCTTCACGCTTTTTACGGCATGCTTCATGATCTTGATCTTTATAGTGGCTTTTTTGCCGCTGCCGTCTTTTGCGGTGGCAGTGACTGTAACCGTCTTACCTGCCCCTGCTTTTTTCAGAGTGAGCATTCCATTCTTGTCTATGGTGGCATACTTTTTATTGCTTGTCTCCCATGAGACTTCTTTATTGGCGGCATTTGCCGGTGCAACGCCAAGAGTCAGTTTTACCTTCTTTCCGGCTGCCAGTTTTTTAGACGGTGCAGTAATCGTTAATTGGGTTACTTTTATGGATTCCCTGTTATCGGTACTGCCCTCTTTCTTATCACCGCCTTCTGTTGTTCCACCTTCTGTTGTTCCGCCTTCTGTTGTTCCGCCTTCTGTCGTTCCGCCTTCACCCTTTTCATCCGGATCCTCCAGAGTGGCATAGGCAATCTCGATTACCCTGTTGTTATCTTCATTGCTGTCCGTTTTATCAGAGGTCACAACCAGCGGCATATACACAGCGCCGTTTTCATTCATGGTAAGGCTGCTCTTTTTCAAGTAGAATGTATGGCTTCCTCCCTCTTCTTTTGATATTTCTCCCATTGGAACGGTTTCTATCTGTCTGGTCTGTTCCACGTCCTCATAAAGGGTAAGGGTGGCATCTGCCGGAATCATGCTGTTGTTGGATACAGTTGCCACGATGCAGACATCCTCTTCCGTTTCTATCATAGCGGCCTCCAGCGTCAGATCCGTCTGGCCTATGACTGCTTCCACTGTATTGTTTCTGGTATTGGCCTGTCCCTGGGCGCAAAGTGTGATGTTCACATTGGTGGTATCCGTTACTTCTGCCAAGTCCACATCTACCGTGTCATAAACAGTTTCTCCCGGCGCTATGGATACAGGAATGTTCTGTTGTTTCCAGAATCCATTTCCGCCTTCCGTATCTGCCGTGTCATTAGCACTTTCTCCCAGCCCTGCCCGTGCGGGAGCGTCCTGTTGTTCCTGGAATCCATTTTCGCCCTCTATGGTAAGCACAAGGCTTGTAATGGTCTCTTCACTTGTATTGGTCACCATGTAGGAAATAGGCGTTGCTTCATTTTCTTTTGCGGCATCATCCACAGTAATGGATTCCACTTCTATTTCCGGCGCCTCCTCTTTGGTAACGAATACAAGGGAATGGAGCTGCTCTTGTGAGCCTGTCTTCGCTGTATTCATCATGAACTGCCATGAACCGTCTGCGTTTAATACTCCGTCCAGATATTTAATGGAGGAATCTGTGCTGTATAAGGCTATCGGCTTGCTAAATCCTTCTGCCGTTTTTACGGAGGAATACACCTTGGAGGTGCCTGTTACCTGATCCGGCGCGCTCCACAGCACTGCTGTCTTTCCGTCGTTTACGAAGATCTTTCCGTTAGCACTGATCGGGCTTTCTCCTGCTGTGATGGTAGATAGTTCATCGGCTGCCATGTCATAGGCTTTCATGGTTCCGCCTTCATAATAGTAAAGTACTCCATCCTGCCATTGAAGGTTGGAGGTCAGGGTGCTTCCATCGGAAACCTCTTTGTCCCCACCGTTTACTGTGCTTAGGAATGCCTGATTGGCAGCGTTTTCTTGCGAAATATTGGAGACATATGCTGCATACAAAGTATCGTCTGCATAATACGGGGCAAACTCTTCTATTCCGGATTCCATTTCACAGAGCACTTTTTCTTCCGAAAAGGCACCATCTTCCCAATCCGCATAAACGATTCGGTTGGTTCCCTCTTCCTGTAAGAAGCTGTTTTCGCTGTTGGTGATCCAGACTGCCGTGACCTTGTTTCCGTTTGTAGCCAGCTTTGGCATCATGTCTACTTTTTTATCAGAGGTTATATAGGTTACGTCCACAAATTTCTTCTGTTCCTGGTCATATTTTGCAAAGCAGATTTCGGATTTTTCCGCCATACGGGAAAGTATCTGCTCGCCGTTTTCCCCATTTTCGGCAATCCGGGCGTTTTCCTTCTGCCATACGAGATACAAGTCATCGTTTATAACCTGCAGGTCCGCATACATGTCACAGGTTCCGTTATCCCATACAGGCACCGGCTCTGACCATGTACCGCTTCTGTATACGGAATACATAAGGACCGAACTGTCCAGGGTGTTGCGGCTTGCATCGTTTGCCTGGAATACCATCACGGTATCGTTTCCAATCTGCTTGATTGCAGGCAGTGAATTGGGCATGATGCCGGACTGCAGGACATGTTCTGTCTCTCCAGCAGCCGTTTCCCCTTCTGCACCTGCCCTTGCTGACAGGCTCTTGGTATCCGTACTGGAAGCTGTGTTTCCCTGCCATGAGGTGGTATGTTCCGCATAGGAACGGTCTACCGGCTTTAAGTCCTCCGGATTCAGCTGCATATCCGCCACATCCCCTTGGGAAATGCCGCTTCTGGAGCTTCCTTTCGGGCTGATGACATTAGTGGTATCATTAGTGGTATCCCAAAGGTTTATATGATAAGTTGCAAGATCCCAAGTTGCATCCAGTATAAAGATTATATATACATGTACCGATGCGGCTGCATCAAAATCTGCCTTTGAAGCAGGATAAATCTGAATAGGTACTTCTGCAGAACCACTGGCTCCAATGGTTGCTATTTTTGCTACACCATAGCCGCCTTCTAAGGATAGACCGGGAGTCAGGGTAACTTCTCCTTGCTTTTCCCATGTTCCGTTTAAAAAGCTTGCGGCTCCATCGTCTTCATATTCATAGGAAAGACCTAATTTCCCTGTTATTTTTCCGGATCCTTCTATACTTATATACATAGGACCGATTGGCGTGAAGAACTGCCAGTCACAACTTGCTTTCCATTTTGCATCCGTCTGAAGCATCCCAGAATTCGTTATCACCTTATTATCCTTATCTATTTTATATTCATAGTACCCCAGGACAGAAACCTCCGGCTTTGCTTTAATTTTTTCTGACTCAAAGAAAGAAACCGTATCTCCTCCAAATGCCTTGCATAAAGACTCCATTGCATCAATCCGTCTTTGGCTCTCTTGGAGTGTCTTTACACTCTCTTTGAAATTATTCCATTCGGAGCTTTTATCCAGCCAGTCTGCCTCTTTAATCCCTATGGCAACCTTCAGCGTATGCGAACCGTTCGTCTCTACCGTATGGCTTGCGCTAATCGGAACCAACGTTGATGACAGGCTAAAGTTTCCCGGAAAGAACTGGAGAACCTCCTCGTTCTCTACAGTACCACTTGCATTTTCCCCCAGGACAGGTGCGGGAATTGTTATTGTTTCTGATATTGGCGCAGAAAATTTGTAGGTTTCTTCCATAATTTGGCTGTCCACCATTCCGTCCTTGACCGCAACTGCCTTAAGGGTAATGGGATTCTGGACTAATATCTTACCAGTGTAACTGATTCCGTTTTCTTTTCCCGGTGTGCTCCCATCTGTTGTATAGTAGATTTCTGCTCCTTCCGTAGCAGAAGCCAATTCTATTTTCTGTGATGTGAAGTAGGTTCCACCCTTTATGCTTGCCTCGGGAGCCAGTACACCGACGTATTCTCCTTCGTCATCGGCTTCGCCAGTTGCCATGAACCAAGTATCAGATGACAGATTTATATGTAAGACCGGGCAGACACCGCACTGGCTATAGTTGACATAATAGCCACCCCCAATGATTTCCCCATCTTTGACAGCGGCAGCGCGGATGCAGTCATCGCCACCACCGGGAGAACGCAACCACCAATTCCATTCATATTCATAATCAGCAATACCTTCTGTCCACATGCCTCTTGCGTTGGCATAATCACTTGTTTTCATTTTCCGACTCATAGAATTAGCAGTAAAGGAACTGCAAAATCCATATATTGGATTTTTCGCTTCACTAATAGAAAGCAGATAAATATTATCCCTTGATTTAGTTCCACCTTTAGTCCCATAGAATGGGTTATCCTCATTTACTATCATTTGTGTTGCAACAGCACTCTGCTCATCATTGCTAAAAGCTGTGTTATAAAAGCTATTATTCAGCCAATACCTTATGGTGCTGTAACTCCATGTAGTGTTGCTGTATAGATCATTATAGTCCTTACAGTCAACAATTTTATCCGCTATCACAAATAACGTGTTTCCGTCATTTTCCAACACCCTCCACTTGATTCGTTGCCATTTGAAATAGCGATAGCCGTTGTTTGTTGGCATATAGTCAAAAAAATAGCCGTAATTTGTATCATCCTTACTAATCCTACGGTACTTTGTTCCGTTTACCCATACATCTATCCCTGCATCCATCTCTGCATCCTCTCTCGTTCCAGACATGGCGATAGCATTATCTATAGCAGCTATAGTAGCACTATCTGTCACTTCACTTTGGGGATAGGCTCCAAAATATACGTAACTAAAATCCGTATAATCTGTGCTACCACTCTCCAGTGCGCAGTGATGAACGGGATTCTGAGGCCCTCCTTCTCCCACACGAGCATTGTTTTCACTAACATTGCTATCCGGGAGCATTTCCTGTTGCTGATTAGTAGAATCCTCCAGATAGGTTGAATCAATTTCCGTATCTACGGCTTCCGGTTCTGTCTGGCTATTTCCTCCCTCCCCGTCATTTTCCTGCTCCTTGCTTCCTGCGGCGGCTGTCCCATTCCCGCTAATGGTTTCTGCAAATACAGTAAACCCTTGGGTGCCTAAGAAAAGGGATGCTGCTAACAGCAAGGACAGGATTCTCATTGCTTTTTTTGTTGAGCTTTTTGATTTCACTTTTGTTTTCCTCCTTTTTATATTTCTCATTTGTTTTATGCTTAATCCCGCCTATGTATTTTTCTATAACTTAATTCTAATCGCATTTGATACGATTATCAATTTTGAAATACTTTTTGTCTATTTTTTGTTGCAGTTCACCCTTCCGGCTGAACTGGAGTAAAACATTATTGTAAAAATGCCGAAATTTTTATGACCTATGCGCAGTGAATATTCACACGATCCTCTTGTTTGGCAGGTCTCATGAGGATATAATCCTGCAAAGCAGACATCATGTGGATAAGTCATGGCAAACAGACAAGTAATATAGATTTTTTCTTTTGATTGAATTCATCTTACTCTTCTTTTCAACAGATATTTTATTATAAAACAAGTATATTGAAACTCTCTTTTCTTTACAACCAACTTTTCTTTACATAAATCAGGAATAATGTCTACATTTTTAGCAAACAACATGGTTCTCCATGATTAAAAAGACATCCCAAAAACCATCAATGGCTTTTGGGATGTCTTTCTCCTTTTATAAGGTTCTAAACAAACTCTTATTTATAATTTACAATCTTTCCAAAATCCGGCTTTAATGCTGCACCGCCTACAAGGCCGCCGTCGATGTCCGGTTTTGCAAATAATTCTGCTGCTGTGGAAGCATTTACGGAACCGCCGTACTGAATGCGGATTGCTTCTGCGGTAGCTTCATCATAGATTTCTCCAATGCATGTGCGGATAGCGGAGCAGACTTCCTGTGCCTGATCGGAAGTAGCTGTCTTGCCTGTTCCGATTGCCCAGATTGGTTCATAAGCGATAACTGCTGTTTTTGCCTGGTCTGCTGTAACATTTAAAAACGCAATCTTAATCTGCTGACGGATGAAATCAATGGTAACGCCCTGTTCTCTCTGGGTAAGGGTCTCGCCACAGCATACGATTGGGGTAATACCATGCTCGAAAGCCTTTAATACTTTTTTATTTACTGTCTCATCTGTTTCTGCAAAGTATTCTCTTCTTTCGGAATGTCCGATGATGACATATTTTACTCCTACATCCGTAAGCATTGCAGGAGCGATTTCTCCTGTGTATGCACCTTTTTCCTCAAAGTACATATTTTCTGCACCAATCTGGATGTTGGAGCCTTTTGCTGCTTCCATAGCAGGGATAATGTCAATAGCAGGTACACAGAAAACAACGTCTGCTTCCTCAGTAGCTACTAATGGTTTTAATGTGTTGATCAATTCTACCGCTTCACTGGGAGTCATGTTCATTTTCCAGTTGCCGGCAATGATTTTTTTTCTGGCCATTTTGGTAAATCTCCTTTTATTTCATTCTATTTTGCTTTTGCAAATATTTTTATTTGTCGTCTGCTGCTGCTACGCCTGGAAGCACCTTACCCTCTAAGAACTCAAGGGAAGCACCACCGCCTGTAGAAATATGGGACATCTTGTCAGCAAAGCCTAACTGGTTTACTGCTGCTGCAGAATCGCCGCCGCCGATGATGGTGGTAGCGTCTGTTTCAGCCAAAGCCTTTGCAACTGCAATGGTACCCTTGGCAAGAACCGGATTTTCAAATACACCCATAGGTCCGTTCCAAACAACTGTCTTTGCAGATTTTACTGCATCTGCATATAATTCTGCTGTCTTTGTGCCGATATCAAGGCCTTCCATGTCTGCAGGAATCTTATCTGCATCCACAACCTGAACATCAATATTCGCATCAATAGGATTCGGGAAAGAAGCTGCAATGGTGGTATCTACCGGAAGCAGTAACTTCTTGCCAAGCTTTTCAGCCTTTTCCATCATTTCTTTACAATAGTCAAGCTTCTCATTATCTACTAAGGAGTTTCCTACTTCATAGCCCTTTGCCTTTAAGAAGGTAAATGCCATACCGCCGCCAATGATCAAGGTATCACATTTTTCCAGTAAGTTGTTGATAACATTTAATTTGTCAGCAACTTTAGCGCCGCCAAGGATTGCAACGAAAGGTCTTACCGGATTTTCTACTGCATTTCCAAGGAAATCGATTTCCTTCTGCATCAAATATCCAACTGCACATTCTCCGCCTTTTGCACGTACCACTTCGGTTACGCCGGCAACAGAAGCATGTGCTCTATGAGAAGAGCCAAAGGCATCACATACATAAGCATCGCAAAGGTCTGCTAATTCTTTGGAGAAAGCCTCTCCATTTTTGGTTTCTTCTGCACCACGGAAACGTGTATTCTGAAGCAGTACCACATCTCCTTCTTTCATAGCTGCAACGGCTGCAGTTGCTGCTTCTCCGGTTACGTTGTCATCTGCTACGAAATTTACTTCTTTTCCTAATTTTTCGGAAAGTCTCTTTGCAACAGGCGCTAAAGACTCGCCTTCATTAGGGCCGTTTTTCACTTTGCCAAGATGGGAGCAAAGGATTACCTTGCCGCCGTCTTTGAGTAATTTTTCGATGGTAGGAAGGGCTGCTTTGATACGTGTTTCATCTGTAATCTGTCCATCCTTTAATGGTACATTGAAATCACATCTTACAAGCACGCGTTTTCCGCTTACGTTGATATCATCAACTGATTTTTTGTTTAATGACATTTTGTCTGCCTCCTGACTTTTCCCTAATCTCATATGAGGGAATTTTTTATTTATTTTGCTTTTCTTCATTGCCTTAAATCGGCTGACCAGGCTAACATCCGGTCTATAAAAAACATAGGGCCCGGTCCATAAGACCGGACCCTGATAGGTCTTCTTATGCAACAGCCTGCTGGCTGTTGTCACCAACTGTCATGATACTTATGCTAATTCAGCAAAGTATTTGATTGTACGAACCATCTGGCTTACATAAGAGTTCTCATTGTCATACCAGGATACAACCTGTACTAAGTTGTCTTCGCCAACCATTGTCTGAGTTGCATCGAATAAAGAACCATATGTCATACCAACGATATCGCTGGATACGATTTCATCTTCATTGTAACCATAGGATTCTGTAGCTGCTGCTTTCATAGCTGCATTGATTTCTTCTTTTGTTACGGATTTTTCAACAGTTGCAACTAAGATAGTTGTAGAACCTGTTGGGGTAGGTACACGCTGAGCGGAACCGATTAATTTACCGTTTAATTCAGGAATAACTAAACCGATAGCTTTTGCAGCACCTGTTGAGTTTGGAACGATATTTACAGCGCCTGCACGGCTTCTTCTTAAATCGCCTTTTCTCTGTGGTCCGTCAAGGATCATCTGATCGCCTGTGTAAGCATGGATTGTGCTCATGATACCAGACTTGATGCCTGCTAACTCATGAAGAGCCTTAGCCATAGGTGCTAAGCAGTTTGTTGTACAGGAAGCTGCAGAAATAACAGTATCTTCCTTTGTTAATGTTGTATGGTTTACATTGTAAACGATTGTAGGAAGGTCATTTCCTGCTGGAGCAGAAATAACAACTTTCTTAGCGCCTGCTTTGATGTGAGCAGATGCTTTTTCTTTGGATGTATAGAAGCCTGTACATTCTAATACAACGTCTACATCTAAATCTCCCCAAGGAAGCTCTTCAGCGTTTGCCTTTGCGTAGATTTTGATTTCTTTTCCGTCAACTGTGATGGAATCTTCACCAGCTGTTACTTTATCAGCTAATGCATATTTACCCTGAGCTGAATCATATTTTAATAAATGTGCCAGCATCTTAGGACTTGTCAAGTCATTGATTGCTACTACTTCGTATCCTTCTGCACCGAACATCTGTCTGAATGCAAGACGACCAATACGTCCAAAACCATTGATTGCTACTTTTACTGCCATTTTTTAGTTCCTCCTAAATAATGAATTTTTTTATATGATTCTGTCAATCCCGTTTTCAGATTGACAAAATTTTGTCAGCAGGATTATTTTACCTAATTTGTCCAGAAATTTCAAGATGTATTTTGAAAATATTTCCTAAAATATTTCATTTTAAGTGATATTGGATAGAGTTTTGAGTGTGGGGTTCTGTTTCTATTACAATTTTACCAAAAAGAGGGGGAATTATTCCTTGGTGGGGAGGTTTTTTTGGGGATGGGGACGCAGGAGCAGCCATAGGAATGTCTTCTGGGCACGCTTTCGCTCTATGAAAACGCAGCGGTACTAATGCACCAAAGGACGGTGCATAAGTGCCGGCGTTTTCATCAAGGCCCGGAAGACATTCCTATGGCTGCTCCTGCTGGGTATCGGCAAAATGCACGGACAAGGAATTTAAGAGGGGTTGGCGGTGTGGCTTGTAAACTTGTAAAGTGGAATCAAAGATTTTTATCTGGTTGTTGGCCGTTGTGGGCTTTCCATTGGCATTGGGTGATTGCCATATTGGTAAAGACTGCTTTAAAGGAAGATTCTTCCGGGGAGCAGACGTAAATGCCAAATTGGATTTTTCCGGCTCCTTTATGCATATGGCAAATCCGCATTTGCTGAAAATCGATACCGTCTGTTGAGCATTCTACACAATAGTCGTCTTCTCTGCGGCTAAAGCGATACCACATGGATTTTACAGAGGCATCTATCACGGTTGTTGCCCAGTCTGAATATCCCTGATTGGTTACAACGCTACCTAAATGCTGGTATTTTTCATTTTCGTATTCAACGGAAGCCTTTAACCAGTTTTCGCTGTCAAGGTACATGACAATGCCGCATTGGTCGAAGCGGTGATGACTTTCTGTAAACTCTGTTTTTACAACAAAGCTGAAATATTTTTCTTCTGTCTCCATTTGAAATACCGGGGCATTGTCATTTTGAAAATGATAGTAAGTTCTCTGCCATAAATCCGTATGGGGATTTGAAACAATTTCGATCTTGTTTCTATCCATATGGTATTCTTTTGGTTCTCTTGTCCACTTGAATTTTTTTATATCCATGCTATATCTCCTTTTCCACGTTTTTTATCATCAGCGATCACAATGCCCTCTCTCATTTCTGTTTTTTCTTTCTCCTCTTTATGGAGAATATGATATCCATTACAGCTGAATCTTTTCTATTCATTATAGCAGTTGCCATTGTCTTTCGGCAACATTCAAATTTCTTTATCGGGCTTTCTATATCATTGTAATCCAGTGGGGCATGTGCTATACTTTCAGTGTCGTTGATAATGACAAAGCGAAATTTGGAGGATTAAATTTTCAATGAAAATATCAGTATATGAGAGTTTTCCAGACTGTGCAAAAGAGATTAGAAAAGCGGTATTTATGGATGAGCAGGGATTTCAAGATGAATTTGACGAAATCGATCATGCAGCCGCACATATTGTGTTGTTTGATGAAGATGAAGTACCTGTTGCAACGTGCCGTGTATTTTGGAATGCAATGATGAATGCATATACTCTTGGAAGACTTGCTGTTATAAAAAAATGCCGTGGTAAAAATATTGGTTCTGCCATAGTGAAAGAGGCGGAAGGATATGTGCAGAAAAAGGGCGGAAAAGACATCGTACTACACGCACAATGCCGTGCTACCGGTTTTTATGAAAAATTAGGATTTGTAGAATTTGGAAGCATAGAAAATGAGGAGGGCTGCCCTCATATTTGGATGAAAAAATCTATTTAAAATGGTTATAAGTCGCTTCCGGATATTCCAGAACAGACCTTTTCATCCGGTTGTATCCTTATCAACATAAACTGTGGGAAGCGGTTTATATTCCATTCCTTCACTTTTACACAATTTATAAAAATCACCGTTCCTGTCGTTTTTCTCCCAATCAAAATATATCCGGTACAACTTTACATAATATTCAAACTCCTCTACAAGCGATTGGGGTACTGTTTTCTCTGATAGGATTTTCCTGGCAGTCTGCACAGTATTTTCAAATGCTTCCTGCGTGATACAACAGCCTTCCGGAAAATGGTGCTGTCCCAACCATAACAAATTTACCTGTTGTTTAAAATAAAGCTCCACGGTCTTTTGATCACATTGCTTATGGGCATAGGCACACTCCAAAATGTGGTACGTATCATGTTCGCATTTGGGGTCGTGGGGATTATAGCATTCTCCAAAAAGCTCATATGCCCACCGCATTTGAGGCATTTTATTTTTCCTGCACTCTCTGTTCAAATAACTGTTCAGCAATTCCGTTATCTGAAAGGGTATGTGACGTCGAGGTAAATGATTACCGGGAAATTTTAACTCATCTATATATTCACAGCAAAATTGGAACAAAATCTCATCTGCCGCATTCTGCGGAACTTCCTTCTTAAACCTTCCTGCAAAATCAAACAGAAAGCTATTAGCCTGTTTTTTCAGTCCCCTGCTGCGCAAATCCCAATATTTTTTCATTTCTGTAATAAATCCAGCATAATCCATAACCTATCTCCGTTTTCATATTCCTGTCCCAGAAGGGCAGTGCGTGAAGAAATCCCCTGCCTGTCAATGTATATAAAAAGGCACATTGATGACATGAATCTCATCCTCATAATCATATCGAAACAAAATATGGCAGCCTGAAATTTCTCTTGAATCTGTTCTTCCGACAGGTCAGTGGTATAAAACCGCATACCGCAGTTAATATCATTTCCCATTCCACTCCAACAGTCTGCTTAAAAAACGATCCAGCTGATGCGTTTTGGGATGTGCAAACAGTGACGCACTATCCCCATATTCCAGCAACGAACCTTCACAGAGAAACGCCACTTTCTCACAGGCATGACGGGCAAATCCCATCTCATGAGTGACAATCACAAAGTCCATACCTTCCTTTTTCAGTTCATCAATGACATCCAGCACCTCATTGGTGTACTCCGGATCCAGGGCACTCGTGGGCTCATCCAGCAAAAGAAGCCTGGGCTTTGCAGCCACTGCCCGTGCAATTGCTACCCGCTGCTGTTGTCCTCCGGACAATGCGCCTGGTTTTTTCCTTCCATCCGCACCAAGGCCAAAGCGTTCCAAAAGTTCTTCTGCACGCCTAACAGCCTCCTGTCTGGTATAGCCATGGACTTTCTCTAAGGGCAAAGCGATATTCTCAATCGCATCAAGATGCCGAAATAACCCTCCCTGCTGGAATACAAAACCCAACCGCTGACGGTATTTCTGCAAGGCGCTTTCATCCACTGGCAGCTCTTCTCCCCCTACAGCCATGCGTCCGGCAGTAGGCAGGAGCAGTCCCCCCAATATCCGAAGCAGCGTAGACTTTCCACCGCCGGAAGGACCGATGATGGCAAGCGTATGGATATCGTCCGAAAAATCCATCGGCTTCAGGACAATGTGCTCCTGGTCATACTGCTTCGTCAGCCCCTGAAACTCAATTTTCATATTGAAATCTCCTTTCCAGCCGCTTGCTGACAAATGAAATCGGCAGCGTCAGGCACAGATACAAAAACCCCAGCAACAGATAACATTCAAACATCCGGAAATTCACAGCTGTAATCTCCCGAATCGTCTGAGTTAGTTCAATTACCGCAATCATAGAAAGCAATGAGGAATCCTTGATAATGGAGGCAAACTGACCTGTAAGGGCAGGAAGCGTGCGGGTAACAAGCTGCGGCAGTATCACATAGCGCAATGTCTGACGCTGTGTAAACCCCACCGCCCTAGCCGCCTCCAACTGTGATTCCTCCAGGGACAAAAGGCTCCCGCGGATAATCTCTGAAATGTAAGCTCCCTCAAAGATTGACAGGATAATCACCCCTGCTGCAAAACGGTTCTCTACTCCCCATGCAGTTCCTACGATATAAAAAAACAGGTAAATTTGCATAATCAGAGGAGTCCCACGGATAAACTTTACATAAACGCTGCAAAAATATCGTAAGAACAACAGAGATGAGCTACAGCCTGCAGCACTTAAAATCCCAATCAGCAGGCTTAAGACCAGGCTGGCTGCACTAATGCCGATGGTCATCCAGAACCCATCCCAGATACGCAACCGGAATTGTCCCAGAAAACCAAATTCCAGACGAACGTTAATCGCTCCCAGGGACAGCCAGAAAATTACCACAAACAAACCAATCACCAGGCAGAGATTCAACAAAGTTCCCAGCCAGTCAGCCGTTCCATCCTCCTGTACAAAAAACAGCTTTCTCCTCATCTTTACTCTTCCCCGTCCATATCATCGTCCAGATCAAAAAACCATTGGAAACCCAGCTCATCAAAAGCTTTTTTCTCTTCTGAAAGATAGGTTTCTTCCAACTTATCATAACCGCCTTTCTCACGGAATTCTTTCAAAAAAGCATTCACCTGTTCAAGTAACTCACTGTTACCCTTCTGAACTGCAATCCCCCATTTTTCCGGCTCCTGGAAAGGAATAAATATAGCATCGGTGGTATCTAAGTTCTTCTGCCAGTTTCGGTAAATTGTAAGCTGGTCATAGATAAAACCATCCGCGCGCCCCTGGGCCACTTCAGTAACACAGGCGCTTTCATCCGGCAATACCATCAGCTCTGCGTTCTTTAGATTACTCTCCGCATAGAGATGCCCGGTGGAGCCCGACTTTACAGCCATCTTCATCCCTGCCTGGTTCAGGTCTTCTATAGATGAAGCATCTGTATTTTTATTGACCAACACAGCTAACAGGGCATTTGCATAAGGATCAGAAAAATCCACCTGTTCCGCCCGGTCAGGCCGGATTGTCATAGAGGAAATCACAAGATCGGCCGTCCCAGTCTGCAGGGAAGGAATCAGACCATCCCATGCCGTATTTTCAATCTTAATCTCACGGCCAATATACTCACCAAAGGCTTTCATCAGATCTACGCTGACCCCTGTAGGCTCCCCCGCCTCATCTTTACCCTCAAAGGGAGGATAAGCCAACTCCATTGCCACCACCAATGGATCCTCTTTTTTTTCTTCCTTTTTCGTTTCTTCCTTTCCGCAGCCGCCTGCTACCAAAATCAATAGCAACAGTGACATAAGTATACCTATTCTTTTTTTCATTAGTTACATCCTCCTGTATATTATTATTTTTATAAATATTACTCTCCTTTTGCCTGAACCGGACAGACTGTGTAATAGTTTCCGCATTCATCGTCCGGAAGTATAATCCATCATCGTAAGCAAAAAAATGTGCCTGATAAGAATTCAGCATAGGAATCTGCCTCTCCCTAGGACAGGCAATCAATCCCGGCATCTGGCTCATATAGAAAACTAATACTCACTGCATAATTTCTCCACTTATACTTTTATTTTGTTTTATTGTAACTATCACTATCGCTTCACTCATAACACCATAACACAGTTTCGATGTCATGTAAACAGTTGCATCTTTTCATTTAAATTTATTTAAAATATCTGCATACGTTACCAGTGTCACATTCTGCAGTTCATTCATCCGCTCTACACAGCCCTTGGTAAACCCACTCTTAGCAAACAGATACAAGTATATCTTCTTATAATGAAACATCTGACTTCTCTTTACCATCGTCTCTAAAACTCCCACATCCACTTTCTCATTTGTCCACTTACACTCGCCAAACAGTGCGGTATCCTTATCCTGCTCACCCATAATGTCAATCTCTGTCTGGCTACGGGTGGATGGATCAGTCCCCCACCAGCGGCCAAGCTCCTTAAACTCCACAGGAGATTCGCCGCTCAGCAACAGGTTCCAAAGGTACTGCTTGCAAATTTCTTCAAATACTTTTCCCATATAATCCGACAGATACGGTTCAATCCGTCTATAAGCCAAATCGGCAGCTCCACGAGCAATGATGGAGTTATTCTCTGGTACAAACCGATACCAGAACCGGAACATATTATCATCAATGACATAGATTGACTTTCGGGAAGCCTTCTCTCCATAAGGCGTTTCTTTTTGAATCAGCCCCAATGCCATTAAATTTTTCAGATAGGTGGCACAGACGCTGGTGCTCTCTCCCACTTTGGTAGAAATCTCTGCCATACGAGAAGCGCCGGTTGCAATTGCCGTAATGATTGCATTATAAATTGCCGGTTCCCGTACCTCCTGCTTCAACAGATTTTCCGGCTCCTCAAAGAGGGAAGAGGTTTGGTTTAAGAATGTGTTCTTGATATTGTCCTCAACACTTAACCGGTCATCCATTTGTAACAGATATTGAGGCGTTCCACCTACAATACCGTAGATTAATGCCTTGTCCTCATCTGAAAAGTTCTTGAAATATCTGCATGTATCCACAAAATCAAAGGACAGAATTTTCATTTGTGCTGTCCGTCTGCCATACAAAGGTGCTTTATAAGCCAGCACATGATCTTCCATATAGGACATGGAAGAACCACAAAGAATCAACATCAGTTTTGAGTTGTCCTTACATTTATCAATTAAAAGCTGAAATGTAGAAGCAAGGCTTTTGGAAGAACGAGCCACATAGGGATACTCATCAATCGCCAAAATCAGTCGCTCTTTCTCTGCTAATTGGAACACATACTCCAATGCTGCCTGAAATGACAGAAAGGAGGTGTCCACTTGTGCCCCCGTGCTGTACTCCATAATATTTTTGCTGAAATTTTCCAAATTCTGCTTAGCATTGCTCTCCACGCCCATAAAGTAGATTGCTTTTTTATCCTTGATAAACTGGTTAATGAGCGCAGTTTTACCCACACGCCGTCGCCCATAGATGACCACAAACTCAAATTTGTCCGATGCATATAATTTATTTAGGGATGCCAACTCTTGCTCTCTGCCAATAAACATATTCCTGCCTCCGTTTTATATTAACCATAATATACCACGCTACTATTTTTTAGTCAATTATGATTTACTAATATATGATTTACTAAAAAATACCCTGCGCTGTTCGTCTCAATCGAACTGCACAGGGCATCCCTGTCTCATTATATTTCGTATAAAACATAGTCCAAAATTATTTATCCCCGTTATTCTTTCGGCTTTAATTCGCCGTAATAATAGGAAGTCTTATTCTTCACAATGCTATTCTCCATACACTTCTTTTGCCATTCTGAATGCTGCCCATGCCTTGGGCCAGCCTGCGTAAAATGCAGCATGGGTAAGAATTTCCGCCATTTCTTCTGCCGTCACACCATGATTCTTTGCATTTTGGATATGGAATTTCAGCGAGCTGTCTAAAATTCCGCCTGCCATAAGAGCCGTTACCGTTACGATACTTCTGTCTCTTGCGGAAAGCTTATCTTCTCTCGCCCATACCTCACCAAATAATACATCATCATTTAACTGTGCAAACTTAGGGGCAAATTCACCAAGTTCATCTCTTCCTGCTGTTACCTTTGCCATCATTACACCTCCCTTTCCAATTTTCCGTATTCTTCATCCGTTACAGGTTCACACCACTCCGTTCTGGTTTCCTCACCTGGAACCTCCACTGCAATATGGGCAAACCACTCATCTTTCTTGGCACCATGCCAGTGCTTTACATTTGCCGGAATTGTAATCACAGTTCCCGGAGTCAGGCTGACAGCTTCCTTTCCTTCTTCCTGATACCAACCTTTTCCGGCTGTACAAATGAGCAGTTGTCCTCCTCCACTCTTGGCATGGTGTATATGCCAGTTATTCCGGCATCCGGGTTCAAAAGTGACATTTGCCAGAAATACCGGACACTCTCCCGGTACTGTAAGGGGATTCAAAAAGGAATCTCCGATAAAATACTGGGCGAAATTCACATTTGGTTCACCCTGTCCAAATACATTCATCTTGTCAAATTCTTTCTTATCCATAATAAAAACCTCCTAAATCCATTTTTCTATTTCGTTTCTGGAACGTTCTACGCTGCCACCGTGGATTGCAAGACCTTTTTCCACCTTTGCACCAGGACACAGCCTTTTAATATCTCTTTCACTGCTGCCCATTCCGCTGCCTTCATGGGTACAAAACGGGTGTATTGTTTTTCCGGCAAAATCAAAATGCTCCAAAAAAGTAAAGACAGCCATGGGCATGGTGCTCCAGTAATTTGGAAATCCCAGATAAATCTCATCATATTCTTCCATGCTCTCTGGATAATTTTTCAATTCCGGACGGGCATCACGCTTTTGGTCGGCCTGTGCCTGTGCAATACACTCATTATAGTCTTTGGAATAAGCTTGTACCTGTTCCATTTTAAATAGATCTGCACCTGTCAACTCTTTGATCATACCTGCTGCCACTTCTGTATTGCCAATCTCTAATTGCTTAAGCTGGCCGTTTACATAGTTCTCATCTGCTCTCGAATAGAAAGCAATCAGTTTCTTTGACATTTGCCTACCTCCATTCCTCTTTCTGCATCTATTATAATTTTTATAGGTATTATACTATTTTCGGATTTGACAAAGAATCTCCAATATGTTATGACAGTATTAACCTATGGTTTATGCTCTTTTAGGAGGTTCGCTATGTATAACCCTGTTCTTGATACTTTTATAACGGTTGTGGACTGCGGAAGTTTTACAAAAGCCGCAGAACATCTGTATATTTCACCTACCGCAATTATGAAACAGATGAATTCCCTTGAAAATCATTTGAATTTGAAGCTGATAGAGCGCACTCCCTCGGGCATTCATCTGACACCTGCCGGAAAGGTTATCTACAAAGACGCAAAGTTTATGATTGATTACTCCAGAAAATCCATTGCAAGCGCCAATGCTGCAGCTGTGGCTCATGACACCACATTTTGCGTGGGTACATCGCTGTTGAATCCGGCAAAGCCTTTTATGGATTTATGGTATCGTGTAAATAAAGATTTCCCAGACTATAAACTGCACCTTGTTCCCTTCGAGGATAACCATGAGGGAATTCTGTCTGAAATTGAAAAGCTGGGGGAAAAGTTTGATTTTCTGATTGGCGTATGCGATTCTAGGAAATGGCTTATGCGATGTGAGTTTTTACCCCTTGGCACCTATAAAAAAATGATAGCTGTATCAAGAGACCACCGTCTTGCCTCCAAAAAACTCATAGAAATAGAAGATTTATACGGGCAGACACTGATGATGGTACCGTCAGGCGATTCCGGAACAAATGATTTTATACGAAACGATTTAGAGAAGAATCACCCCTCCATTCAGATTGAAGATACCCCTACTTTTTACGATATGACGGTGTTCAACCGCTGTGCTGAAACAGGGAAAGTGCTTCTCACCATTGAATGCTGGCGGGATGTGCATCCCGGTTTAGTTTCCATTCCGGTTCGTTGGGATTACAGCATTCCTTATGGTTTGCTCTATAGTGCTGATGCTTCGGATGAGGTGAGGAGATTTGTTGGGGCTGTGGCGGGATTGGATTTGGAAGGTCAATGGCAGTCATAATTAGTTGCACAGTGTGTAGCTAATTGAAAGTGCTTACTTAAAAGCTATATTTTAAATTTATACTTGCCCTTCCCATGTCCGGCAACAGATTCTATCAAATTTTCATTTTTCATTTTCTTAATTAAATCGCCTGCTGGTGAAGATGTAAGCCCTGTTATCCGCATTATATCTGCTCTGGAAAAAAAGGTATTTAACCCAATCACATCATAAAGCCGCAAGATTCTTCCCTTTGTGTGTATACTCATCCGCAATTTATTGACCTTTCCTTCAAACGACTGTTTTTCATTTGAAACAACTGCTTTTTCAGCTTCAAACAACTGTTTTTTAGCTGAAACGACTGTTTTTTCATCCTCAAACGGCTGTTTTTTAGCTCCAACACCTATTTCATCAATCGTCACATTATAATTCAAATTATAAAGCGTTACCCAAAATGATGTTGCATCTGAATAAAACTTAGGCTCTAATTCCAAACGATAATTAACTGCCCTATGATAATCATCCTTGATTTTTTTGAATCCGCTTCCTCTTCGTTCCATATAATTCATACGACTAAAAACATCTGCAATAACCGGATTTCTCCGTCTGGAAGGCACATGGTCCGTATCAAGATTTTGTACAAAAGAACCGTCAAACATGCCGCCGGGAGAATAGATTTCCATACGGTCATCAAAAATATCAATGTGTACCTCACTTCCCAATTCAAGGTAATCTCTGTGAATCAACCCATTCACAATACATTCAAGTGCTGCTCTTTCTGGTATATCCGGCATTTCAATGCGTCCATCAGGTGCTTTCTTCCAACGCTTCTTCGTGTTATTTTTTATAAATTTTTCTCCATCTTGTAACAATGCTACCAAGCTTCCACTATATTCTTTATCATCAAGCGCTTCCATCACACCTGATGCCTTATCCAATCCATTCCACCGAGTACAGAAAAGCCTTGAATGACGCATTGGCGGTTCATCTGCCAGCAACGCTCCTGCATTCGTAAGTATTCCATTGTCATCCATTAATCCAAATGAAATAAAATCTGCCTCTGACAATTCCTTTCCTGTACGTTGCCGATACACTGAACGCAGCTTTGTAAAAGCATATTTCTCATAGGGATAACTTGATGGCAGACTGTCGTAAGTCTTATTGCTTCCACGCAATACCAAACGTTTCATCTCAAGTGCTCCGGCTGGTATACTTTCATTCCCAACACGTATAAATGCCACTCTGCTCCCATCACCTACATAGTAATATGGAGTTTCCACTCCCGCTGATACCCGAAGAATAATAAACTGCTTGCCATCTTCTTCGTGAATTTCCAAATCTGCCTGTGGAATGGGGTCCATTCTTGTCTTGATGATTTCACTGATTTTCTCTGAGATTGCCCGTATATCTGTAAGACCAACCAGTGTATTTCCTACATTATTTCTTGTTACTTTGTAAAGTAGTACCAAACCAGTACCAACACCATTTTTCATCATTATTATGGTATCCGGCGGCTTACATCCTCCTTTGTCAACCGACAAATTCTAATCAGAGAATAATGTGAATGTGGCTTACTAATCCATATGTGTGTTATGACCCTGATTTCGATAAAAAGCAAACACTTTTGTGATACTATATCTCAATATCAAGCAGTAAATATATCATTTTCATCTTCTCAAAATCAGGGCTACTGCTTCTTTTAAATCATCACTAAATTCTTCCAGATCATCCATTGAAATGACCTTATCATTAATCAGTCCTGCAATGTCCCAAAACATGTCAGATTTTCTTAACTCAATGCAAACACCCGGCGTTTTTCTGTCTCTCTTAATCCTTTTCTCTATCTCCCAAAACTTGGTGGATGCAGGCAAGTCGCTACACAAATAGTCCGCATATTCCTTTACCAACTTCTCCATGTAATGTTCCTGCCATTCACCAATTTTCTCCCTATATAATTTCCAGTCCCTTTTTGAAGGCTCAACCATTTTTCATTTCCTCCATCTAAGCACTTAAGGCAATAATCCATATGCCAATCATAAGCAAATTTTTGTCCTATACATAGCAATTCCATGTCCGCTATTTTGATAAAATACTTATCTTATTGCACATTTCACGCCATTCCTTACTTTATTCAATCCTTATATACCTTCTGTTTTTTGTGGCTGCTGTGCAGGTTAATCTACCCATTGCCACCAGTTCATTCAGCAGCTGCCTTCTCCTCGGTCCTTTTAATCCAATTTTTTCAGCAATCTCTTCTGTCTTATACAATACTTCCAATTCCATGCAGGCAAGTATCTGTTTCTGCCTTTCAGATAACAATACCTCTTGCATTTCTGCTGATTTTTCTGCTGATTCTGCTGATTTTTCTGCTACTTTTTTTCCTGATTGTTCTCCATGTTCCGGGATCATTTTAAGATAAAGAGTCACCTGATTAAGGGCGGTATCTTCTATCAGTTCCGGTTTTACCCATCCTTCTTCTTTCCAAGTTGCCAATATAGAGGGAAAGCCGGAACCTGCATTGTCTCCAAATCCAACCATTCTAAGCATAGTCTGCATATGCGGGTTCCGTGATTTTGAATTTCCGCCCCGGTAAATATCCTCTAAAGGAAGCTTCAGAATACCCGGATTCGTAAATTCAAAGCCATTTGACCTTTTTATTACTTTCAGATCACCTGCATCCATCAAATAATCTGCATGTATAATAAGATTTACAAATGCTTCCCTTACTGCTTTGTGTACCGGTGTCTCATCTATCCGCTGTATTCCCTCAAGTTTAAATGGTTTCTTCAAGTCCTCTGTTAATTTAGGTGTGACTTTGGTAAAGAAATTAAAAAGATTATTTTCCCATGTCCCATCATAGGTAATCCTGTCATTCCAGCGGATATCCATTGTAATTTCGCTTTCGTTGCGATAATCCATAAAAATATTGTCAAACTCATCCCGTATGGCAAGCCCGTTGCCAAACATCATTAAACCTGCAAGTGTCAGGCCCTCCTTGCCCTCTCTTCTGTCTTTTCGATACCCTCCAAGTTTCTCAAGAAATGATTTGTCATCAAGTGAATTCCAGACATGCCCATCATTTCTGATCTCAAAAATCTGTCGATACTTCCGCAATGTCTCCTTGTCGATATCATCCATCGTATGAAATTCCTCCCTTAATTTTTTTGTGTTCTCTCACTTGTTGTCTGTATATTACAGTCCGTATGTTTTTGAAATGATTAGGAAATGTTTCTGAAAAGTTAAAAAATAAGCGGTCACTTCTGTGACCGCCTTCCTAAATATGCTTTGATTGTCCGCCTGACGCCGCTTTGCTTACTTCGTGTCCTCTCTTGTAAGTCCTCCCATGCTGTCCCGCATTGCAAACATCAGCTCAATCAGGCTTTTTTTGTACGGAATAAATTCCCCCGAGTCAATCATGCCGAGAATTTCTTCCATGCCGCTCCATTTGGCTGCCTGAACCTCCTCGTACTGCAGCTTCAGCTCCGATAAATCAATTTCCTTTTCAATCAGATAAATATCGTCGAAACCGCCCGGAAAATTCACCGTCAAAGAAGGTCTTTTGTCCTCAAAGGAAAGCTCTATCCCCAATTCCTCGGAAAGCTCCCTCGCGACGGCGGTTCTGCTCGTATCCCCGGATACGGCGCTGCCGCCCACCGTTATGTCCCACATATCTGACCAGCCCTCCTTGAACGGCTGACGCTGCTGTATCAGCATCTCTCCGCGGCTGTTGAATATGCAGACATGAACCACCAGTCTGTAAAATCCCTCCGGCTGTTTTTCCCCTCGGACCATTTTCTGTCCGGTCTTTTCGCGGTCAACCGTGTACAAATCCCATAATTCCATGACGCTTTTGTCCTCCTTGCTTCTTTAAAAATATTTTCCCATTATATATTAAAAATACGGAGTTTTCAACTTCTACGCTTGCCGTAAGCCTCTAAGAGCCTTGCAACGGGCTTAAAAAAGTGCTAAAATATACTCTCCGGTGACAATACCGCCGTAAATTCAACTCAGGAGGCTTTTTATGAAGCTTAATCAGATATTGGGTAAAGATAAAATAACACTTTCCTTTGAGGTTTTTCCGCCAAAGACGAACGCCAACTACGAATCCGTGGAGAGAGCCGCTTTCGAGGTAGCGCAGCTTAATCCCAGTTATATGAGCGTGACCTACGGCGCCGGAGGAAGCACAAGGGGCAACACGGTAAAAATAGCAGAAGGCATTCAGAGCAAATTCGGCGTGACGGCAATAGCTCACCTTTCCTGCGTGGGAGCCTCCAGAGAGGATATACATAGAGCTTTGGACGAAATGAAGGCGGCGGGAATCGAAAACGTGCTTGCGCTCAGAGGCGATAAGCCGAAGGATTTTGAGGGCAGCCCCTTCGTAGATTTTTGCTATGCGTCGGAGCTTGTAAGTGAAATCAAAGCTTACGGGGATTTCTGCGTCGGCGGAGCCTGCTATCCCGAAGGGCATCCCGATTCCGTCAGCAAAAAAGAGGACATAATGAACCTTAAGAAAAAGGTTGACGCGGGCTGCGAATTCCTGACGACACAGATGTTTTTCGACAATAATATTTTCTATAATTTTCTCTATAAGGTCAGGGACGCGGGCATCAAGGTTCCGGTGATTCCGGGAATAATGCCGATAACGCGCGCCAATCAGGTTGAAAACGCGGTTAAGCTGTCGGGCTGCAATGTTCCCGAAAGATTCAAGAGCATCGTTGACCGCTTCGGCGACAGTCCCGCAGCCATGCAGCAGGCGGGAATTGCCTACGCAACCGACCAGATAATCGACTTGATTGCAAACGGAATCAACAATATCCATGTTTATTCGATGAACAAGGCGGAAATCGCGGCGGGAATCCAGAGAAATCTTTCGGAGATTATAAAATGACAATTGATTTTAAAGAGGCGGCAAGATATCTAGGCTACCGAAACGCCGGACCTGACGCCGCCGCTATGAAGCTTATTGAAGAATGCGCAACCGCGGTTCGGAATGAAGCGGAGCCGAAGCATATTTGCAGGCGCTTTGATCTTGAAATTACCGATGACGGCGTAATAAGGGCGGGCGGACTTGAAATGAAAAGCCGCAGTCTGGAGCGCAATCTCACGGGCTGCGGCGAGGTGATTTTCTTCGCGGCTACGCTCGGAAACGGCCCCGATATGCTGATGAACAGATATTCAAAGCTTTCGATAAGCAAAGCGGCTGTTTTGCAGGCGGTTGCGGCGGCGGCTATAGAGGGCTACTGCAACGAGTGCCAGCGAAATATCGAAGAGAAGCTTGCCGCCGAAAATATTTATGTAAGACCGCGTTTCAGTCCGGGCTACGGCGATTTACCGCTTACGCTCCAGCCGGATTTTTTAAGGGTGCTTAACGCGCAGAAAACCGTTGGCATCTATCTCTCGGAGGGCGGAATCATGCTGCCGGAAAAATCCGTGACGGCGCTTATGGGCTTAAGCCACGAAAACAGCCGCTGCCATATAGAGGGCTGCGAGGCGTGCGGCAAAACGGACTGCGCATACAGACGCTGAATTAAAGTAAATCCCGTTCGGTGCATGGCGCCTCGCGGGAATGATAGCACCTCGCGGGAATGTAAAAAGGAGATTTTATGAATATTCGTGACGAATTCGGAAAAAGAATACTTTTTTTTGACGGAGGAATGGGCTCTCTTTTGCAGGAGCGCGGCCTTGAGCCGGGCGAACTGCCCGAGCACTGGAATACCGACAATCCCCAACCCGTCATAGATATTCACAGGGCTTACGCCGAGGCGGGCGCTGATATAATCCTCGCCAATACCTTCGGGGCAAACCGATTCAAATTTGACAACCTCGACGAAATAATCGGCGCCGGAATCGCCAACGCCCGCAAGGGCATAGAGCTTTCGGGGAGCAGCGCTTACGTCGCTCTGGACATCGGTCCGACGGGTAAGCTTTTAAAGCCGATGGGAACGCTTGATTTTGAAGAAGCGGTCAGCGTTTTTGCCGAAATAGTGAAGTCCGGCGTCAAGGCGGGAGCCGATTTGATTCTTATAGAAACCATGAGCGATACCTACGAGCTCAAGGCGGCGGTTCTTGCTGCAAAAGAAAATTCCGATTTGCCGGTTATCGCCACCGTTATTTTCGGGGAAAATCAAAAAATGCTGACCGGAGCAAGCCCCGAGGCGGTGGTCGCTATGCTTGAGGGGCTTCGTGTGGACGCACTCGGAATGAACTGCGGGCTGGGTCCCAAGCAGATGAAGCCTGTTTTTGCGCGGCTCGCCGAATACGCAAGCGTTCCGCTCGTAATCAACCCCAACGCCGGACTTCCCCGCACCGAGAACGGCAAAACCGTATACGACGTGGGTCCCGAGGAATTTGCCGACGACATGGAGGAGCTTATCGGAATGGGCGCATGGTTTGCCGGGGGCTGCTGCGGCACCACACCGGAGCATATCAGAGCATTGACCGAACGCTGCTCTGCCATTAAGCCCGTGCCTCTTACGGAAAAAAAGCATACCTTCGTCACCTCCTACTCCCGCGCAGTGGAGCTTGGCGGCGCTCCCGTAATAATCGGCGAACGGATCAACCCGACCGGAAAATCCAAATTCAAGCAGGCTCTCCGAGACCGAAATATGGAATATATTCTCGAGGAGGGCGTTAAGCAGTCGGATTCGGGCGCGCACATACTGGACGTAAACGTGGGGCTCCCCGAAATAGACGAGCCCGCGATGATGCGCCGCACCGTTTACGAGCTTCAGAGCATTCTCCCTCTCCCTCTCCAGATTGACACGACGGACGCGGCGGCAATGGAACAGGCAATGCGTATTTACAACGGCAAACCCATGATTAATTCCGTCAACGGCAAACAGTCGGTCATGAGGGAAATTTTCCCGCTCGTACAAAAATACGGAGGCGTAGTCGTCGGACTTGCCCTCGACGAGAACGGCATCCCTGACACCGCAGAGGGACGTCTTGCTATCGCGCGCAAAATATACGACACCGCGGCGGAATACGGAATAAAGCCCAAGGATATTGTTATTGATGCTCTCACCATGACCATGAGCACGGACAGCAATTCCGCCAACGTGACTCTGGAAACGGTCCGCCGCATAAAGAAACACGGCGGACGCACCGTGCTGGGAGTATCCAATATCTCCTTCGGACTGCCGCAGCGCGAGCTTATAAATTCCGCGTTTTTTACCATGGCTATGCAGGCGGGTCTGTCCGCCGGAATCATAAATCCGAATTCTGCGGCAATGAGGCAGGCATACGATACCTTCTGCGTTCTCGGAGGCTTTGACAGCCAGTGTATGTCATACATCGAGCGTTACGCAGTCAGTACCGCCGCGCCCAAAACAATAACCGCCGCGCTTCCCTCTTCCGCCTCCGCCAATGCCGCCCCGGCATCGGCGGGACTTTCGCTCACCGACTGCATTGTCAAGGGGCTTAAGGAGCAGGCATACAAGGCGACGGAAGCGGTTCTTGAAACAAAGGAACCGATGGAAATAATAAACGGCGAGCTTGTTCCGGCTCTCGATATTGTGGGAAAGGGATTTGAAAAGGGCACGCTGTTTCTGCCCCAGCTTCTTATGAGCGCCGAGGCGGCAAAGGCAGGTTTTGAAGCGATTAAAGCCTATGTCAGCCGTAAGGGAACCTCTCAGGAGAAAAAAGCAACCGTAGTCATAGCGACGGTCAAGGGCGACATTCACGACATCGGCAAAAATATCGTCAAGGTGCTTCTTGAAAACTACGGCTACGACGTAATTGACCTCGGCAAGGACGTACCGCCCGAAACCGTGGTAGACACGGTCACGCAGACGCACGCGCCCCTCGTCGGCTTAAGCGCGCTTATGACCACCACCGTCGTAAATATGGAGGAAACCATAAAGCAGCTCAGAATTTCCTGCCCTTGGTGCAAAATCATGGTGGGCGGCGCGGTTCTCACTCAGGAATACGCCGATATGATAGGCGCAGACTTCTACGGCAAAGACGCGATGCAGTCCGTATATTACGCTGAGGAACTGCTCAATCCCGGAAAATAACGGCATACGCCCTACACAGAACAGCCCCGAAATTTATTGACATTGATATTCAAAAATCATATAATTATAAGGATATAAAATGCGGTTATGGCGGAATTGGCAGACGCGATAGATTTAGGTTCTATTGTCAACAGACGTGCAGGTTCAAGTCCTGTTAACCGCATCCAAAACCGCAGTTCGGAATTGACAAGGAGATGTAGTATGCAGAACATTCCCAAAAATAAGTGGATGAAAAGAATCGCGGCATTTACGGTATGCCTGCTCCTCATTCTTTCGAATTTCATAACGATATTCGCCGACGATGTACAGTCCAATAACCGGACGGTCAAAGCCGGCATTTTCAGTTTTGACGGCTATCACATGAAGGACGAGGACGGCAGGCTGACGGGATACGGCATAGAATTTCTCAATCTTGTTTCCGAATATTCACGGTTGAATTTTCAATACACGGGCTATGACAGATCATGGGGCGAAATGCTTGATATGCTGGAAAACGGCGAAATCGACGTGGTGACCTCCGCCCGCAGAACCTCGGAACGTGAGGAGCGCTTCGCTTTTTCTCTCCCAATTGGCAGAAACAATACGATTCTCTCTATCCGTGTTGATAACACGCAGCTTCACCGCGGCGAGTATAAATCCTATAACGGAATGACTGTGGGTCAGCTGGTTGGAAGCAGCCAGAACCAAAGCTTAGTGGAATTTGCGGAGGAAAACGGCTTTTCCTATCATGTAAAGGAATATGACGATTCCGACGTTCTTGCCGCCGCTTTGCAAAGCGGCGAAGTCGATGCGATACTTTCCAGCGATCTGAGAAAGGCGGAAAACGAAAAGACGTTGGATATCATCGAGGAAGCTGACTTTTACGCTATCGTCAGAAAGGACGATACGGAGCTGCTTGATGAAATCAATTATGCTATCGAACAGATGGATATCAATGAGGGCGACTGGAAAAATGTGCTGTTCTATAAGTACTACGGTCCTGTCTATTCCTCCGCTCTCTCCTTTAACGAGCGTGAGGCGGAATATATCCGTCAGGTGGTTTCCGGAGAGAAATCCATTACCGTGACCGCTCTCGGAGACAAGGCTCCCTATTCCTACACGGAGAACGGTGAATTAAAGGGTATTCTGCCCGACTATTTTGCCGCAGTTATGGAGCTTGCGGGGCTGCCTTATGAGATTGTTGCTCCTGAGGACAAGGACGCTTATTACGCCCTTGCCGACACAAACGGGGTAAATGTGGTCATTGACAAGATCGGCTCCGACGACACTGTCGAAGATGCCGTTTACCGCGGCTTCAATACAAACGGCTATATGACGGCGGGAATGGCAAAGGTAACCCGGCAGGATTTTAACGGCGATATCAAGGTTGTCGCCGTGTCGGATTCACAAGGCAAAGAGCTTATTGAACGGGAATTTTTAGAAGGATATACCGTCCTTAGCTATCCTACCGGTGAGGAAGCTATGCGTGCCGTCCTGAACCGTGAGGCGGACGCCGCTTATGTATATGCCTATACCGCACAGTTATTTGTAAACCATGACGCCACCAATTCTCTGTATTACAGTATACTGAACGGCATGAGCACAAAATTCAGTATGTATGTCAGCGAAAATACGGATCATGAACTGCTTACCATACTGAACAAATGCATCAATCAGATTTCCGAGGAAACGCTCAACCAACTGGTTTCAAAGCACACCTCCTATACAATCAGCGATATGAGCATTCTGCAGTATATGCAGGCACATCCGGGAATGATACTCGCGGTGTTCTTTGTATTCGCCCTGATTGCATGTGTTATCATTGCGCTCTATCTGCGAGGACGGTGGAACAAGAAGCTGCTGCACGCAACGGAGCAGTCAAACATTAAGATGGGGGAACAGCTTGCCATTGTGGAAGCTCTCAGCCGTGACTATACAAACGTTTATGCCGTCAACGAAGAGCGTGCCACCGCACGGATCATTAAATTGGAGGGTTATGTGACCGAGGGACTTAAAAAGGGTTCAACACAGGAGCATAACTATACCCCCATTCTTGAACATTATATCAGCAGCCGCGTTCATCCCGACGATCAGCAGGAGCTGGCACAGGCCCTTTCGCTGGACACGGTCAAAGAGAAGCTGAACGAAGACGGTGAATATATGGGCAGCTACCGCATAGTTGATGACGGAGATATACATCATTTTCAATATACATATTTAAAAATTGAAGATAACGACCACGGACACGGCGGCTTTATCCTTGCGGGGTTCCGTAATATTGACGAAATGATACGCAAGGAACAGGAGCAGAAGGACGTTCTGTCGGAGGCACTGGCTCAGGCTCAGTATGCCAACAATGCCAAGACCACCTTCCTGAACAATATGTCACACGATATCCGTACACCGATGAACGCCATCATCGGATTTACATCTTTAGCCGTAACCCATATTGACAACAAGGAGCAGATACGGAATTATCTGAGCAAAATCATGACGTCGGGCAATCACCTGCTCAGCTTGATTAACGACGTTTTGGATATGAGCCGGATTGAGAGCGGCAAGGTCAAGATCGAGGAGAAGGAAACCAGCCTCCCCGAGATTATGCACGATTTGAAAACCATCGTTCAGTCCGATGTAAAAGCAAAGCAGCTGGAATTCTACATTGATACTCTGGACGTGGCAAACGAGACAATTATCTGCGATAAGCTCCGTCTTAATCAGGTGCTTCTTAATATTCTGAGCAATGCCATGAAATATACAAAACCCGGCGGTATGGTCAGCGTCCGTGTTATCCAGAAGGCCGAAGCACCGGATGGCTATGCCACATATGAGTTCAGTATCAAGGATACCGGCATAGGTATGAGCCGTGAATTCCTGAAGCACGTTTTCGAGCCCTTTGAGAGGGAACAGACATCAACCGTAAGCGGCATTCAGGGAACAGGTCTGGGACTTGCCATCACCAAAAACATTGTGGATATGATGGGCGGCACGATTACTGTGGACAGTGAGGAAGGCAAAGGGTCTGAGTTTACCGTAACCTTCTGTTTTCGGATCGCGGACGCTCCTATGGAGTCACAGCGGTTGGAGCAGCTTGCTGATCTCAAAGCGCTTGTTGTGGACGATGATGTGAATACCTGCATCAGCGTCAGCAAAATGCTCTCCGCCATCGGTATGCGCCCCGACTGGACAACACTGGGAAATGAAGCCGTCATCCGCACGGAATTCGCGCTGGAGCAGAACGAGCCCTACAGCGCATATATCATTGACTGGCTGATGCCGGATATGAACGGTATAGAGCTTGTCCGCCGAATCCGCAGGGTAATCGGCGATATGACTCCGATTATTATACTGACCGCCTATGACTGGTCGGACATCGAGGAGGAGGCACGAGAGGCAGGCGTGACGGCATTCTGCTCCAAACCGCTCTTCCTTTCGGAGCTGCGGAACGTTCTGGCAGCACCCTACATGGAGCAGGAAAGCACAGAAGAACCGGATACATCCGAGCCGCGCTTTGACGGAATGAGGCTTCTGCTGGTAGAAGATAATGAGCTGAATCAGGAGATTGCGCAGACAATTCTGGAGGCTGCGGGTTTCGCTATTGATACGGCGGAGGACGGAAGCATAGCTGTGGAACGGATGAAAGAAATGCCCGCGGACACATATGATTTGATCCTTATGGATGTTCAGATGCCTATTATGAACGGCTATGAGGCAACGAGAGCCATCCGGGCGCTTGATGACCCCGTAAAGGCAGCGGTTCCGATTGTGGCGATGACAGCCAATGCTTTTGACGAGGACAGGAAGGAAGCAATAGATTCCGGAATGAACGGGTATGTTGCTAAACCAATAAACATAGAAAAGCTGATGCAGACACTGGAGGATATATTAAAATAAGCAGCTTTACAAATGGGCAGAACCGGTTTTCCGGATTCTGCCCGTATCTGTATTATACGAAAATTTTTCCTAATCCGCCAACCTTTCCGATTTTCTTTCCACTATATAATCAAACGGTACCGGAGTAATAAATATGATTAAACAGAAAGCAGACGCGCTCATAACGGAATACCTGCCGAAAATATACGGCTTTGCGGTCAGCAAGTCCTTTAGTTACGATGAGGCTGAGGATTTGTGCTCCGACATTGTAAACGAGCTGTACCGCTCATTGCTTGCCGCCGACAAAATATATAATGTTGACGGCTATGTGTGGCGAATCAGCGCGCATGTGTATTCCAAATTCGTCTCGTCAAAGAAAAAGCATCAGGGAATTTCAATCGACGGAATGGATATTCCGTTCCATGACGAGTATTTTTCCGACGAGGATGAAGACCTGCTGCGTCTGAGGCGCGAAATATCCTTTCTTACAAAGGTGCGCCGCGAAATCGTTTACTCATATTATTACGAAAACAAAAGCATAGCTGCCATTTCTTCCGCTATGAACCTGCCTGTCGGAACGGTGAAATGGCATCTGAACAAGGCAAGAAATGATTTGAAAGAAGGATTCGTTATGGAAAGAAAAATAGGAAAATTAGGATTAAAACCAATCAAAGCAACCGGCTTCGGCCACAGCGGAAATCCGGGAGCAAACGGCGGTCCTGAATTTTATCTGGGCGACAGTCTGAATCTGAACATTGTGTACAGCGTTTACCGCGAGCCCAAAACAACGGAGGAAATCGCCGAGGAGCTGGGCGCCACTCCTGTACTTATCGAGGAAAAAATCGATTTTCTGGAGCGCAACGGATTTCTGGTCAAACAGTCCAAAAACCGCTACACGACATATGTGAGTTTCGATCCGGAAACCTATTCGCTTGAGGAAACGGAAAACACCTTGAAAAAACAGCGCGAGGTCGCCAAGCTTCTTGCAAAGGATTACACGCAGTCAATACGAAAGGCCATCGCCGATTATCCCGACGTGTATATTCCCGGCGGAAACAAAGAGCTTCTTGAAGCCGCCGCAATTATCTACGGCGTGATAAACAAGTGCACACTTCCGACAAACAAGGATTTATCAAAATATTACATCAAAACAACCGACGGCGGAGATTTTATCACCTACGTCCATCTGCCCTCGGAACGGATTGATAAGGATTATGTACCCACATTGGAGCCCCAGGACCTCACTGCCTGCGGAAACATGAACCGCCTTTCGGAAAAATATCCGGTATACTCATGGTCCGTTGACACGAAATTCTGCTCAAGGGAAGGTCTATGGAAAAATAACCTCCTCTCCGACTATGAGTATTTGTATGAATTTATGACAGGTGAAATTTCGGACACTCCTGCCAACGCAGACAAATTCAAGCGTCTCAGGGAACGGAAATTCATAACCCCCGACAACAAGGTCAACATCATGGTAATAAAAGGAAAATCGGAAGGCTTCTTCGGCACAATACCGTCCCTTGACGACATTGTCAAAAAGGAATTCGCCGGGTACGCGCTTGAATCCGCAGAAGTGATTGCCAGAAGCTATCCGCCGCAGATGAGGGATCTTATCATCAGCACTCACGCCGGAAATTTCGTAAGCAATTCCGTGGCTGTTATGGTAATGGATATACTTTACAAAAACGGCACCTTCAAGCCTCTTACGGAAAATGAAAGGGTAACCTCCGACTTAATCATGTTCTGCGACAGACTTCCGGACGCGTAAAGCTTTCCGGATATGAAAAAAGGATTTCTCTTTGCAAAATTCTTCGCCGCAAATGCTTGCTTTCAGGCAATATCTTTCCTCCGCATTTGCGTGCATATATCTTAGTTGGTTTTTGTATCATAGGAAGGTTTCCGATAACTTTCCTATGATATAAAAATAATTTGCTTTCCCACATTGCGTACTTACTGAAAATAGATTATAATTACGCTGATAAACCGGAATTTAATACAATAATATAAAGGAGACATTAAGATGGATGAGTGGTTAAAACAGGTCAAAGATAGTTGGAATGAAACAGCAGACTCAGACTGGTACCGGTCGCTCAGAACAAATGAGAAAATTGAAGAATTGGTTAAAGAGCCGGCTAACGCCTTTCATCCTTCAGTGCATCAGTTGATAAATAAATATATACCTGATTTGCATGGGAAGAAGGTGCTATTACCTTCAAGTGGAGATAATCATGCCGCTTTTGCATTTGCATTATTGGGTGCAGAGGTTACTTCATCTGATATAAGTGAGAAGCAATTGGAACATGCACAAGAAATTGCAAACAAGTTTAACCTTAGTATTTGTTTTGTCTGCGATGATACAACACAGCTTTCGAATATTGAAGATAATAGCTTTGACTTGGTTTATACATCAAACGGTACACATACTTGGATTGCAGATATAGTGACCATGTACAAAAACATATATAGGGTATTAAAACCAACCGGGCTTTCGATTATGTTTGATATCCATCCGTTTAACCGTCCATTTACAGGTGAACCTTGGAAAGAACCTAAAATTAAAAAGCCCTATGAAGAAATCATGCCGCACTGTCATTGGCGTGTGCAGGATTTAGTAAATGCGATGATATGGGCACGACTATCTATAAAGGAAATGGAAGAATTGCAGGCTGTAAATGCTTCATTTTGGTTTTCGTATGCGGAATTAATAAAGCAGAAGAAAGAAAAAATTGCAAAAATAAATAACTGGGAACACAATCCTATGGCAGCGTTGCCAGCATGGATTTCCATTGTTGCACAAAAATAGTGTATACTTTTAAATTCCGTTTTACCGCTTCATCAATCAAATCGACTGGAAAAAGAACCGCCGAAACTCTTTTCCGAAAAAGGAATAAAATAATCACCGCCTACCCATAAACAGGTTGCGGTGATTATTTTTTACGCTCAAATTATTTTGTTCCGAAAATTCTGTCGCCCGCGTCTCCGAGTCCCGGACAGATGTATGCGTTTTCGTTAAGACGCTCGTCAAGATGTCCGCAGTATATTTCAACGTCGGGGTGCGCTTCGCTCAGGCGCTTCAAGCCCTCCGGCGCGGCGATTATGCACATGAATGTGATGTCTTTTCCGCCCCGCTGTTTGATAAAATCAATCGCGGCAACGGCTGAGCCGCCCGTTGCGAGCATGGGGTCGCATACTATGATTTTGCGAAGCTCAATAGGATTGGGCAGCTTGCAGTAATACTCATGCGGCTCGTGCGTGCTCTCGTCGCGGTACAGTCCGATGTGACCGACCTTAGCGGCGGGAATCAGTGTGAGCAAACCGCCCACCATGCCAAGCCCCGCCCTGAGAATCGGCACGATTGCGGGCTTCTTGCCGTCAATCATAGGGCTTTTGGTTTCCTGAATCGGAGTTTTAATCTCAACGTCCTTCGTCGGAAGATTGCGGAGCGCCTCATAGCCCATGAGAACCGCAATTTCGTCCGTAAGCTTGCGGAACTCGTTCGTTCCGGTTGATTCCATCCTGAGCATGGTTATTTTATGCTGGATAAGCGGGTGTTCCGTAATTGTAATTTTGTCGTTGCCGTTATACATAATTTCGTCCTCTCTTTAATTATTGCGATATTTTTCAACGTATATTGTTACCTATTATTCTATTCCCATATATGACTTTTTTCAACCTTTTTTGCGGCTTTTGGCACGGTTTCCGGCGCGGTTGTTTCCGGGCTTGCGCGGCGCAATTTTGCGCGGCGGGATAAGACACTCGCGTCCGAAGCCTATTAAATCCGTGCGATGCTCTTTAAACAGCGCTTCCTTTACAAGCTCGTAATTTTCCGGTCTGCGGTACTGGATAAGCGCACGCTGCATCGCCTTTTCGTGAGGACTGCGGGCAACATACACCGGCTCCATCGTCCGCGGGTCAACGCCCGTGTAATACATACAGGTGGATATCGTAGACGGCGTGGGGTAAAAATCCTGCACCTGCTCAGGCATATAGCCTATATCCCTTATATACTCCGCAAGTGCTATGGCATCCTTTAAAGTCGAGCCAGGGTGGGATGACATCAGATAAGGGACAAGGTACTGCTCCCTGCCGAGAGCCTTGTTTATTTTGGCGCATTTATTTACAAAAGCCTCGTATACGTCGTTGCCCGGCTTTCCCATAAGCCTCAGAACATTATCCGAAACATGCTCAGGCGCGACGCGGAGCTGCCCGCTTATGTGATGCTCGCAAAGCTCCTTTATAAAGGTATCGTCCTTATCGGCAAGCGCGTAGTCAAAACGTATTCCCGAGCGCACAAAAACCTTCTTTACCTTGGGAAGCTTTCTCAGCTTTCGCAAAAGACTTACGTAGTCGCTGTGGTCCGCCAAAAGATTCGGACAGGGCTTCGGGAAAAGACATTGCCTGTCGGCGCAGGCTCCGTGCTTTAGCTGTTTGCTGCAGGCGGGCCGTCTGAAATTTGCGGTCGGTCCTCCCACGTCATGGATATAACCCTTAAAATCCGGCTGCTCTGTCATTTCCTTTGCCTCTTTTAAAAGAGAATCGTGGCTGCGTGACTGGACTATACGTCCCTGATGAAAGGTCAGCGCGCAGAAGGAGCAGGCTCCGAAGCATCCCCTGTTGCTCGTAAGACTGAATTTTATTTCCGATATTGCCGGAACTCCCCCGTCCTTTTCGTACATTGGGTGATAACCGTTCATGTACGGCAGAGC
Organism: Butyrivibrio sp.; assembly: GCA_014799955.1. Lineage (GTDB taxonomy): Bacteria > Bacillota > Clostridia > Lachnospirales > Lachnospiraceae > Eshraghiella. Next base: position 15,520 of record JAAVHB010000015.1, on the reverse strand, counting down.
GTAAACATCGTCCATCTCCATTTGCGACAGGGGCTTTGAAGGCGGATTCTGCACTACATAAAGTCCGTCGCCGTATGGCTCAACAAGGCGGCTTCCGCTATACGGGTCGGTATTGCGATACTGCGTATAAAAGCTTTCGGCGTAACAAAGTCTGTCCGCCTTAAGCTCCTCAAAGGAAGGAAGCAGCTTATAATCGTATACGTCCTCTATCCGCCCCGTCCTGTAAACGGTTCCGTCAATAAATGTAATATCCTTTACATCAAGTCCCGAATCCAGAGCCTCCGCAATCTCCACAACCGAGCGCTCTCCCATTCCGTATGAAATCAAATCGGCCTGCGAATCCAGAAGTATGGAGCGCTTAAGGCTGTCAGACCAGTAATCGTAATGCGCCAGCCGCCTTAAGCTCGCCTCTATCCCGCCTATAATCACGGGACAGTCCTTGTATTTGCTTCTTATGAGATTGCCGTACACCACCGTCGCACGGTCAGGGCGCTTCCCTGCCGCACCTCCCGGCGTGTACGCGTCCGAACTGCGGCGTTTTTTGGAAACCGTATAATGATTTACCATTGAATCCATATTGCCGCCGGAAATTAAGAAACCGAGCCTCGGCCTGCCGAATATGTCTATGCTGTTTTTGTCCCTCCAATCAGGCTGGGCGATAATTCCGACCTTGTAGCCGCGCGATTCAAGAACCCTGCTGATTATCGCGGGTCCGAACGAGGAATGGTCAACGTAAGCGTCTCCTATTACATACGCAAAATCAACGCTGTCCCAGCCTCTTTTTTCCATATCCGCTCTGCTGACGGGTAAAAAATCCTTCATTTTATATGATTCCTTCCGCTTCCTGCGCTACAGATACTCCAACAGCTCCATGGGCTTTTCTATGAATCTTACCGCTCCCGCCTCCGTAAGCTCCGCTTTGTCGCGGAAGCCCCAAAGCACCGCTACCAAATCCAGCCCCGCATTCGCCGCGGTCTGCACGTCCACCTGGGAATCCCCCACATAGAGTGTATTTGCGGCTACGCTTCCCAGCTCCTCAAGCAGAGCCTCTGCCATGCCGGAATCTGGCTTCGGAAGAATCCCGTCGGCAACTCCCACCGCCCTGTCAATCAGACCTTCAAAATATATCTCGGAAAGCTTAAGAACGGCGGATTTTATTTTGTTGGAGGCAATTCCTGTTTTATAGCCCCGGCGCTTAAGCTCTCTAAGCAGCGGCAGAATTCCGTCATACGGACCTGTCCTGTCGTTGCAGTGAGCCTGATAATGCGCTTTAAAGTCAGCAAAAACCGCGTCGAATTTCTCCGGCGTCACGCCCTCCGGCATGGCGCGCTCAATCAGCAGGCGTATTCCGTTTCCCACAAAACGCCGTATCTCGTCCGGCGTGCGCTCGGGATAGCCGTGAGCAGCCAGCGCGTAATTGGTGCTGGCACGCAAATCCTCAAGCGTATTCAGTAATGTTCCGTCCAAATCAAAAACAACCGTATCGTACATAACAAAACTCACCTTTTTGCTATAAGCTCAAGAACATGAGCTATATCCCCGTCCTCAAACACATACTTGCATTCGGGAAGCAAATCGCCCTGCGGCGATATTCCCGTCCTCACATACAGCGCATCCATACCGACGGCATTCGCGCCCGCAATATCCGCGCTGCCGTCGTTCCCGATCATAACGCAATCCTTTACATCAAGCCCGTGCTTGTCTATAAGCTTCTTAAAAAAAGCCGCATCCGGCTTCTGACAGCCCTCGTCCGACGAGATAAAAATATCGTCAAAGCAGTCCGTAATGCCCGTCCGTTCAAGCTCCTGCCATGTGAACACGCGCTGAGCGTTTGACAAAAGATATATTTTTTTGCCCGCAGCGCGAAGCCCGTCAAGAACCTTACGGGAATTGTCGTAAAGCCTTATCTTCTTCGTCGATATTCTGCGGAAGCACTCTCCCGCCTGCCATATTTCATCATCTGAAATCTCGGGTCTGCGCCTGCGGCAGATTAAAGAAAACACGGGAATTATGTCTATCTCCGCATATCGGTAAGGACTCGGCTTTGCCCGCAGCGCCGCCTCCTCCGCCTTATAAATCTCACGCGCCTCACTTCCCGAATAGGGCATTCCGTGAGCGGTAAGCCAGTCCGCGAATCCGTCCCACGTCTGCTCTCCCTCTTCGTCCGTGTGTATATCTATCAGTGTTCCGTACAAATCAAAAATAAAATTCTTATACATAAAACGCTCCCGTTTTCGCAAATATAACAATTTGATTGTAGCATAATAAGGTATCCGGCACAAGAATTTTTCCCCGGCTCAGGAAACGGGAAATTGTATAAAATCCTTGCATTTTTATTTTTATCCTGTAAAATAATATTAACGGCTGCGTAACTGACGGAAAGTGGGATTACCCACGGGGAGCGCAGCATGTAATTGCCGACCGTCTGGGCGCCGCTTAGGGTACCTTGGCGGTTTTTTATTCAAAAAGGAGGCTATCATGCAGAAAAAATCACTTGCGCAGGAGCTTTGCTCCACAAGCTACCCCGGCAGGGGAATCGTTATCGGCAGAACGCCGGACGGCTCCAAAGCCGCCATTGCCTATTTTATTATGGGCAGAAGCCAGAACAGCCGCAACCGCGTATTCGTGGAGGACGGAGAAGGAATCCGCACACAGGCGTTTGACCCCTCAAAGCTTGAAGACCCCAGTCTTATAATTTACGCTCCCGTACGCGTTCTCGGCAACAAGACAATCGTCACCAACGGCGACCAGACCGACACAATCTACGATTTGATGGACAAGCAGTACACCTTTGAGCAGTCCTTGAGAAACAGGGAATTTGAGCCGGACGCGCCCAACTACACTCCCAGAATTTCGGGAATCCTTCATTTCGAGAACGGAGATTTCAACTACGCCATGTCCATTCTCAAGAGCGACAACGGCAATCCCGATTCCTGCAACCGCTACACCTTTGCTTATTCCAATCCCGCTTCCGGCGAGGGTCGTTTTATCCACACCTACATGGGCGACGGAAACCCGCTCCCGAGCTTTGAGGGAGAGCCGACCCTGGTCGATATTCCCGACAGCATGGACGAATTCGCAGATACGGTATGGAACAGCCTGAACGATGAAAACAAGGTATCGCTTTTTGTCCGCTATGTAAATATTCAGGACGGAACCTACGAGAGCAGGATAATTAACAAAAATAAGTAACCAAAGGAGAAATACAATGAAAGAATTTGAACTGAAATACGGGTGCAACCCCAACCAGAAGCCCTCTCGCGTCTTTATGAAGGAGGGTGAGCTTCCCATTGAAATACTGTGCGGAAGACCGGGCTACATCAATCTTCTCGACGCATTCAACGGCTGGCAGCTTGTAAGGGAGCTTAAAAAGGCAACGGGACTTCCCGCCGCAACCTCCTTTAAGCATGTTTCTCCCGCGGGCGCGGCAGTGGGACTTCCTCTCACCGAGGTTGAACGCAAAATTTACTGGGTTGACGATATGGGAGAGCTTTCTCCTCTCGCGTGCGCATACGCAAGAGCGCGCGGAGCGGACAGAATGTCGTCCTTCGGCGATTTTATCTCGCTTTCCGACGTATGTGACGCCGATACCGCAAGGCTTATCAAGCGCGAGGTTTCGGACGGAATAATCGCCCCCGGCTACGAGCCCGAGGCACTTGAAATCCTTTCATCAAAGAAAAAAGGCAATTACTGCGTCATCAAAATCGACGAAAGCTACGTTCCCGCTCCCATAGAGCAAAAGGACGTATTCGGCGTAACCTTCGAGCAGGGACGCAACGAGCTTGTAATCGACGACGCTCTTTTTTCAAACGTGGTGACCGACAATAAGGAAATCACCGAGCAGGCGAAAATCGACCTCGCAATCGCGATGATAACCCTCAAATACACGCAGTCCAATTCCGTTTGCTACACAAAGGGCGGACAGGCAATCGGTATCGGAGCGGGACAGCAGTCGAGAATCCACTGCACCCGTCTCGCCGGACAAAAGGCGGACAACTGGTTCCTGCGCCAGTCTCCGAAGGTTCTCTCGCTTCCGTTTAAGGATGGAATCGGCAGAGCCGACCGCGACAATACCATCGACGTATACATCGGAGACGAGTACATGGATGTGCTTAGCGACGGAACATGGGAAAAATTCTTCACGCAGAAGCCCGAAGTTTTCACCCGCGAGGAAAAAAGAGCATGGCTTGACAATATGCAGGACGTATGCCTCGGCTCCGACGCTTTCTTCCCGTTCGGCGACAATATCGAACGCGCCCACAAGAGCGGCGTAAAATATATCGCGCAGCCCGGAGGCTCCGTGCGCGACGACAATGTTATCGAAACCTGCAACAAATACGGCATCGCAATGTGCTTCACGGGCATAAGGCTTTTCCACCACTAAAGCAGTTCCGCAGAATTATATTATTGCCAAAAGAAACCGGAGTGAAATCATCATTCCGGTCTCTTTTTTACCTGTTCCTACGCCACGCTTAGCGAGGCGCATTCTATGGCTTCAACGGTCCGTAAAAATAAGACGCTGTGGCTCCGCCGTCAATCAAAAAATCCGCTCCCGTAATGAAGGCGCCCTTATCACTCATCAGAAGCTCCGCCACGTTCGCCACCTCGTCGGCTGTTCCGGGGCGTCCCGCCGGGCATTTGGCAAACATATTTTTATAAAAATCGCCTCTCGGTCCGTTAAACTCGTCAATCGCCAACGGCGTTACGATAATTCCGGGAGAAATCGAATTGACGCGCGCGCCTCTTTCACCCCATTTTACGGATTCCGCCATAACACGCTTTTCGTTGCAGCGCTTTGCAAGCTGATAGGCATGAAGCGTATCGCGGATATTTTCGGGCTGCAGCATTTCAAGGCTCAAAAGCTCCTCACAGGGCGTAACAGCCAGCAATTCATCTTCCTTTGGCGTGAGCGCCGGCATCCTGTGCCCGGACTGGCTTGAAATCGTAACGCCTACTCCGCCTTCTGTAATGACCTTTCCGACCTCCTCTAATAAAACAGCTGTACCGTACAAGTCAACCTTTAAAATCGCCTCAACAGGCGCCTGACTCGGAGACACTCCCGCCGCGTTTACGAGCATCGAAAGCTCTCCGCAGCTCTGCGCTTTTTCTATCATGTCCAAAACGGATTCGCGCGAAGAAATATCCGTTTCGATTGCCTCGGTGTCAAATCCGGCATCGTTCATAATTTTGGAGATTGCCTGCGCGTTACCGTATTTTTTGTCGCCGATTATTATTTTCATACCGTATCCCATTCGGCGGGCGATTGCCATTCCAATCTGTCCCGCTCCGGTCAACATCATTACCTTTTTCATAAAAGCCTCCTATTTGTCAAACTCATTCGCAACTTCTTTCATAAGTTCACGGATTGAAAGATGCTGCGGGCAAATCTGCTCGCACCTGCCGCATTTTATGCAATCCGAAGCCTTGGTGCCGCTTTGCGTATGGATATTGTTGTAATAGTAATCCGTGTTCCAGTTCCGGAACTGCTTTTTTGCGTTCAGGCACGCGAACAAATCCGGAATATTGATATTTTTCGGGCACTGTTCCGTACAGTAACGGCAGGCGGTGCAGGGAATCAGGTTCTGCAAGCGAAAAATTCCGCATACCTTTTTGACCGCCTCCATCTCCGTACCGTCGAGCGGAGTAAAATCCTTCATAAATCCGATATTCTCGGTCATCATATTCATATCCCCCATACCGGACAGCACCATCATCACACCGTCGAAGCTCGCGGCAAAGCGGATTGCGTAGCTTGCGGGACTGCCGCCGTGAAGTGCGTCAAAAATTTTTCCGGCATCCTCGGGAAGATTCACAAGGCTGCCGCCTTTTACAGGCTCCATTACTATCACGGGGCATCCGCGCTTTTTGCAGACCTCATAGCATTTTCTGCTTTCCACGGAGGCGTCCTCATAATCCGCGTAATTGAACTGAATCTGCACAGCCTCAATCTGCGGGTACTCGGTCAGAATCTGCTCCAGAACATCCGCCTTGTCGTGAAAGGAAATTCCGAAGTGCTTTATTTTCCCTTCCCTTTTGAATTCCAGCGCCGTTTCATAGGCGCAAAGTCTTTTATACTTGGCATAAATATTGGCATCCTGCGCGTGCATGAGATAGAAGTCAAAGTAATCCACACCGCAGGCGTCAAGCTGACTTTCAAACAGCGGGCGTATTTCCTCCTGTCGGTTAAAATGGTGGGTTGAAAGCTTATCCGTGAGAATATACGCCTCTCTCGGATAGCGTGATGTAAGGCATTCCCGCAGAGCGGTTTCGCTTTTGCCTCCCAGATAACCGTGCGCCGTATCAAAATAATTAAAACCGTTATTTATAAAGGCGTCCACCATTTTTGTAAATTCAACGCAATCCACCTCTCCGTCCCTCATCGGCAGACGCATACATCCGAAACCGAAATTCTTTTTTACCTCATTGAAAAACCTATTCATCTTTCGCCTCCTCACTCAGCCTCATGCCTAGCCCACTTTGCAATCCTGCTTTCGGACATTGACGCCTCCGCGCCGTGAACTGCGATTCCGCTGCCAAAGGACGCTCCGACGCACAGCTTTTTCAAATCACTCTCGCTTCCTCCGAGTCCGCTTCCCTCATGCGTCATCACCGCCATGACCTTTTTCCCTTTAAAATCAAGACGCTCCAACAGTGAAAAAACGGCGCACGGAAAAGTGCCCCACCAGCACGGTCCGCACACAAATATATTGTCATAGTTTTCGATTCCGGTAAGATATTTCTTAAGCTCGGGTCTTGCGTTCTCACGCAGCTCTTTTTTTGCCTCGTCAATGCAAATATAATAATCGTCGGAATAAGACTTTACGGTTTCCACCTCAAACAAATCTCCGCCGACCGCCTTTTGTATGTATTCGGCAACAATTTCGGTATTGCCCTTCTCAAGCTTTTTAATACCGCCGTTCCAATAATTTTCTCCCTTGCGGGAATAGTAAATAATCAGATTTTTAGCCATGGTAAAGCCTCCTTTTCTCTATTATATAAATACTGCGGCACGATAACAATCTCAATTTCGCCGCCGATTCATAAGAAAAACTTATTAAAAAGGCCGTTCTCATGTAATGAAAACAGCCTTATAATTTATCCTGAAACTGTAATTTAAGGATATCCGCAAATTCCACAACATAAGGATTAGCGTTATCCGTTTTCCAAAAAGCGCAGTAATTGCGCCTTACCGGTCTGTTATTACGGCACAGCAGAATACCGCAAAGCGCAGTGCCAAAGCGTACCGTCTGCCCGGCGCCTTCAACGGGAACAAAGCCCTTCATGCCCGCCGCCATCAGTCTTGCCTCGTCAAGATTTTCCGCGAAAAGAAATTCCCCGGAAAAACCGACCACATCGCGGTAATAGACAAGCTCGTTCTCCTGCTGGTTACGGGAGGCTACCAGAATGCAAGGTGTATTTTTCAAATCCTCCACATTCACACTTTCAAGCCGTGAGACGGGACTCCGGTTTGAAATTTCAATATAACAATTGCAAATCATAAGAGGAAGATTGACATATTCGTCGGAAAAAGCCCTTCTTTGGTCGTTAAGCACCAAATCCACATCCCCGAACCGAAGCAAATCGTACAGTTCCTCATGATTTCCGTTTACAATATCAATCGGTGCATCGGGATATTTCGCTGAGAACTCCGCGACAGCGTGCTGCAGCTCCTGTCCTCCGTAGCGCTTCAGGTATCCTATGCGCAGCCGCTTTTCACCGTCATTCGCAATGCGCGCCGTTTCATTGCACAGTCTTTCAAAGTCGGCAGTGAGTACCAGGCTTTTTTTATAAAAATACTCTCCTGCCTTAGTAAGCGAAAAGCTGCGTTTTTCCCGTTTTAAAAGCTTCACTCCGAGTTCGTTTTCCAATGCCCGAATCTGCTGGGATATTGCCGACTGGGATATGTAGCATTCCTCCGCGGCTTCGGTAAAGCTTTTGCAGCGAACCACCGTCTGAAAATACTTGATTTGCTTGAGCATTTATACACCGCCTCCGTCGGTATCCTTTGCGTGTTTGTGCTTTTTTGGCGAGCGAAAAAGCTTCTGCGGCAGCTCGAATACCATTACGATTCCGAGCACTATCGCTACGGTTATTTTAAGCGCCTCAAAGCCGCTGTCCTTAGCCGGAGAAGTTTGTCCTGTCACAAGATAATATACCGTCCAGTATATTCCCGCCCCCGGAACAAGCGGCAGAATACCCGATATGAGAAACACGGTCACGGGGCATTTCTCCCATACGGCGCAGAAACGCGAAACCAGACTGACCAGAAGCATCGCAAGAAACGTCGCCTCCGTCGGACTGAAAAATGTATACGTATTTAAAAGGTCATAAACCGCCCACGCCATTCCGCCTATGATTCCGCAGTGTATATAGTATTTTGAAGGCGTCCTGAAAAGCAGCGCAAAGGCGACCGTGGCGACAGCCGCCGCCGCAATTTTGATAATCATATAATCGTACCTCCGAACGCATGTCCGTATATAAGAAAAACAACACCCACTCCGATAGCTATGCTGACAAACACCAGAATGGCGTCAAGAAGCCTTATAAAGCCGGACAGATAATCGCCGTAGGCTATGTCCCTTACCCCGTTCGCAAACTCCACTCCGGGAATAAGAGGTATTACCGCCCCGATTACCATATGGCTCAGCCCCTCGCCGATGCCGAGTCTGTAACAGAAAATGCATATAAAGGTTACCAGCGCACTCCCGAAAATATTGCCCGGTATTTTGGACAGATGCGGATTGGCGACATAGAGTATATAAATATACAGAATAATTCCCGCAGCGAACGCCACCGCCGCGTCCATCGGACTTCCGCCGAAAAGCACGGAAAAGCCCGCGCTCCCCACTCCCGAAGCAAGAATCTGCATAATCGGTCTTTTATCCCTCATGCTCCGGATTTGCTCAAGCCTTTCCTCCGCCTCCGAAGGCGTATAACGCCCTTCGGCAATCTCACGCGAAAGCTGGTTTACCGCAACTATCTTGTCAAGCCTCGCGCCGCTGCTGACCGAAATCTGCCGCACAGCCGCAAAGGAATTCCCGGTTGCAAAAATGCCGTTGGTCAGCACATAAAAATCCCTTTTTTCCATGCCGTAGTGACCCGTAATCCGCTCCATGGTTTCCTCAACTCTGAATATCTCGGCTCCGTTCTCAAGCAGGATGCGGCCTGCCTCAATCGCTATATTCAGAATTCTTTCCGTATCGGTATTCTTTTCCGTTATCTGCTCCGAATCCATTTTTCCCGCCGTCCTGTCCGATAATATGATTATACTATAACATTTTTTGCGATTCTTGTGAAGCGCGTACGGCATAACTTTATACGGCGCGGCATAAAATTATTTATCACGGGTGCGCCCGCAGAACAGCTTTTCAGGAGTACAGCCATGACCATATACACCGTACAGCCGGACGACACGGTTGATTCGATAGCCGCAGCAAACGGCGTCAGCTCCGACTCGATAATATATATAAATCAGATTCCGTATCCCTACCGCCTTGCTGTCGGTCAGGCACTGCTGCTTGAATCCGCAAACCCATTGGTTTCGGAGCAGAGGGCGGCATATATAGGTGGCTATGCCTATCCCTTTATCAGCCGCTTCGTGCTTAACGAAACTCTCCCGTATCTGAGCTATCTGTATGTTTTTTCCTACGGCTTCACGGCGGAGGGGGAGCTTGTTCCTCCGATACTGGACGACGGCTTTATGATAGAGGCGGCGGCCCAGTTTACAGCCGAACCGGTGCTCACTCTGACACCCTTCGGAGCGGACGGCAATTTCAATAATAATCTCATATCCGCGGTTGTAAACGATACGGAGGCAAGGGAACGTCTAAAGGACAATATCATCGCCGCCGTACAGGAAAAAGGCTTTTACGGCGTTGATATTGATTTTGAATATATCAAAGCGGAGGACAGGGACGCTTTTACGGATTTTGTGCGATATATAACCGAAGCAGTGCACTCGCTCGGCTATCCGGTTTCCGTTGCGCTTGCCCCGAAAACCTCAGCAGCGCAGCGTGGGCTTTTGTATGAGGGCAAGGATTACGCCGCGCTCGGCGCGATTGCCGATTATGTACTGCTTATGACCTACGAATGGGGCTATAAATACGGACCGCCCATGGCTGTAGCTCCTATCAATAAGGTGCGCGAGGTTCTTGACTACGCCGTTTCCGTAATTCCGCCGGAAAAAATTCACCTCGGAATTCCGAACTACGGCTATGACTGGACGCTCCCCTATGTACGGGGCGGACAGGGCGCTGTCACGCTCGGCAGCGTTGAGGCGGTACAGCTTGCCGTGGAAAACAACGTCGAAATACTTTATGACGAAACCGCTATGGCTCCTTATTTTTACTATTCCAAAGACGGAGAAAACCATGAGGTATGGTTTGAGGACATCCGCAGCGTCCGCGCAAAATTCAATCTGATACTCGAATACAGACTGAGGGGCGCGGGCTACTGGACGGTTATGAATCTTTTCCGTGCCAACTGGTATCTGCTGGCAGAATATTTTGACGTGCTTATTCCTTAATTTTCCTTGCTGATTACAACCTTGCCGTCAATCACCTCGACCTTTACGCGGTTTGAAGTGATTCCCGCCTGCGCCAGTACATCGTCGCGAAGCTGAAGTCTGTGCGCTTTATCGAGAACGGAAAATTCCTCGTGAGTTTCCTCGTCCTCACCGCCAACGGAGGCAAAGCCGCCCTCTGACTTCTCGTACAGCTCGCGCCGCACCTTCTCGGTGCTGATTTTGCCGTCGGCTATCATAACGGTGCGCTGCACCTTGTCCGCAAGGCTCATGTCATGGGTTACTATAAGAATCGTGAGTCCGTGCTTCTCGTTAAGTCGTCTGAACAAATCAAAAATCATATCGGCTGTTTTGCTGTCAACGGCTCCCGTCGGTTCGTCCGCAAGCAGTATTGAGGGATTGTTGGCAAGCGCCACAGCTATTGCGACGCGCTGCTGCTCTCCGCCCGATATCTGCGAAGGGAATTTGTCCGCGTGCTCCGCCATTCCGACCTCCGCAAGCAGCTCCATAGCCCTTTTTTTGCGCTCTTTTTCCTTGCCCTTCTCAAAATACATCGGCGCCTCTACATTTTCGCGCACACTCAGATACGGAAAAAGATTGCGCGAGCTTTTCTGCCACACGAAACCCACGGTTTTTTTACGGTAAAATACCATGTCCTTTTCGGAGAGCTGAGACATCTCGCGTCCTTCGATGCAGAGCCGCCCCGCCGACGGCGTTTCCAGACCGCCTATCATATTGAGCAAAGTGGATTTGCCGCTTCCGGATTTGCCTATAATAGCCATCATCTCGCCGCGCTTTATCTCAAGGTCAAGCCCCTGAAGCGCCATGACCTTAAGTCCCTCTGACATAAATATTTTCACCAGACTGTCGCAGTATATAATAACATTCTCAGGAATATCATCCTGCACAATATATGCCGTGTCCTTTTTCATAAAATACTCCCATCCGCGATTTCATAAACAATATCGCCAAGCTCCATGAGATTCGGGTCGTGCGTGGTCATAAGAACCGTCGTGTTTTCATTTGCGACCAGCTCCTTAAAAAGCCGCACAACCGCAATGCCCGACTCGGTATCCAAGGCTCCCGTCGGCTCATCCGCGAAAATAACGGACGGATGGTGTCCGACTGCGCGGGCTATCGCGACACGCTGCTGCTCTCCTCCCGAAAGCTGGTTTGCCATATGGTGCATACGTTTTGAAAGTCCGACGCGCTCCATCAGCTCCCGTATCCTCAGGTCATGGTTACCCTCATATCCCGAAAGGCGCAGGGCGAATTCCATATTTTCGTACGCGCTCATAACGGGTATAAGCGCGATTGACTGGAATACGAATCCCATTTTCTGCCTGCGCAGCTTCTCTTTCTGCTTCTCTCCAAGCTCCGACAGTTTTTCGCCGCCAAACCATACCTCGCCCTTTGAAGGAGCGTCAAGGGTGCTTAAGATATTTAACAGAGTAGTTTTGCCCGAACCGGAGCGCCCCTTTAAAATGACGAGCTTCCCCTCCGGAACCTCTATATTAATATCCCTGAGCGCGTAAAAATCCTCGCGCCCCGGAATTTTAAAGCATTTCGCAATATGCTCGGTATGTACCGCCGCTTCCATAAGCCCTCCTAACATTCTCACTAATCCTCTCCAAGCTTAAGCGCCTGAGCAATCTTCATATTCTTAATCAGCTGCCTGATTACCGCGAAGCAGACAATCACCGCCGCTAAAACCACCGCAAATATCTTGATTACGTCGGATATGTCCGTAAAAATCCGAACCGCAATATTGTGGCTCTCGGGCAGATATACCAACGCAATCAGGCGCGCGAAAAGAAACGTGCTTAGCATTCCGGCTCCGCCGCCCGCAAACACCGGAAGCAGTGAGCCGAAAATCTGCTCATTTGCAAGCATCTTCCTTATTCCCGACATACGCATTCCCATCGCGCGGTATATTCCAAGCTGCATCTCTCTGTTTTTTATGGACATAATCCAGTATATCAGGAATCCCGTTACGCATATAAGTATTGATATTATAAAACTCACCGTAAACATTCCGTTCGTAATCTGTATAAGAGCAGAGCTCCGGCTTTCGCTTATTTTCTCGTCAACCGAACTCCATTTTTCAACGCTTACCGCCTTTTGCTCCAGCCATTCTCTGATATTCTCCGTTTCCGTGCCTTCGGCAAGACGCATCCAGACGCTGTACGGAAACATATCGAAATCGTTGATAACCTGAGCGTAATTGCCCACGACCAGATAATTTTCACGGCTGGCAAAATTGCCGTCCTCATCGTATTCATAACCGTACCTTTCATATCCGGGAAACGCGTCAACAATCGCAACTACCTCGGCTGACGCCGTGCCGGCAAGGTCGCCGGCGGGATTCGCCGGATTATACCGGGTATAGGATATTCTCTGCCCGACCTTTACGGAATAATTCTCCGCCATATTCCGGGATATTATAACCCCCTCGGGCTTTGCGGCAAGCGCGTTGAGCGCGTTGAACCAATGACTGTCGTTAAGCCCATCGGCAAGCCTCGCCGTTTCGCCGAATTCCTTTGTATTTATTCCCATAAGAAGACATTTTCTGATAGTTGAGTTTCCTATCTTTACAATTGCATCATTATCCTCTATAACACGGGTAATTCTTTCGCACAGTCCCGAGTCCACAAGCTCACTGTAGCGTCCGAAATCCGGCTCCGTATAAACCCATACCGCCTGGCTGCCGCTCATGCGCACATGCTTTTTCCATCTCTCATTCATGCGGACATCGCAGCCGACATTATACCGTATTCTTTCCTCATTGTTCTCGTTGACCGTTCTTGCCATATTCGCCTGAAAAATTCCTATGGCTATCGTCATTACGAGAAAAACCGATATAAATCCCTGCTTTGCGAAGTTCCTGATTATCTGTAAAAAAGACGCGTACATCGGAGCCTTCCAGCGCTTTTGTCCGATACGGTTCACCCATATAACGATATACCGCGTCAGACGCAGCAGCACAAGTCCGCACGCGAAAATAAAAAGCGACGCGTCCAGAAATATTATCGGGTCAAGCCCGTTTCCCGCTATTACGTCCAAGGATATTGCCTCGCTCTGCTTGTTGTAATTGTACAAAAGATATGAGGCTATTCCCAAAAGGATTACGTCTATAAAATATTTCTCCCAAAACGGCCTGCTTTTGAAGGAAAAGCTGTCGCTTTTGTACTCCACAATCGTAATACGCGATTTCTTCAGAACCGGAAGCGTCATAAAGAGAATTGCGAGCAGGCACGCGGCCGCTCCGAAGGGCAGCATTTCCCACACCGGATTATACATACTCACGTCCTTTGACGTAAATTTCAAAAAGGCGTCGGTGGATGCCGCGCATCTGCATAACAAAAAGCCCAACAGCATGCCCGCCGCAAGTCCGGCGACGGATATTATAACCGACTGCAGCAGATAAAGCCTTAAGGTCTGCCTCCTTGTAACACCTCTGCTTCTTAAAACGGCGATTTCTCCCGTTTCGGAAACAAGAATCTGCGAGGAAACCATGTATATGAAAAGCACAAGCAGCACAACACAGGGCAGCTCAAGCACCCACAGTATTGTCTTCACGGTATTTCTTCTGTTCTCAAACTGCCTGAGTATATCCACGGCATTTGTTGAGAGTTCTCTGTCCTCCTCCAGAAGAGTCTTCATACATTCCAGATATTCCGATGCGTTCTTACTGTTTATCATCGTATAGTCGAGCATGAACCTGTGCTTATATACAATAGTTTTATAATCAAAACGCTCAATCAGGCTGTCAAAAACCTCCTCTGTCACAAAAACCTGTCTGGTAATATCCGAAAGTCTTATTTCCCAGTACGGGTCCGTGGCGGAGGCCTCTTTTATTATTCCCGCAACCACTAACGTCATAATTCTTTCGTCGCTGTCCGTCTGATAATCGAAGAAAATCTTTTCCCCTACAATAAATCCCATTTCGTCGGATACGCTCTCGCTGACCATACAGGCGTATTCTCCGTCGTCAGTCACATATTCGTCGGCCCATACCCCGTTTACGACCTCGGCATGTTCTTTCAGATCGCTCATACACGCAACCGAGGTCATTCTGCTTTTAGATCCGAGATTGCTGCTCGTGCTGCTGCCGGTCATACTGATGTACTTCTGCGATTCCACGGAGTGAGCGCCGATATACCTAAGCCAGTCCTCCGCCCTTGTATCAAGCTTTTCGTACGCCTCCGCCGAGGTCCGGCATTCATTTATATCATATAATCCGTCTCTGGAAAATACGGCTGGAAACTCTCCGTTTTCCTCCGCATATTCGGCAAAGCCCGTTCGTAAAAGACGGTTGGCGGAGCCGTTCTCAAGCATAGGATGGCATGTAAAAACCGCCGCAAGCAGAGAGATTCCGGCAAGCAGACAAAGATTAAGCCATTTTTTATTTTTAATTTTATTCAATACAAATCTTAACACAACCTCGCCTCCGTCTAATAAGAAACCGCCAGCACGTCACCGGGACTGATTCCCGAAAGTATTACCTGATTCTGACCGTTCGCAATATTTTGGTCAACAAGCACATACTGCTTCACGAGCTGGCCGTCCTTCACGCGCCATACAAAGGTTTTGTCGTCGGACTCTCTTTTTACCATATCGGTGGGAAGCACTATCACGCCTGTCATGCTGACGTAAAGAAAATTCACGGTTCCGTTTAACGGCATATCATACATGAAATCGTCATCAAGCTTTACATAAAATCCCGCTCTGCTGTCATATGAAGAGCTGTGCGTAAGATGCACTCCCTTCTCGTCGGTAAAAAGATATACCTTTTGGGAGTTTACGCTCCCTACGGTCCAGCCTATGCACTCTCCGGTACAGCTATCCTGCGGAAGTTCAAAATAAACTTTTTCCCCGAAATCCGCAATGTTGTCAAGATACCCCTCCGACGGCGATATGCTTCCTCCGGGCATCTGGCTTTCTCTCGGTGCCATCCGCACATACATTTTGGGATTGGAGGCTACGGCAACGGTCATG